>NZ_CP085211.1:1556676-1868012 GCF_044797955.1 Idiomarina seosinensis | reverse complement strand
GGCGCCACCGACCAGATAGGTTTGCATCTACAGCTCCTGTTGTTTTTTACTGATCTTGTCGAATCACTGGCCTAGGTGCAAGTGACTCGTTACACTAGAGCGAAAAAAGAAAGCCTAACCCTATGTATGAAAACTTTTTCGGATTACAGGAACAGCCGTTTTCTATTGCTCCCGATCCTCACTATTTGTATCTGAGCGAACGACACCAGGAGGCTCTTGCCCACCTAACTCAGGGGCTGCAGGGTAGCGGCGGGTTTATTCTATTAACCGGTGAAGTCGGTACTGGTAAAACCACGGTTTCACGGGCATTGTTAGAGCAGTTGCCGGAAACCACACTGACGGCCTTTATCTTAAACCCGATGCTCAACGAAGACGAGTTACTGGCAAGCTTATGCGATGAATTTGGTATTCGTTATCAGAAGCGCTCGGCGACCCGCAAAGTATTAACGGACAAGCTAAGCCAGTTTTTACTCAATGCGCATCGGCAGCAGCAACAATGTGTTGTGCTGATTGATGAAGCCCAGCATTTAAAACCCCAGGTGCTGGAACAGTTGCGGCTGTTAACTAATCTTGAAACCGATCAGAGCAAACTATTACGCGTTATTCTAATTGGCCAGCCGGAACTGCAGGAGCTGCTGCGGCGACGTGAATTACGGCAGTTGTCGCAACGCATAACGGCACGTTATCACATTTTGCCGTTAACCGAGGCTGATACTCAACGGTACATCGCTTATCGGTTGCAAATTGCTGGTGCAAACCGGCCGTTGTTCAGTCAGGCCGCCAGTGTAGTAGCACACAAGTTAACCGGAGGTGTGCCGCGACTACTGAATTTAATTTGTGATCGGGCGCTATTAGCAGCCTATACCGATAATGCAGGCCAGGTTCAGCCAAAACACATCAAACAAGCTGAACTGGAACTGCAGGGTACTGATAAATCGCCTGCTGCGCGGCCCTATCGCCGCATGGCGCTCTGGCTATTGGCACTGCTGAACCTGCTGTTAGCCATTGCTACCTTTTGGCTGTATGGGCCGCAGCAGCTGCCGGCAACTGAGCCTGTGCCGGAGCCGGTTCAAACAGACGCTTATCAGCAAGCTCAGCAATTGGCACAGTTATGGCAGTTGCCGAAACCTCCGCACCAACAACCGTTCTGTGAATGGGTTAAAAGCTACCGGCTGGCCTGCCTGCAGCAGCCGTTAAGCGTAGCCCAGGTACAGAGCATTAACTATCCCGCGTTGCTGTTTCATGACGA
The DNA here is from genome assembly GCF_044797955.1 of Idiomarina seosinensis. GTDB lineage: Bacteria > Pseudomonadota > Gammaproteobacteria > Enterobacterales > Alteromonadaceae > Idiomarina > Idiomarina seosinensis_A. The sequence goes on along the minus strand of NZ_CP085211.1, from coordinate 1,866,763 downwards.
TGGTAACGCAACGCTTATGGCTGGTGAGCGGCCTGTTGACACGCGCCAGTGGAACGGTGAATTGTTACTACTTTACCAACAGCCTTTTGCCATGGAACAGCTGACCGGCGAGGAGCAACAGCAATGGGTGCAGCAGCAGTTGCAGCAGTACTTGCCTGATGATGCCACAGGTTTGTCGGCCCGGCAGCAATATATTGCACTGCAGCGTCAGGCAGGATTGCCAGTTAGCGGTAAACTGGATGCCGCTACGCTGGCTTGGCTTAGCGCCAGATTTTATGATTCTGGCCCACGCATTAATTCTCTTTAGCGTACAGGAATAAGAAATGTCGTCGCTTTTAAAGGCACTAAAACAACAACAGTCGCCGCTGCTGAATGATTCAAGCCCGCTGGAACCGCGGTTAATGGACCGCGGCAGGCCAAAATCCGGGGTTGCCACACTCATGATTATCCTGCTTGCGCTATTGTGTCTGATTGCGCTGGGCTTAGTTGTGCGAAAACTGATTTCCGTGCCCACAGCAGAGCCAGTCTCTGAAGCAAGCTACTCGGCGGACTCAGCTGGCTACCAGTGGGGACAAGACGAGAACATAGAGAACATTAGCTGGCCAGGCTCAGAACAGCCTGTGGCAGCCGACAACAGAGTGCCTGAGACAGTGAACCGGGAAAACGAGACTACAGAGCCCGCTGGCAGAGAGCCGCTGGATATGAGTGCCGTTTCAACTGAGTTACTGGCAAAGTTTGAACAAGCAGTGAAACAAAGTGACCCTGCCACAAAAACAGCACAAAGCTTGTCAGTGGTACCGCCGCTTAATGAGCTGGACAGCGCCTTCCTTCAGCAAATACCCGAATTTAGTTATGACAGTCACATGTATGTTTCCGAGCCGGGCGAACGTTGGATTGAATTTAATCGGCAGCGTTTATTTATTGGCGATAACTTTAGCGATCTGGTGGTTGAGCGGATCGAGCCGCAGCAGGTGATTTTATCGTTAAAAGGTAAAGTCTTTAGTGTCGAGGCTTTGCAGGACTGGGGCGGATAATAACCGTACGATAGCCATTGACAGCCAGTAGCGAAATTCTTAATCTAGGCTGGAGAATCAAACACCCGTTTGAATTAACCGTTTAAGAAAGAGGTTGACCATGGCCGATTACAAAGCACCGCGCGATGATATGGATTTCGTCTTGCATGACGTATTGAATGTTGCTGAAGACTGGCAGCAGGCGGAACAATTAGCCGATATGATGGATATTGATACCGCATCGGCTATCCTCGATGAAGCCGCGAAGGTCTCTGAAAATTTAATTGCCCCTCAGGCACGCCAGGCCGACGAAGCCGGTGTCAGCTTCAATAACGGTGTTGTGACAACTCCCCCAAACTATAAAGAAAATTTCCGTAAGCTGGCCGAAGGTGGCTGGGTTGGCGTAACAGCGAATCCTGACTTTGGTGGCATGGGCTTGCCAAAATCGTTGTCTGCTCAGTATGAAGAGATGTTAAGCAGCGCTGACATTGCCTTTTCACTTTACCCGGGCCTTACCTCCGGAGCCATCATGGCCATTGATCTGCACGGTACTGAGGCGATGAAAAACCTTTATCTTCCAAAAATGGCGGCTGGTGAATGGACCGGCACTATGTGTCTTACCGAGCCTCACGCGGGTACTGACTTAGGTATCATTAAATCAAAAGCTGTTAGCAACGGTGATGGCAGCTACGCAGTAACCGGAACTAAAATATTTATCACCGGTGGCGAGCATGATCTGGCCGATAACATTGTTCACCTGGTGCTGGCAAAATTGCCTGATGCACCGCCCGGAACAAAGGGTATATCGATGTTTTTGGTGCCAAAAATAGTACCCGATGAAAACGCCGGGTTAGGGCAGCCAAATGCACTCAGCTGTGGCTCTGTTGAGCATAAAATGGGCATCCATGGTTCAGCCACCTGCGTAATGAATTTTGATGGTGCAACGGGTTGGCTGGTAGGTGAGCCGCACCGCGGGCTGGCAGCGATGTTCACTATGATGAACTATGAACGACTAGGCGTGGGTATACAAGGTCTGGGGGCAGCAGAACGCTCGTATCAAACGGCACTAACGTACGCAAAAGAACGTATTCAGGGGCGTGGGGCAAAAGCTTCGCAACAACAAAACGCCGAGGCTGATTCTATTCTGGTGCATGGTGACGTGCGGCGAATGCTGTTAACCATGAAAGCTTTAACTGAAGGTGGCCGGGCATTTTCCAGCTGGGTCGGACAACAGCTGGACAGAGCTAAATATACTGACGACAAGCAACAGCGCCAGCGGGCGGACGCTATGGTGGCTTTATTAACACCGGTAGCAAAAGCCTTTTTAACAGATACTGGCCTGGAATCTACCGTTCACGGGCAACAGGTGCTGGGCGGACACGGCTATGTTCGCGAGTGGGGTCAGGAGCAGCTGGTCCGCGACGTGCGTATTGCGCAAATATACGAAGGCACCAACGGTATTCAGGCATTGGACCTTTTGGGTCGCAAAGTGGTTGGCTCCGGCGGCGATTTGCTGCAGCCCTTTAGCGACGAAATTGAGTCCTTTATAGAAAGTCTGAGTGGTAACAAAAGCTGGCGCAAAGAGCTGACACAATTGAAAGATGCGGTAAAATCCTTAAACGGTGTGAGTAAGGAGCTGGTAGAAAAAGCGGCTGCCGATGAAAACTTGGTCAGCAGTGTTGCAGTGGAATATTTGCATCTAATTGGATATATTGCGTTTGGCTATTTGTGGCTCCGAATGGCAGTGGTTGCGCAAGAAAAACAAGCGCAGAAACCTTACCTGGCCGCAAAAGTTAAAACCGCTAAATTTTATTTTTCACGTGTTTTACCGCGCACACACTCTTTGCTCGCGGTAATCAAAGATGGCAGCGAGAGCTTATATTTACATGACCCAGAACAATTCTGAGCGGGTAGAGTTTTATCGTGATAGTCGCCGTCCGCAGGGTTGGGGCGGCTTTTTTTTGGCTATTTGGATGGCCATTTATATTGGTGGTGTCGTGCCACTGTGGATAATAGCTGTTGGCGCACTGACAACTATGCTGCTGATGGCAGTGATTATTGTTAAGTTCCGGCCGTTGCAGCTGGCTGCGACCTGGGATGGCTCTGAACTGGTTGAAAAACGCTTTATTTTACCCCCGAAGCATTATCATCTGGACGAGCCTCCCACATTAATTCGCTATGAGGATGATATAGCCGCACTGCAATTTACGGAACAGGACCGGTTGCATGAAGTGTATTTTGTTTTTGATGAACAGTTGTCTGAGCGACTCCAAAAAACCGATATTAAGGTAGTAGACCAACGGGACGAATAGCCGAAACAGTTGCCGCAGGAATAAAAAAAGGAGCGCCTCGGCGCTCCTTTTTGCTACTGTTGGCCGCTGACTTAATCGTCCAGAGACAACAGGGTAGCGTTACCACCAACCGCAGTAATATTGTCACTGCGTGTTTTTTCGGTAATAAAGCGGGTCAGATAGTGAGGTCCACCGGCTTTTGGCCCGGTGCCTGACATGCCCCGGCCACCAAATGGCTGCACGCCGACGATGGCACCAATTTGGTTACGGTTAATGTAAACATTACCAACATCAATACGACTGGCAACATCATGAGCAAAGGTTTCGTTGCGGCTGTGAATACCAAAGGTCAAACCAAAGCCTGTTGCGTTGATGCTGTCAATAACCTCATCGATATTGTCGGTGCTGAAGCGGATGACGTGTAAAATCGGCCCGAAGTTTTCTTTAACCAACTGACTGATACTGTCAATTTCGATGGCCGTTGGGGCAACAAAAGTTCCGCCCATAGCGTATTCCGGTAAAGGAGTACGGGCAATTAAACGGCCTGCCTGCTGGATATCAGAAATGTGCTGTTCGAGGTTTGTCTTTGCTATACCATCGATAACCGGACCCACATCGGTTTCATGCAGAAGAGGGTCTCCAACGGTTAGCTCTTCCATTGCTCCGCGAAGAAGATCGATCACCCGGTCGGCAACATCTTCCTGAACAAATAAAACGCGCAACGCTGAACAGCGCTGTCCGGCGCTTTGGAAGGCGCTGGCAACAACGTCCGTAACGACCTGTTCAGGTAATGCCGTTGAATCAACCATCATAGCGTTTTGACCACCGGTTTCCGCGACCAGAGGTACAATAGGACCGGTACGTGCAGCTAAGGCGCGGTTAATGGCCTGTGCCGTATAGGTTGAGCCGGTAAAACACACGCCCCCGATATCTTCTTGTGACGTTAAGTAGCTGCCCACTTCCGCGCCACTGCCCGGCATAAAGTGCAGTACATTACCCGGTATACCGGCCTCAAGGGCCAGCTGTACAGCATGGTATGCGATTAGACCGGTTTGCTCAGCAGGCTTGGCAATAACAGAGTTGCCGGTAACCAGCGCCGCAGCAACCTGACCGACAAAAATAGCCAGTGGGAAGTTCCACGGGCTGATACAGATAAAGGTACCACGGCCTTCAACGAATAACTCGTTATCCTCACCGGTAGGTCCAGGCAGCTGCAGCGGAGAGCCCATAATTTTGCGCGCCTGGTTAGCGTAATAGCGACAAAAGTCTACTGCTTCGCGCACCTCATCAACGCCGTCCTGTAAGCCTTTACCGGCTTCCATCGAGCACAGTGCGATTAACTCATTGCGATTTGCTTCCATCAAATCAGCAAACTTTTCCAGACATTTTGCCCTTTCTTCAGTGGGTACTTTGCGCCACGAGCGGTAGGCTTTGTTAGCACTTTCCAGCGCTTGTTCAGCCAGCTTTTTGTCGCCCCAGTAAATGCTACCAACCTGCTTGGAAGTTTCCTGAGGGCTGGTAATACTGACATGATGGTCGGTTTCAACGGTTTTTCCGTCAACAATTGGACCACCCTGCCATTGTTTGTCACGATACTGTTGTACAGCAGCAATAAAGTCATCAGCTTGTGAGTGAATATTCATATTCAATCCTAAAGAATTTGTGCGATCCCCGTACATTTGAGGGGGAAGAGGAATCTTATCGTTGGCATACTTCTCATGCCCCGAAGCGGTTTTCATCGGGTGAGCGACCAGTTCCATAACCGGTGTTTCAGCATCCAACAGCTTATGAACAAAAGACGAATTGGCACCGTTCTCCAGCAACCGCCTTACCAAATAGGGTAATAAGTCACGGTGTGGGCCAACCGGGGCGTATATGCGCACCACCATTCCGGGCTCTTGGTTCATCAGGGTGTCATAAAGGCTGTCGCCCATACCATGCAGACGCTGGTATTCGATGCGACGTTTAGCCACCTCATTCATATGCTGAATTGCAACAATAGTCTGGGCATTGTGAGTAGCGAACTGCGGATATATTTGTCCGTCAGTGTCATCACTCAGCAAATATCGGGCGCATGCCAGATAGGAAATATCACTGTGGGCCTTACGGGTGAATACCGGGTAGCCGGTAATACCGTTTTCCTGGCTCCACTTAATTTCATTATCCCAGTAGGCTCCTTTTACCAACCGCACCGGGATCTCGTCGCCGCATTCTTTGGCTAATGCTGATAGCCAGCACAACGTCGGCAGTGCGCGTTTCGAGTAGGCCTGCACCACCATACCGAAGCGTGGCCAGCCCTTGCAGACACCGCTACGGTAGACTTTTTCGAACAGTTCCAGCGACAACTCGTGACGATCAGCTTCTTCGGCATCGATGGTCACTCCGACATCGGCTTCTTTTGCCAGTTTCACCAGCTCAGTAAGGGTCGTGGCTAATTCCGTCAGTACCCGCTCGTGATTGGATGTCTCGTAACGGGGATGCAGCGCCGATAATTTTATTGAAATAGTCGGTCTGGGGGCATCCGGATTATTAAAGTCTTCGCGGGTGATGGTTTTAATGGAATTAACGTATTGTTCTTTGTAATAAGCTGCGTCTTCGCGGGTCAGTGCGGCTTCGCCCAGCATATCGTAGGCATGCGTATAGCCTTTGTCGCGGTTGTCCCGGCTTTCTTTCAATGCTTCGTCGATGGTTCGCCCAAGCACAAATTGCTTACCCATAATCTGCATGGCAGTGTAGGTTGCTTTGCGGATCACCGGGCTGCCAAGACGACGAGTCAGACGCCGAAAAGTACCGCGCGGTGTTTCCATCGCCTGGCCGGTCGGATTTACCACGCTATTGGTCAGCGCTAAGCCCCAACTACCTGAATTGACAAGCCAGGAGGCACTTTGTCCCATGTGCTTTTGCCAGTCGCCGCCAGACAGTTTGTCCTGTATCAGGGCATCAGCGGTATAAGCGTCGGGGATCCGCAACAAGGCCTCTGCCAGACACATCAGGATAATACCTTCTTTAGTGTCCAGGCTGTATTCTTGTAAAAACGAATCAACTACGCCGTTATCGGCTTCTGAACGGACTTGCTCGACGAGCTTCGCCGCCCGGTCAGTTACTGTCTTAATACTATCCTCATCGGAGGGCACCAGGGGTAATAACTCGCGCATATAGGCGTCTTCATCGACAATATAATTGTCGGTTACTGCTTGCTGTAAGGATCTTAAGTCCTCAGCCTGATGCTGTTTAGATAGCACCTCACTCGCTTTAAACATTGCATCTCCTTCAAAGCTAAGCCGAACGTCGGCATGCTTCCCTAAGGATGGGAATCGGGCGCCAGTATAATTAACTTTTAGCGCACGTACAGTCTATTTTCCTGGCAACGGTGCTTTTTTTAACATGTTCTGTCAAGGCAACCGCCGCTGCTACTTAAGGTAGCCTTTGTGTTGACCCTAAGCAAGCAAATGGCTACCTTTAATGACTCATTCATCGTTGTTGGAAGCCGTTCTATGTCAAATCAAGAGTCCCGGGAATTAGAACTTAAGCTGGCTATTGACCCAGAGCAGCGTGAAAACGCTTTGCAGGTTTGCCGGGAGTTGGCTGAAAATGCGGAGCAACTGAAAAATTACCAACAACTGGAGCTTGAAAACGCCTACTTTGATACCAGCGATTTACGTTTACGGCAGTTTGACATGGGTCTGCGTATCAGACGCTCGGGCGATCAGCTTGAACAAACGATAAAACTGTCAGGGCGAGTACTGGGCGGGATGCACGAACGGCCGGAATATAATGTCCCGGTGGCAGAGATGAACCCGGATTTAACTCTGTTTGATGAGGACATCTGGCCGGATGATTTCCCGGTGTATGATATTCAGCGTGATTTAAAGCAACTTTTTATCACCGACTTCAGTCGCCATCAATGGGTTCTAAGCAGTGGTTCCGGTCAAATTGAAATGGTACTGGATCTGGGCGCAGTTAAAGTGGCTGAACAGCAACAGACGATTGCCGAAATTGAATTGGAGCTGCAGGGCGGAGAACTGGATGATATTTATCGCCTCGGCGAGCAGCTGGTGAATCGTCTAAATGCCCGCATGGGGTCTTTGAGTAAAGCGGCGCGAGGCTACTTACTGGCGGGCCGAAGCGTATTAGAGCCTTTTGTGCAAACTCACTTTGTCAATATAAAGCCTGAACACAGCCTCGCAGAAGCGCTTTATCGCTCGCTGGAGTATGGGCTACGGCACTGGCAGCATAACGAAAGCTGCCTTGATCAGCACGCCAACGTCAGAGCAGCGCAAGGCATGGCCGACGGGGTGTATTTGTGCAAAGCGGTGCTGGAGCAACTGCAGCAGATGACCGTAGACACAGGCGACCTGATTGAGCAAATCAATGAGGTTCAACGTCATCTCACCTGGTTAAAACGATTTGAAGGATTAGCCGAACTAACAGCCGAGGATGGTGCCTATCATCGTGCCTTAAAGCACGAAACTAACCTGTACGCAGCGCTGGAAGACCAACAACAACAAGTAGTGCAGCTTAAACAGTTAAAAAAGCTTGTGCGCTCAGCTAAGTATCAGTTGTTATTACTGAATTTATCGCGCTTACTTATTGACCGGCCTGCTACCGAGTCAATGCAACAACCCTGTGAAACTTGGGCGACAACCTTGTTGCGCGAGGACTGGCGTGAGGTTCAGCAGGAATTTGCTGAAGCGGAGCAGATCAGCGAAGAGCGCTACCTGAAATTATTACCTAAATTGCAACATAGCCTCATGCTGGGTACCTGTTTCGGGCAGCTTTTTGATGCCACCGTGCGCGACACCTTTCGTTCTCCCTGGCAGGATTTGGCTAGAGGTATCCGCGAAATTACCGCGCTGCATATTTTACACGAAATAGTAAAAAACAATGACGATATCAGTGATGAAAAACTGATCGACTGGCAAAATATGCAACGCGAATCGCTGTTAACGGCGCTGGAGTACTCACGCAAAGCGGCGCTAAAACGTGAACCCTATTGGCAGGTGTAACTTATGCCGGACTTTTTACAGCGCGAACTACCGCCAGTATTAAAAGACAATTCAACTGCTGCCTGGGAGCGTGTTGAGCAGTCCGGGCTAAGCCACGAAGAGCTGGCCGACTGTCGAAAACTGGTAGCCTGTAGCGAGTTTTTTGCCCGCACTCTGGAACGTTATGGTGATTTATTGCTAACTGCCTACCGCGAGCCGGTAGCGGCCGAAAATTATCGCGATACCCTGTCTCAACGCTTGTCAGACTGCACTAATGAACGAGATGTAAAACGCCAGTTGCGGCAGTTCAGGCATGCAACCATGGCTGCTTTGCTGTGGCAGGAAATCAAGGGCAGTTTGAGCCTTGCTGATTCGCTGCGCCATTACTCGGAACTTGCCGATGCCTGTATTACCTCAGCGCTGGAATGGCTGACGGAATCTTTCAGCGAACGCTATGGTAAAGCGTTATCAGAAAGCGGTGATGAACAGCCACTGGTGGTACTGGGGATGGGAAAACTGGGTGGCCGGGAGCTTAACTTTTCTTCAGATATCGATCTCATCTTTTTTTACCCGCACCAGGGCGAAACCAGCGGTGGCCGGCGCTCAGTTGAAAACAGTGTTTATTACACAAAACTTGCTCAGGCATTAATTGCGGCACTGGATGAACAAACGGCAGATGGCCAGGTATTTCGTGTGGATATGCGGCTGCGGCCCTTTGGCAGCTCGGGTCCGCTGGTGGCAAGTATGACGGCTCTGGAACATTATTACCAGGAACAGGGACGGGACTGGGAACGTTATGCGATGGTCAAGGCGCGGGTAATCAATTCGCAGGAGACTATTGCTGCTGAATTTTACCGCATGATCAGACCTTTCGTTTATCGTCGTTACATCGACTTTAGTTCGATTGAGTCGTTACGCAAAATGAAATTGCTAATAACCCAGGAAACCCGGCGACAGGGCCTTAAACACAACATTAAGCTAGGCGCCGGAGGTATTCGTGAGGTTGAATTTATCGCTCAGACTCACCAGCTCATCCGCGGTGGCCAGCAAAAGGTGTTACAGACACAGTCTCTTTACCGGGCATTTGAAGAAGCAGAAGAATTAGAACTTTTGCCCTCCGAAACGGTGGCCGAACTGATTAAGGATTATGAATTCCTGCGAGTAATCGAGCACCGCTTACAACAGCTAAATGACGAGCAGACCCAGACACTACCTGGTGAAGCGCTGGCGCAACAGCAACTGTGCTATTTACTGGGCTATAAAGACTGGTCACAGTTAAACGATGAAATCGCCGATGTGATGACACGTATTCATAACGAATTTGAGCAGGTTATCGGCAGTCAGTCAGAAGATGATGAGGAAGAACAGGGTTTGCAGGTGCTTTGGCAGGATATGCTGGAGGATGATGCAGCTTTAGAAATACTGGCCACGGAAACCGATGCAGACAGCGAACAGTTATGGCAACAAATAAAAAGCTTTCGCAGTGAAGCCCGCAAACGAAGTTCAGGGCCCCGGGGGCGTTCAGCTCTTGCCCGCCTGATGCCTTTGTTACTTAGGCAAATATTAAAACAGCAGCATCCTGTTGAATTACTGGATCGGGTATTGAGCGTCGTAAGAGCGATTATGAGTCGTACCGCCTACCTTGATTTGCTGGCCGAAAATATTGGGGCCCGGGAGCAGCTTTGTAAGCTGTGCGCGGCAAGCCCGTGGATATCACGGCAGCTGGCAGCGCATCCGGTATTGCTGGATGAATTAATTGATCCTCAGCAGCTTTATGAACTAGCTGACGTGGAGCAATATCCTGCGTTGTTACGAGATTATTTGGTGCGTATCCCTGAGCAGGATATGGAACGTCAGATGGACGCGCTCCGCCAGGCAAAACAAGCCTTACAACTTAAAATCGCCGCCGCCGATATCAGCGGTGCGCTGGAGCTTATGAAAGTGAGTGATCATCTGAGCTACCTGGCGCAGGCTGTGATCGCCGAGGTCGTTAGTATGGCCTGGAGCCAGCTCACTAAAAAGCATGGTCATCCGCCGGGCCGGACTCTGGATAATAGCGGCTTTGCGGTTCTTGCCTACGGCAAGCTCGGCGGCCTGGAGCTGGGTTATGGTTCAGATCTTGACCTGGTATTTCTCACTGATGCCGATTACAGCGGCAAGACCGATGGTGATAAGCCCATTGGCGTGCAGCAGTTTTATTTGCGGCTGGCGCAGCGGGTGCTGCATTTATTTACTACCCGAACAGTTGCCGGGGTTTTATACGAGGTTGACCTAAGGTTACGACCCTCCGGACAGTCGGGGCTGCTGGTTTCCCGGGTAGAGTCGTTCATTCGCTATTTACGCGAAGATGCCTGGACCTGGGAACTACAGGCTTTGGTCAGAGCGCGTTGTGTTTATGGTAACGCCCAGTTGTGTGCACAACTGGAAGACATTCGTCAGGCGATGTTGTGTCGTCAGCGCGATAAGGAACAACTCAGAGAAGATGTTTTAACAATGCGTAAAAAAATGCGCGAGCATCTTGCTTCGGAGGGCGAAGGCTTTGATTTAAAACAGGATCCGGGCGGTATTGCCGATATTGAGTTCATTACTCAGTATCTGGTGTTGGCACATTCCCATCAGCATGAGACGTTGTGCCAATACAGCGATAACATACGGATTTTGACGGTTGCCGAGCAACTACAGCTAATGAGTGAAGTGGATACTCAGAACCTAATAAATGCTTATCAGATTCTCCGTTGCGAAAGCCACTCGCTGGCGTTACAGGGGCAGAATAAACTGGTGCAACATGATTTAGACAACGAGCGGCAGGCGGTTATTGATTGCTGGAAAAGGTTGTTTAAACTTTAACCTCACCAGAACTAATCGTAATAGCTTGGCATGTCCTCAAGAGGTCGGGTTTTGAACCGGCGGTGCACCCACAGGTACTGATCAGGTGCTTGTTTGATTGCCGCTTCCACCAGGCGGTTGACCCGTTCAGCGTCAATTTTATTATCGCCGCTGGGGAAACCCTGCAAGGCGGGTTCGTAGTACAAATCATAGCCGCTGCCGTCATCGCGCCTAATACAGCGGCTCACCAGAACGTTACAATTAGGGTGTTTAGCAAAAAGTGTTGTGCCAGTAGTTGTTGATGCATCGGGAACACTAAAAAACGGTACAAATTCAACGCGGCGGCGGCCATAATCCTGGTCCGGCAGGTAGCCGGCAATTTCTCCGGCGGCTAGCGCGTTAAGCATGGCTTTAACATCGCGCCGTTGGATCATGTATTTATTTGAGCGACCGCGCCCGCGGGTTTGCAGGTATTCCATAACCGCATTGTTATGAGGACGGTATAAACCCACTGCTGGTTTAACAAAACCGTGTAACCGGGCATGGACTTCCAGGCTCAGAAAATGAAATAACAGCATTAAAACGCCTTTGCCATCTGCTTGTGCCTGTTCCAGGTTTTCTACCCCATGGACATGCATTTTGCGCTTAATACGCCAGCTCGGCCACCACCATGCGATACCTATTTCAAAATAGGCAATACCGGTATTTTCCAGATTTTTAGTCACTAACTGCTCTATTTCCGGGCCGGACTTATCGGGAAAACACAGTTCTAAATTACGCCGCGCAATATTGACCCGGCGCGGCATGGCGCGCTTAAATAACCGGCCTAAGCCCTTTCCCAGTGTCAGTTGTAAGCGATAGGGCAGCCAGGAAATTAAATAAAGGATTAAAACGCCCAGCCAGGTGAGCCAGAACTTTGGGTGCAGAAAGTAAAGTTTAAATTTGGGTTGTTCGATCACTGTGAGCAGTCTGGGCAAAAAATTTGCCTGATATTAGCATAAAACTGACGGCCATCGTGAACCGACCTGTCACGATGGCCGCCAGCTGTGAAGCCGAACCTTCTATTCAGCGGCGGTGCCGTCAGCTTGTTCTGACAAGCTGGCATTAATATCCTGCAAATCTTGAGGCGTTAATTCACCAATACTTTGTTCCAGAGCCAGTCTTTGACGAATGTACCCATAGCGAGCTTCAGCCAGATTGCGGCGGGCGTTAAACAAATTACGAGTGCTGTTCAGAACGTCGACAATGGTACGAGTACCGACCTCGAAGCCTGCTTCAGTGGCTTTTAAGGCACTCTCAGCGGAAGTTACCGCTTGTTGAAAGGCGTTAATACTGGACAGCGAGGCGTTAACGTCATAAAACGCATTACGCACTTCTCGCTCAACGGTTCGTTGAGTTTCTACCATGGTCTGGCTGGTTGCGATGTAGTTGTCCCGAGCCTGGGCAGTTTGTGCTGTGGTGCGGAACCCGGTAAAAATGGGCACACTGACGTTTAGGCCAATTGACTGGCTGTCCAGTCGCGGCGGGTTCGAAGTGTTATTGAAGCCCTGACCGGTGGTTTCAGTTTCAGTGTCGGTTGTCGAATAACGAGCAGTTAACGAGACGGTTGGGTAATGGCCGGTTTGCTGTAACTTAATTTGCTGCTCTGCGATATCAACCGCGACCATGCTTTGCATTAAGCTTAAGTTACCGTTTTCAGCTTTTTTAACCCATTCCTGAATATTGACGGGCTGGGGAGCTGAGGGGTCAAAATTATCAGTTTGTAAGCCGGCCAGAGTGTTTGGGTAACGTCCGGTTATTTCACGAATATTTTCAAAAGCAATATTAACCGCGTTACTGGCCTGGATTTCAGCCGCTACCGCGCTGTCAAACTGCGCCTGGGCCTCATGAACGTCGGTTATTGCTGTCAGACCCACTGAGAAGCGTTGTTTGGTCTGCTCCAGTTGTCGCTCAATTGCTCGCTTTTCCGCTTCAGCGAAGGCAAGGTCATCCTGAGCCTGTAACGCGCCAAAATAAGCATTAACGACCCGCAGCATCAGGCTTTGTGCCGAGTTGCGATAGGCGACCTCTGCATTGTAAGCTTGCTTTTCAGCGATGGCGGCGTTTTTCCAGGTACTCCAGTCAAAAATGCTTTGATTGAGGTTAATCCCGGCGTTCCAGCCCGTCCGCTCTGAGTCCAGAGTGATGTAAGCTTGCTGGGTTTCAAAATAACTTTGCGACTCGGATTCAGATTCAGAGTAACCGAGTTCGGCCGATATCTGTGGCCAAAATGCCGACTTGGCAATATCAATTTGTTGTTGTGCCGCATCTCGTTCGGCAGCAGCCCGTAATAAAGCGGGATCGTTGTCAACGGCGAGTTGATAAATTTGAGCCAAATCGTCTGCGCTTGCCGTAACAGTAACTGCGGAAAGCGCCAAACCAACAGTTGCGGACAGTATATGCTTTTTCATTGTTTAAAACGTCCCATAGCTTAAGTTTTACCAATCGATGCAAGGGGTAATTGAAATGTGTCATCAATGGCTAAGTAATTTACGTACAAAGCTGAATGATTGCCAGTTTACTCTGTTATCAGTTTAACTTTAAGCGAAACTTAGTTTCAGGTCACGCCTAAGTGTAACAGAATGTATGTTATGCGGTGAGTTGGCCAACAAATAAGACAGTAAGGAAAATCGTGAAACCAAAATTTAATCGGGAAGATGTCCGGATTGCCCGGAAGACTGCACTTTATGAGGGTTTTTTGTCTGTTTATCGTTACACGCTTCAACATCGCCTATTTAATGGCGAGTGGAGTGCTATGATGGACCGTGAGCTGATGGACCGGGGTGATGCGGTAATGGTCATACCCTACGACCCGGAGCGCGACGAATTAGTGGTGCTTGAGCAATTTCGGGTCGGTGCCATGAATAATGAGCAGGGGCCCTGGCTTTTTGAGTTTGTGGCCGGCATGTTTGATGCCGACGAATCAGCGGAACAGGTAGCTGAGCGGGAGTTAATGGAAGAGGCGGGGTTGCAGGCAACGCAACTGCAAAAAGCGATGAGTTACTATTCCAGTCCGGGCGGCACTAATGAACGGCTGAGTATTTATATTGCCAAAGTGGATGCAGCGGGTGCGGCGGAATTTGGTGGGCTTGCGGAAGAACATGAAGATATCCGTGTGAGTCGAATTTCTTTTACCGAAGCGGTACGAATGCTGGAAAAGGGATATTTTAACAATGCCGCCAGCGTGATTGGGTTACAATGGATGCAGCTTAACCAGCAGCAATTATTCAAATCATAATTTTTAATAAGTCAGGTAGGTCAGAGTGGCGAGTCAAAGTCAGTACGTGGTCGATGTGGCCGCTTTACATCAGTTAAATGAACGCAATTACGCCGGCTTGGTTAATCTATTGCCGGATGATAGCAGCGAAACCGTGCGCATCAGTATCGGCGAAGAGCTGGATTTTGCCCTGACCGTAACCCAGCAAGCTCGTTACACGACAGATATTGAGATAGTACAGTTACCCGGCCATTGGTCGAGTGAGTACTTAAAAACAAAACTTGAAGTGCGGCTTTACCACGATGTGCGAATGGCAGAAGTGTTGGCCAGTCAGGGCGTAAAGCGGCTGGCAGTTCATTATCGACAACCGAATCCCGATATGCGCCACCGCGATGAAAAACATCAGGTGAATCAGTTCTTGGCAGATTGGCTTTCCCTCTGTCGCCAGCGCGGCCAGTGGCAGAGCCTGGGTACGCATAAATTTGTACCGCACGGCTTCAAATAAGTGCCGCCAGACGGTACATTGATAACGTTCTTTTCGGGTCGATAAAATCAGCGCCAGAGGATAAAAACTAAAACTCATGACAGATTACAAATCCGATTCAATAGAGGTGCTTAACGGGCTTGAGCCGGTGCAACGCCGGCCAGGTATGTATACCGACACCAGCCGTCCTAACCACTTAGGGCAGGAGGTCATTGACAACAGTGTTGACGAGGCTTTAGCCGGTCACGCCCAGACGATAACGGTGATATTGCACAAAGACCAGTCGCTGGAAGTCTTTGATGATGGGCGTGGCATGCCGGTAGATATCCACCCGGAAGAGCAAGTCCCCGGGGTCGAGCTGATTATGAGTAAACTGCATGCCGGTGGTAAATTTTCGAATAAAAGTTATCAGTTCTCGGGCGGTTTACATGGGGTCGGCATTTCAGTCGTGAACGCGCTTTCTAAGCGAGTGGAGCTGACCATAAAACGCGACGGCCAGATTTATGAAATGGCCTATGAGCATGGCGATAAAGTGAGTGAGCTGACAGTTACCGGCAAATGTGGAAAACGCAATACCGGAACCCGGGTCCATTTCTGGCCGGACCCGCAGTACTTTGATAGTGGTAAGTTCTCGGTTACCCGTTTCCGGCATTTGCTGCGAGCTAAAGCTGTGTTATGTCCTGGCCTGACGATAACCTTCAAAAACCATATCGACGAAACTGAAGACAGCTGGTATTACCAGGATGGCGTCACCGACTACCTGGTCGAAGCGGTTAAGCATTTGCCAACCTTGCCGGAAGAGCCGTTTAACGGTCGCTTTGCGGGGCAGACCGAGGCGGTCGAGTGGGCCGTTACCTGGTTACCGGAGGGTGGTGACGGGATCAGCGAAAGTTATGTGAATTTAATACCTACTGCGCTAGGCGGAACTCATGTTAATGGTTTGCGACAGGGGCTGCTTGAGGCGATGCGGGAGTTCTGTGAGTTTCGTAACCTGTTACCGCGCGGGGTTAAGCTAACACCCGAGGACGTTTGGGAGCGCTGCAGCTATATCCTGTCAACAAAAATGCAGGACCCGCAATTCGCGGGACAAACAAAAGAGCGGCTTTCTTCCCGACAGTCAGCGAGTTTTGTTTCCGGGGTGGTAAAAGATGCCTTCAGCCTGTGGCTAAATGAACATACCGAACAAGCCGAAGCTTTGGCGGATGTTTGTATATCGAGCGCACAAAGGCGGCTGCGCGCCAGTAAAAAGGTGGTTCGTAAAAAAGTCACGTCAGGCCCGGCCTTGCCCGGTAAGTTGACTGATTGCACCAGCCAGGAGCCCAACCGCAGCGAGTTGTTTTTAGTCGAAGGCGACTCGGCCGGAGGCTCGGCTAAACAAGCCCGGGATCGGGATTTTCAGGCGGTTATGCCGTTGCGCGGTAAAATATTGAATACCTGGGAAGTAGAACCGGATCAAATACTGGCATCACAGGAAATTCATGACATTTCAGTTGCTGTGGGAGTTGACCCTAACTCAATCGATCTGGACAAATTGCGCTACCATAAAATTTGTATTTTAGCTGACGCCGATTCTGATGGACTGCACATTGCGACCTTATTGTGTGCTCTGTTTGTGAAACACTTCCGCCCGCTGGTGGAAAACGGCCATATTTTTGTCGCAATGCCGCCGTTGTACCGTATTGACGTTGGTAAAGATGTGTTTTATGCACTCGATGAAGACGAAAAACGCGGCGTTCTGGATCGCATTACCGCGGAAAAACGAAAAGGAAAAGTTAATGTGCAGCGCTTCAAAGGCTTGGGCGAAATGAACCCGCTAACACTGCGTGAAACTACGATGGACCCCAATACCCGTCGGTTAGTGCAGCTAACCGTTGATGATGCGGAACAAATGGAAGAATTAATGGATATGCTGCTGGCTAAGAAACGTGCGTCTGACCGTCGCACCTGGCTAGAGAGCAAGGGCAATATGGCCGATTTGGCTGAGCTATAACGGAGAGTGCCGATGTCGACCGAAGTCAGTGAACAGACACCCCTGAGTCGTTTTACCGAAGAGGCGTACCTAAACTACTCGATGTACGTGATCATGGATCGTGCCTTACCGCATATCGGTGATGGCCTAAAACCGGTCCAGCGACGCATTGTTTATGCAATGTCTGAATTAGGCTTGTCAGCTGTAGCAAAATATAAAAAATCGGCACGTACTGTCGGTGATGTGCTGGGTAAATTTCACCCTCATGGCGACAGTGCCTGTTACGAAGCTATGGTGTTAATGGCGCAGCCCTTTACTTATCGCTATCCGCTGGTGGATGGTCAGGGCAACTGGGGCTCTCCTGATGACCCTAAATCTTTTGCTGCGATGCGTTATACCGAAGCAAAGCTGTCAAAGTTCAGTGAAGTTCTGCTAAGTGAACTCGGGCAGGGAACATCGGACTGGATCCCCAACTTTGATGGCACGATGAAAGAGCCGAAAGTCCTGCCGGCACGCCTACCGCACATTCTGCTTAACGGAGTGACGGGTATTGCCGTAGGTATGGCGACTGATATTCCCCCCCACAACGTACGCGAAGTGGCTAACGCCTGCGCCGTGCTGCTGGACAAACCCGGGGCGGATTTGGATCAGCTGCTGGAGCATGTGCAGGGGCCTGACTATCCGACCGATGCAGAAATTATTACGCCCACAGAAGATATTAAAAAGCTTTACCAAAGTGGTCGTGGCTCGGTAAAAATGCGGGCTAAATACGCCATTGAAGACGGTGAAGTGGTAATTACCGCGTTACCGCACCAGGCGTCGGGTGCGAAAATACTGGAGCAAATTGCTGCACAAATGCAGGCGAAAAAACTCCCTCTGGTAGCTGACTTGCGCGATGAGTCTGATCACGAGAACCCCACTCGTCTGGTGGTTATTCCCCGTTCTAACCGGGTTGATATCGAACAACTGATGAATCATTTGTTTGCCACTACTGACTTGGAAAAGCAGTACCGGGTTAATCTGAATATTCTGGGGCTGGACGGTCGCCCGACTGTTAAGCCTTTGCTGGGGATCTTGCAAGAATGGCTACAATACCGGCAGCAGACCGTTACCCGGCGGCTGCAGTTCCGGTTGGATAAAATCTTATCGCGGTTACATATTTTAGAAGGTTTACTGGTCGCTTATTTAAACATCGACGAGGTCATTGAAATTATTCGTTATGAAGATAAGCCAAAACAAGAACTCATTAGTCGGTTTGGCATAAGCGATAAACAGGCGGAGGCAATCCTTGAGCTTAAGCTGCGTCACTTAGCAAAACTGGAAGAAATGAAGCTAAAAGGTGAACAGGATGAGCTGGAAAAAGAACGAAAAAAACTGGAGCAGATATTAAACTCCGATCGTCGCCTTAAGACCCTGATTAAGAAAGAACTGCTGGCGGATGCAAAGGCCTACGGCGATGAACGTCGCTCGCCACTGGTTGAGCGTAAAGAAGCTAAAGCGCTGACGGAGCGGGAACTGACTCCGGCTGAATCCGTGACTGTGGTACTGTCTCAAAAAGGCTGGGTCCGCAGTGCCAAAGGACACGATATCGACGGCGAAAAGCTAAACTACAAATCGGGTGATAACTATTTAGACTCTGCCGAGGGTAAAAGCAATCAGCCCGTTGTCTTTATCGACAGTTCCGGACGAAGTTATTCCTGTGAAGCGCATCTGCTGCCTTCGGCTCGGAGCCAGGGAGAACCTTTGACCGGGCGTTTTAATATTGTCGCCGGTGAAAGCGTTGAACAGGTGCTGATGGGCAAGGAGCAGCAGCATTATTTACTGGCTTCTGATGCAGGCTATGGATTTCTTTGTCAGTTTAGTGATTTAGTGAGTCGCAAAAAAAATGGCAAGGCCGTTTTGACCTTGCCAACCGGGGCCCGGGTGATCGATCCGGTGCCCGTTGAACACCCGCAAACGGACCGTGTGGTGGTGGTATCCAATGAAGGCAGAATGCTGGTTTTTCCGGTAGCCGATCTGCCACAACTGAGTAAAGGTAAAGGCAATAAGCTAATCAGCATACCTGCTCTGCGAGCGCAGACCCGGGAGGAATATGTGGTAGCTTTAGCGGTGGTTCCGCAAGGCGCGGTGATCACTCTGCAGGCGGGTAAGCGCAAGCTGACTCTTAAGCCGGCTGACCTTGAGCACTACCGTAGTGAGCGGGGCCGGCGTGGTAATAAACTGCCGCGGGGGCTGCAACGTGTGGATGCCATTGACGTCGAGGAGGCTGCAGCGCCTAAGTCTGCAGCTGAATAATGATACTGATCGGACGTTTAAAGTCGGTAAAGTGGTTATACTGAGCGGACAAACTCAATAGGAGATAAGATGTTAGCTGTTGTTCGCTTAGTATTGCTTGGCTTATTTGTTGTGTTAGTGGGCATCACAGGCTGCATTTTCTGCCTCATCCGGCCCTTTCACCGCAATAATGCCTATTTATGGGCGCGAATTTTTGGCTCTGTGACGCGCCTGTTGGGGCTGAAATTGCGGGTGAAAATGCACCCTGATATACCAGCGGGCGGGCCTTATGTTTATATTTGTAACCACCAGAATAGCTGGGAAATTTTTACTCTTGCGGCGACTTTGCCACCAAATACGGTAACTCTGGGCAAGAAAAGTCTGAAATGGATTCCCTTCTTCGGTTGGCTGTACTGGCTGGCCGGTAATATTTTGATTGATCGTAATAATAAAGGTAAAGCCCACGGTACTATCGCCCAGGCCGCTGCAGCGATTAAAAAGCGCGATATTTCAGTGTGGATGTTTCCTGAAGGAACCCGCAGTGGCGGGCGGGGCTTATTACCCTTTAAAAATGGCGCTTTTCACACAGCCTATCAGGCTGGTGTTGATATCGTCCCGGTATGCGTTTCGAGCCTGCATGATAAGATAAAGCTTAACCGCTGGGATAACGGTGAGCTATTAATTGAGTTTATGCAGCCCGTGCATATCGCCAACTACCGCAAAGAGACGCTGCGCGACTTAAGCAAGCATTGCCGCGATCTGATGCAGAATAAAATTACCGAGCTTGATGAAGCTGTCGCAAAAAGGAAGCCGCATGACCAGTAATGTGAATGAATTATTACAGCAAAGTGAGCAAACAGTAGAAGCGCTGATTGAAGATGGTGCCGAGCCCTCAGCCTTATATGAAATCGAACATCATCTGGCGAGCCAGGATTTCACTAAACTTGAAAAAGCTGCCGTCGAGCTGGTGAAAGAAGGATACCACGTTGACGATGCCGACGAATTTGATGATCCGCAGGGCCAACGCTGGTTTGCCTTCGCCGCGGTTACCGATGCAGAGCTTGATAAAAATGTATTAGCCGCACAGGTCCAGCAAATTGCCGAAATAGCGGATCAGTGCGGAGTTGAATACGATGGCTGGGGAACCTTGCTGGACGAAGAAGAATAACCATAAAAAAATGCCGCTGAAACAGCGGCATTTTGATATTAACAGCGCAATAAATTTAAAGCGCCTGAATCTTTTCTAATTGTTGACGAAGCTGCTGTAATTGTTCCTGAGCCTCGGCTTCTTTTTCGCGCTCTTTGGCTATCACCGACTCTGGTGCCTTGTTGACAAAGTTTTCGTTACTCAATTTACCGCTCACCCGTTGCAGATCTTTTTCTGCTTTATCAATGGCTTTTTGCAGACGTTGACACTCGGCCTCTTTATCGATCAGACCCGCCATCGGTATATGCAGCTGCATGTTATCAACCAGCGCCGTCATGCTGGCTGGTGGCTCATCAGAAGCCTCTAAGAACTCAATCGAGTGCAGCTTAGCCAGACTGCTGAGAAAGTTTTTATTTTGTTCTATCCTTGCTGTTTCCATGGTGTCAGCGTGAGACAGCAACAGTGGCAATGATTTATTCGGTGATAAATCCATTTCGCCGCGGATATTACGCACCGCAACAGTGACGCGTTTAAGCCATTCCATATCCTGCATAGCCTGAACATTAGTGTCCGGGTTTTCAGTCGGGAAGGGCTGCAACATAATGGTGTCACCGGTAACACTTGTCAGGGGTTTAATGCGCTGCCAGATAGTTTCGCTGATAAAAGGAATAATCGGATGCAATAAACGCAGTAGCTGTTCCAGCACGTTAACCAAAGTGTGCCGTGTACCGCGCTGCTCTACTTCAGTACCCTGTTGTAAAATCGGCTTAGTTAATTCAAGGTACCAGTCACAGAACTGATTCCAGGTAAATTCATAAGCAATTGAGGCGGCCATATCGAAGCGGTAGTTATCCAGCGCCTGACGGAACTCCCGGACTGTAGCGTTTAAGCGTGCCAGGATCCATTCATCAGCAAGAGATAACTTCATATCTCCGCCCTCAACACCACAGTCGTGCTGCTCGGTATTCATTAGCACAAAACGACTGGCATTCCACAGTTTATTACAGAAGTTCCGGTAACCTTCAAGTCGTTTCATGTCCCAGCTGATATCGCGGCCGGTGGAAGCCAATGCCGTGAGGGTAAAGCGTAATGCATCGGTTCCGTGTGGGGAGATGCCCTCGGGGAACTGTTTGCGCGTGGCCCGCTCAATTTTTTCACGCATTTTAGGCTGCATCAGATTCGCGGTACGTTTGGCAACTAAGTCATCGGCACTGATGCCGTCAATCATGTCCAGAGGGTCCAGCACATTACCTTTGGACTTCGACATTTTTTGTCCTTCCTCATCACGGATGAGGCCGGTCACATACACTTTCTTAAACGGGACTTCGGGCCGACCCTGCTCATCTTTGATGAAGTGCATGGTCATCATGATCATGCGAGCGACCCAGAAGAAAATGATATCGAAGCCGGTGACCAGAACGTCCGTGGGATGAAAGGTTTTCAGATCGTCCGTGTTATCGGGCCATCCGAGAGTCGAAAAGGTCCACAATGCGGATGAAAACCAGGTATCCAGTACGTCCTCATCCTGACGTAGGTTAGTACTGCCAAGGTTGTGCTGCTGGCGAACTTCATCTTCGCTGCGACCGACATAGACATTGCCTTCGTCATCATACCAGGCAGGAATTCGATGCCCCCACCATAACTGTCGTGAAATACACCAGTCCTGGATATCGCGCATCCAGCTAAAATACATATTCTCGTATTGCTTTGGCACAAACTCAATACGGCCGTCTTCGACTGCAGCAGTGGCCTGCTCGGCCAGCGGCGCGGCCCGCACGTACCATTGATCGGTCAGGTGAGGCTCGATGGGAACACCACCACGATCACCATAAGGAACTTTATTGGTATGTGATTCAGTTTTTTCCAGTAAGCCTTCTTGCTCAAACTCAGCAATTAACTTCTTACGTGCAACAAAACGCTCAAGGCCGGCATATCGCTCGGGTAGCTGGCCGTCAAAACCTGCTAACTGTTCCAGCTTTTCACCGGTGCTGGTATACAATCCAGCGGTGGCTAAAATATGCGCTGTATCGTCAAATACGGCGATCATGCCCAGTTGATTGCGTTTGCCCACTTCATAATCATTGAAGTCATGAGCCGGCGTTATCTTTACACAACCGCTGCCAAACTCAGCGTCAACATAGTCGTCGGCGATAATTGGAATACGGCGGTTAACAACGGGCAGAATAATCTCTTTGCCAACCAGATGCTGATAACGGTCGTCATCCGGGTGTACAGCAACACAAACATCACCCAGCATGGTTTCAGGGCGGGTGGTTGCGACTACCAAATAGTCCTTTCCTTGCTGCGTCGTTGCGCCATCAGCGAGCGGATATTTCAGATGCCATAAGTGGCCTTGCTGCTCTTTGTTTTCGACTTCCAGATCTGAGATTGCTGTCTGTAGCTTGGGATCCCAGTTAACCAGGCGTTTGCCACGATAGATCAGGTTATCCTGGTGCAGTTTTACGAAAACCTCCCGCACAGCCGTAGATAAACCCTCGTCCATGGTAAAACGCTCACGGTCCCAGTCAACTGAGTCGCCCAGGCGACGCATTTGCTCAGTAATCGTGCCACCGGATTGCTCTTTCCATTCCCAGACCTTATCGATAAACTGCTCGCGGCCAAGTTGCTGGCGGCTTACACCATCAGCGGCTAATTGCCGTTCCACCACCATTTGTGTGGCAATGCCGGCGTGATCCGATCCAACCTGCCATAGCGTGTTTTTACCGTCCATACGCTGATATCGAGTTAAAATATCCATAATGGTATGCTGAAATGCATGGCCCATATGCAGGCTACCTGTCACATTGGGAGGCGGAATCATAATGGAATAGGACTCACCGTCACCCGAGGGCTTAAAGTAGCCCTGGCTTTCCCATTGGTGATAAAGGTTTTCTTCAATGTCTTTGGGGGAATACGTCTTGTCCATAATGACCTTATTTCTGCTCAGGATTTAAAGGTTGAGTGTTTAGCTGAGAGCCGTTCGCCCGATAATGCTTGTATCGTTCCCGGGCAAGTGTCTTGCCTTGCTCGTCGGGCGGCACAGTATCAAATACGGTATGGCTTTGCTGTGCCTGCACCGGGACCTGATCGGCAAGATTTAACAGTACGTAGCCGGGGCGTCGCTGAACGCTGCTGTCGGCCGGCCAGCACAGCTCAACGGGTACGCCGTTAGCAGGTCCCTCACCGTGCAGGTTGTGCGGTATAAAAGCATCTGCCGGGCGCTGCCATAATAATTCATCAAGGGCCTCAGCATGTTGTTGATCGCGCGCCCACACACGAACTTTTTTATACTGCCGAAATAACGCGGCAATTTTATCGCAAATTAAGGCATTTTGCTGCTCTGCATCGACTTCAGGTAACAGCAAAAAAGTAACGTTTGGCATGCTATTCAGCACTTTCGCTGTTATTACAGCGGTTAATAAGAAACTGCGTTAATAATGGTACAGGACGACCGGTCGAACCTTTGCTCGAGCCGCCCTGCCAGGCCGTGCCGGCGATGTCCATGTGGGCCCAGGTGTACTTCTTAGTGAAGCGTGATAAAAAGCATGCGGCGGTGATGGTGCCGGCTTCTTTGCCGCCCAAATTTTGCATATCCGCAAAAGGGCTGTCCAGTTGTGACTGATATTCATCCCATAGCGGCAAGCGCCAGGCTTTATCGCCACTTTGCGAGGCGGCATTCAGGATTTCACTGGCCAGTGGATTATGCTGGCTAAGAACCGCTGATGCATGAGATCCCAGAGCAACCACGCAAGCACCGGTTAAGGTCGCCATATCGATAACCAATTCGGGCTCAAAACGCTCAACATAGGTTAAGGTATCACATAACACTAAGCGGCCTTCCGCATCGGTATTCAGCACTTCTACCGTCTGGCCACTCATCGTAGTTAAAATATCTCCCGGGCGGTAAGCTTTACCGTCCGGCATATTCTCACAACCAGCCAAAACGCCGATAACATTAATCGGTAGCTGTAACTCTGCTAACGCCTGCATAGCGCCAATGACACCGGCTGCCCCGCCCATGTCATATTTCATTTCGTCCATATTAGCAGAAGGCTTGATGGAAATACCGCCGGAGTCAAAGGTTAAGCCCTTGCCAACCAGAACGATCGGAGCTTGCTCGTCGGAAGCCCCTTGATAATGCATTAAAGTCATCACAGACTCATTTTCTGAGCCACGACCAACGGCCAGGTAAGCATTCATACCCAGCTCCTGCATTTGGGCTTCATCTACGGTCGAGATGCTGAGGTTATCAAACTGCTCGGCAATTTCTTCGGCCTGTTCGACAAAATAACGCGGTGTACAAATATTTGGTGGCATATTCGCCACGTCCCGGCAGCGATCCATACCGGCCGCAACCGCTAAGCCATGTTGTACCGCTTGTTCGCCGACAGTTAGTTCCTTGCGGCTGGGTACGTTAAATACCAGCTTACGTAACGGTCGCCGCGGTTCTTCTTTTTTTGTTTTCAGCTGGTTGAAGCTGTATATCGAAGATCGTGCAGCCTCTACCGCCTGGCGTACTTTCCAGTAAGTATCACGGCCTTTAACGTGTAGTTCACTCAAGAAGCAGACTGCTTCCATCGAGCCCGTTTCGTTTAGGGTATTAATGGTTTTAGTAATGATTTGCCGGTACTGGCGCTCATCCAGTTCGCGCTCTTTGCCGCAGCCAACCAATAAAACCCGCTCGGCCAGGACATTGGGAACATGGTGTAACAGTAAAACTTGCCCCGATTTGCCCTCGAGGTCGCCACGGCGTAATAAGTTGCTTAAATAGCCCTCGCTGACGTTATCCAGTTGTTCGGCTACTCCTGAAAGTCGGCGTGGTTCAAAAACACCAACGACGATACAAGCAGAGCGTTGTTTTTCCGGGTTACCACTTTTTACGCTGAACTCCATGAAAAGGCTCCTGTTTCGATAGGGCTTAAGGCCTGCTATAGTTTACCCAAAGCATAAATTTGTTGTTAAAATAACAAGTTTACTTAAAAATCTCAGCTATTCCAGTAAAAACCAAGGTTAAAGAGTCGATATCTGTGCGCATTTTTAAATATTTAATCAGCGAGACCTTCAAGTCACAACTTGCGGTTTTGTTTATTCTGATGACTATTTTTGTCAGCCAGAAGTTTGTGCGCGTGCTGTCTGACGCATCGGAAGGTGATATTCCGGGGACGATTATTTTTCAGTTATTATCGTTGAACTTACCGGCTCTGCTGGCACTGATTTTACCCTTAAGCTTGTTTCTGGGTATTCTGCTGGCGCACGGACGTATTTATGCAGATAACGAAATGACCGTACTGCATGCCTGTGGCGTTAGTGAATGGTATGTAACCCGCGTAACCTTAGTGTTAGCCGTAATATTAGCTTTAGCCACGTCGGTATTAACCCTCTGGGCTGTTCCCTGGGCGTTGGCGCAGGAACAGCATATTGAGGAACAGGCACGTGCAGACAGTGGTTTAACGGCATTGATGCCGGGGCGCTTTCAACAGGCCAGTAACCAAAAAGCGGTGATTTTTATTCAACAACAAACGGACGATGGCAAACTTCAGCAAGTTTTTGTTGCTCAGCACCAGCATGAACAAGGTCAGTTGCAGTCGGGCAGTGTAGTGATGGCTGATAGTGGTGAGGTGATAACGGAGGTATCGGGGTCACAGTGGCTTGAGCTAAATTCAGGTAAGCGTTTTGCTGGTGACGGCGAAAGCTATCAGCTGATGAATTTTGATAGTTACCGCCTGCAGATTAAAGAGCAGCCGGTCAATGAACAGTTGCGCAAACTGGAAGCCTATTCGACAGCAGAGCTGGCCGAGCGGAATACCCCCGCAGCCACTGCCGAATTACAGTGGCGTATTGCCATTCCTTTAGCAATGCCGTTGTTAACTTTAATTGCAGTACCGCTGAGCCGCGTGAATCCCCGGCAGGGAAAGTTTGCCCGCATGGCTCCTGCGTTACTGATTTACCTGGGTTACTTTTTGCTGCTAATGGCAGCCAAGTCGGCGGTTCGGGACGGTGTCATTCCAACCTCGATAGGTCTCTGGTGGATCCATCTGGGCCTATTATTGTTCGGCTTCATTTTAATTTTTAAAGGCCGTCCGACAGGGCTTAGATTTTTAGCCAGTTTACGTTGGGGGCGCAGCTAATGTTCGGTATTTTAGATAAGTATATTGGCATTACCGTGCTGCGTACGTCACTGCTTAGCCTGGCAGTACTGACTGGTTTATCTGCCTTAATTCGGTTTGTTGAACAGCTGAAAGCGGTAGGCCGGGGTAATTACGAAGTTATTGATGCGGCTTTGTTTGTGATGTACAGCCTGCCGCGGGATATTGAAATATTTTTCCCCATGGCAGCGTTACTGGGGGGCTTAATCGGCATGGGAATGTTGGCCAGTAATTCAGAACTGGTGGTGATGATGGCTGCCGGTCGGTCGCGTTTAAATATTGCGGCAGCAGTAATGAAAACGGCTATCGTGATGATGGTCGCGGTGATGGCTATCGGTGAGTGGGTAGCGCCACCGATGGAAGCCAAAGGGCGTCTGATAAGGGCGCAGGAAATTTCTGGCGGTAGTTTGATTTCGGCACAGCGCGGAGTCTGGGCAAAGGATGGTAATCGCTTTATTAATATTGGCGAAGTGCAGGACACCGGTCGCTTAAACAAGGTATTAATTTATCAGTTTGACCAGCAGCAACAGCTAGAGCAGGTAACCTATGCGGATAACGCGGTTTTCAGCAATGGTGACTGGCGGCTTAATCAGGTCACCATAACGGAGGTTGGCGAGCGTGAGATTATTGAGCGAAAAGCGCCGGTAGTAAACTGGCAGTCCAGCTTAACGCCGGATAAATTGGGAGTGGTTACGGTGAAGCCAGAGTCTCTCTCAATCAGCGGGCTGCTTGACTACTTAACTTACCTGCAGAGCAATCAACAGTCGTCCCAACGCTATGAACTTGCGCTGTGGCGTAAATTATTAGCTCCGCTAACGGTAGCCGTGATGTTATTGGTCGCATTATCGTTTATTTTTGGGCCGTTGCGATCAACCAGCATGGGCGCCAGAATATTACTGGGCGTCGTTACCGGTTTCGGCTTTCATGTGACCAACGAAATTTTTGGCCCGCTGGCTCAGGTTTACCAATTGCCGGCCGTGTTAGGCGCCTTATTACCGAGCCTGGTTTTTGCGGCACTGGCTGTGTATTTTATGCAGAAAAAGGGTACCTGAATTATAAATCGTGCCAATAAAATAGCTGGTTAGCATCTTTTGATAAAACGACCAGCTCGGTACCGGCAACATAATCCTGAATTGCCCGGCGGTTTTTAAAATCGACAAGAACCCATAATGAGCCAATACCACCAAAACAAGTAAGCAGTCTTAACACCGTCTGTTTTAAACTTAACTTACTGCCATCCCGGTTTTGCAGTTTCAGACGCCAGGCCCGCATCCCCACGGTCTGGCCTGATGTCTTCCAAAAATAACCAAAAAACGTACCCAGTACCAATACTAAATAAATACCATACCACGGCCCTTGTGACAGCCATGCCGCATGGTCAGTATTTTGGTCGAGCTGGATTATGCCGGTGGCCGACAACAACCCAGCAAAAGCCAACGCCAGTGCAGATGCCAACATGATAATGGCGGCGGCAACCAGTAAATCGTAAAACCAGGCGGCTAGTCGGCGTAAGAAACCTGCACTAGGGAAACTTGCGTGTAATTTCTGGGCTTCAGTTATCATATGTTCGACCAGAGTCGTTATGCTTTCAATGCTCAGAATAATAACACGAACACGGTTAACGGGGCAGTGGCAATAAGAAAACATAAAACTGCTTAAGTAATCGCCAGTTAAACGAAAAAGCATCGCTTTTAAGTAATCTTTGCTTGATTAGCGTCAGGCCATGGGTATAATTCGAGCCGTTGGTTAATCAACACCTGCACCTTATGGCTCAGTGGTGGAATTGGTAGACACGCCTGATTCAAAATCAGGTTCCTCACGGAGTGGCGGTTCGAGTCCGCCCTGAGCCACCACTATCGATAAAGCTCTCATCGACTTAAATTGCCCCATCCGCACAAATCAAATAAGCTTCGTTAACACTACGTTCTGTTTAACGAAGGAGTTACCTGATGCAGTTACCTTTGTACCAAGTGGATGCGTTTGCTGAACGCGCTTTTGAGGGCAATCCGGCGGCAGTAGTGCCGTTGCAAAAGTGGCTGGCGGACGAAACGTTGCAGGCAATTGCCGAAGAAAATAATCTATCGGAAACCGCTTTTATTATTCCTGTGTCTGATCACTACGAACTGCGCTGGTTTACGCCTGCTGCTGAGGTCGATTTGTGTGGCCATGCGACGCTTGCCGCAGCGCATGTAGTGTTTGAACACTTAGGGCATACAAGTGAGCGGGTAACTTTTGCTACCCGCAGTGGGGATTTACAAGTGACCCGCACCGAGCATGGGTTAATGATGGACTTTCCGGCTACCATGCCTACTGAGGTACCCGTTCCGGTTGCCATTTCGCAAAGTATTGCTCATGAACCTCTTACTGTACTGCTGGGCTTTGATCATATTGTTGTGCTGGAGACCGCGCAGCAGGTACGAGCCTTACAGCCTAACCTTGAATTATTAAAGCAGCTGGATTCCCGCGGAGTTGTCGTAACGGCTCAGGATCATGATTACGATTTTGTCAGCCGCTGCTTTTTTCCCAAACTTAATGTACCGGAAGATCCGGTAACCGGCTCAGCGCATTGCCAATTGACGCCTTATTGGGCAAAGCAACTGGGAAAGCAAAGTTTGATTGGCCGGCAGGCTTCAAAACGCGGTGGCACCTTACGCTGTGAGCTGCAGGGTGAGCGCGTGCAGTTGCTGGGAACGGCTATTGACTACTTGCAGGGGAAGATTAAATTTTAACATTTTTTTAAAAAGTGGGTTGCAGGTTGGACCAGCAAATCTCATACTCGGTAGTTAAAACGAATGAGGCGGTATCGTTTTATTAATAATTAATGTTCGGGACTGACCGGACGCGAAAAAGGAAAAAACGATGAATTTGCCGAAGACAACGTTATTGTACCGCAGTATGATGCTGGCCGGCGCCGTAGCCTTAGTTGGCTGTAACACCGAAAATGAAGTGCCGGAGTATACTCCTCCCCCCGTAGCTGAAGAACCCGACTACTCGAGCCCGTTGCCGGATCAGGAGCCTCTTTCCACCTTTGATGAAGACGGTGAGTTGCAGGCCGATATCTCCTGGACTACCTACGGAGTTCCTTACGTAAAAGCCGACAATGTAGAAAGTATGGCTTTTGGGGTCGGCTACGCATATGCGAAAGATAATATTTGTATTCTGGCGGATCAAATCGTTAAGTTTAATTCTCAGCGCTCCCGCTTTTTTGGACCCGATAACCCCATCGGTTCCGGGAACAGCCAAAATCTCATCGATGACTTTGGCTATCTGGCGCTGGGTATTCGCGAAAACGCTGAACAAGGGTTTAGTGAACTAAGTGATGAGTCCCGCGCGCTGTTGCAAGGTTACTCAGCCGGGTACAATAAGTTTTTGAGTGAAACCGGCTCGGCCAACATTGACCCGCAGTGCGCTGGTCAGCCCTTTGTGCGCGAGATCACTCCAGTAGATGTATTAACATACGCTCAGGGGGTCGCTTTATTGCCCGGCGCCAGTAATTTTACCGGCGCCATATTTGTTGCCGCACCTCCGGGTCAGGACTTTGCACCGACACCGGTTATGGCTGCACAACAAGCATCAATACCAGATATGTCTGCAATCCAGGTGCATATGCCTGAAGCCAACCCGACCGAAATGGGTTCAAATGGTTGGGCTATCGGTCGGGACCTCAGTGCGACCGGCAACGGCATGTTATTGGCTAATCCCCATTTTCCACATACAGGTAACCAGCGCTTTTGGCAATTTGGCATTGAAATACCGGGCCAGTTAAAAGTGGTCGGTGGTTCCTTATCAGGCATGCCAGGTGTTGTTAATATTGGCTTTAATGAGAACGTCGCCTGGACCCATACGTTTTCAACTGCCAACAGATTTGTAGTACACCAATTAGAATTAGACCCTGCAGACGAAACGGGGCTGACTTACCTGGTGGATGGCGAAGCTCGACAAATGGAGTCTGCAACCCATCAGGTAGACGTTAATATTGGCGGTGGTCAGACAATAACCCTGGAAAAAACCAGTTATCAAAGTGAATTTGGTACGGTAATAAAAGTACCAGACTCCCCCTTAACCTGGGGTACCGATGATTTTGGTAAACAAGTCGCCTACGCAATATACGACGCCAATTTGCCAAATTACGAAGTGCTCGACCATTGGCTTGCCATGAACCGGTCCCGCAATATCGAAGAATATCGACAAAGCTTTGTCGACTTCACCGGTACTGTTTTTAATAATGCGATGGCTGTGGATAATGATGGCGATGCGTTCTTCACGGATGGCTCATCAGTGCCGAATATCAGCGAAGATGCGATTGCCGCCTGGCAGCAGAACAGCTTACTGCAGGGGATCAGCTCGTCAGCAGGCTTCCCTGTAATGCCGGGTAACTCGGCCATGTTCAAAGCTGATGGGAAGATGCCTTTTGAGCGTGCGCCTTCCTTGCTACGCACAGACTTTGTACAAAACTCAAATAACAGCTACTGGCTAACTAACCCGGCAGAGCCTATCGAAAATGTGTCACCACTTTGGGGGCCAACCGGCGATCAGCAGTCCTGGCGTTCTCGTCTAGGCCAAAAGATGCTGGCGGAAGGGGGCTCTGCTGACGGTAAATTTACCCGGGCTGATATCGAAGAAAAATTGTTGAGTAATCGCAGTTTTCTTGCTGAAGAAGTCCTTGATCCGCTGTTGTCATTATGTACCCGGCAGGGCGAACAGCCGGTGACTACTATGGCGGGTAATATCAGTATAAAGCCGGCCTGCGATGTCCTGGGGCAATGGGACGGAACAATGAATAAAGACAGCGTCGGGGCAATGCTGTTTCGAGAATTTGCTACGGAGTTCAACGCAGATCCTAAGTGGGCTGTAGAGTTTGATCCGACGGATCCGATCAATACTCCTCGCGAACTTGAAAATAGCGTTGCCGTTCTTACTGATCTCGGTAATGCAATGGCCAGAGTACAATCCCTGGGTATGCAGCTGGATGCGCCTTTAGGCGAGGTTCAGTTTGTTGAGCGGGCCTTGCCTACCGGTGCAGCTTCCGGGCAGCGTTTACCATGGGGCGGGGCTAACAATATTGAAGGAGGCTTTAATGTCTTCCGGGCTAATACCGGCTCTGACGGAACCATTTATCCACGCCTTATTTATCCTCAGGTGGAAGGCTCTAACCTGACTGAGGCAGGCCTTGGCTATCACATCAGCTATGGTTCTAGTTGGATGTTCACCATGGAATTTACCGAGCAAGGCCCACTGGCTCATGGCTTGCTGACTTACTCACAGTCGCGCAATGTCTTTTCAGATCATTATATTGACCAGACATTACTCTATTCTCAGCAGCCACAGTTGCGCCCAATCTGGTTTACTGAGACAGATATCGAAGAAAATATGATCCAGCAGAGAGACCTGACTTTAACCACAGATTAAGTTTGCTATGCTGACAGACTGAGATTAACTGTAAAGCTCCCATCAAATTGATCGGGAGCTTTTTGTCTTTGCATCTTAACTGACAACTTATCTTAAGATGCGTATACTGATCGTTATTAGTAAGCAAGAAATTCGATAATCAAACAGGAATTTATGACCGAAGACAAGAAAACAACTCCAGAATATGAGGTCGAGATACCTTCACGTGATGCGCTACTTGAGCTAGTGACTGAACGCTTAAAGCCAGTGCCTTTTGAAGACTTTGTCAGCCACTTTCAATTAACTGATGAACGTCAGGAAATTGGTATAAAGCGGCGGCTAAGAGCGATGGAGCGCGATGGTCAATTAGTCTACACCAAGGCGAACAGCTACGGTTTACCTGAGCGAATGCAGTTAATCCGCGGCCGTATTATTGGTCACCGCGACGGCTTTGGCTTTTGCCAGCCTGATGAAGGCGGTAAGGATATTTTTATTCCTCATCACCAAATGTACTCGGTTTTGCACGGCGATAAGGTTCTGGTCAAGCCGGCCGGCACGGACAATCGGGGACGCCCCGAAGGCCGCATCGTGCGGGTCGTCGAGCCGCGGGATAACGATATCGTTGGCCGCTACTTTATCGAAAATGATCTCGGCATAGTGGTACCTGACGACTCGCGTGTCAGCCAGGATATTCTTATCCCGCAGGCAGACAGCCTGAATGCACGGCACGGCCAATTAGTTGTTGTTTCAATTACCCGGCGTCCAAACCGCAGAACCAGCCCAATTGGCAAAGTGACTGAGGTTCTGGGCGACCATATGGCGCCTGGTATGGAGATAGAGATTGCTATTCGTGAGCACGATATTCCAGATCAGTGGCCGGCCGGCATCGAAGAGGAATTGTCCGCTTACAGTGAAGAGGTTCCGCAACAGGCGTATGCCGGGCGGGTCGATTTACGCGAACTACCTCTGATTACGATTGATGGTGAAGATTCTCGCGATTTTGACGACGCGGTTTGCGTTATGCCGGAAGATAAAGGCTGGCGCCTGTGGGTAGCCATTGCTGATGTATCTTATTACGTTAAGCCGGGTACTCAGCTGGATAATGAAGCGATTAACCGCGGCAACTCAGTTTACTTCCCGAACAACGTTATCCCAATGTTACCGGAAAAGTTATCCAACGGACTGTGTTCATTAAATCCTGACGTAGATCGCCTCTGTATGGTGGCGGAAATCGAGGTGGGACCGCGTGGCAAACTGAAGAACGCGCGCTTTTATCCGGCAGTTATGAAAAGTCATGCCCGCTTAACTTACACCAAAGTAAAACAAATCCTCGATGGCGATGTTGACCTGCGTCAGCAATACAGCCATGTGCTGGACAACATTGAACAGCTGCACAGTGTTTATAAAGCCCTTGCGGCAGTACGAAAGCGGCGTTCCGCAATTGAGTTCGACACCCAGGAAACTCGCTTTATTTTCGATGCGCAACGTAAAATAGAACGTATCGAACCGGTCAAGCGTCATGTGGCCCATAAGATCATAGAAGAGTGCATGATTGCCGCGAATGTGGTTTCCGCACAGCTAATCGAAAGCGACGAAGAAATCAATGCCTTATTCCGCGTGCATGAAGCACCCGCTGATGAACGTTTAATTAACTTCCGCGCCTTCCTGGCCGAGTTGGGCTTAAGCTTGGGTGGAGGCGATGAGCCGACACCGACCGACTTTGGCAAGCTGCTGGAAGAAGTTAAAGACAGACCCGATTACGAGCTGATTGAAACCATGTTGCTGCGGTCGATGCAACAGGCCGTCTACCAGCCCAAAAATGAAGGTCACTTTGGTTTGGCGTTAAAGTCATACTCACACTTTACATCGCCAATACGCCGCTATCCGGATTTAATCCTGCACCGGGCTATCAAAGCCATCTTACGCAAGCGTGAAGGTTCAGAAGAAGGCCTGGCGGGAGCCTGGACATACAGTGAACAGCAACTTGAGAACCTGGGTGTGCATTGCTCAATGACCGAGCGTCGTGCAGACGATGCCACGCGCCAGGTTGATGAGTGGCTGAAATGCGAATTCATGCTCGATCATATCGGCATGGAATTTGAAGGCGTGGTGTCGTCAGTTACTAACTTTGGCTTATTTGTGCGCCTGAACCAGTACCAGATTGATGGTCTAGTGCATATCAGCAATTTAGGCGATGATTACTACCAATACGATAATCAGAAACGGATGTTGGTTGGTAATAATACGAATACGGTTTACCGATTAGGCGACAAAGTTAGGGTAAAAGTTAAGTCTGTTGATTTAGATGAAAGAAAAATTGACCTTGAACTAATGACCGCTGAAAGTCCGACCGGCAAAAAGCGTAAAAATGCCAGCAGCGGAAAGACAGAGCGCAAGCGTCAAAATAAGCCGCGTAAGCGCAGCAAGTCAAAGAGCAGTAAAAAATCATGAGCCAAAAAGTAACCGTATTTGGCTTACATGCAGTACGCTCGATTATAAAAAATCATCCGGATCGACTGGTCGAGCTGTATGTATCAAAAGAGCGCCAGGATGAACCTGTTAAGGCTTTAGTAAATCAGGTTAACCAGCTGGGTATCCGGCCCCAATGGGTACCTAAACAAGCATTGGATAAGCGTGCTGAAGGGGGAAATCATCAGGGCGTTGTGGCAACGGTTAAGTCCTTGCCAACGTTGACTGAGAATGATTTAGAGGGTTTGCTCGGTCAAAGCAGTGAGTCACCACTGATTCTGGTGCTTGACGGGGTGACTGATCCGCACAACTTAGGTGCTTGTCTGAGAGCAGCTGACGCAGCGGGTGTCACTGCGGTGGTAGTGCCTAAAGATAAATCCGCGCAGATTACTCCGATAGTACGTAAAGTTGCCTGCGGTGCTGCCGAGGTTATTCCGCTGGTAGTGGTAACTAATCTGGCCCGCGCACTGCGGGAACTGCAGCGACTGAATGTTTGGGTGGTTGGTACTGCGGGCGAGGCGACGCAAAGCTATTATCAGGTCGATTATCGGGGGCCAACAGCAATTGTTATGGGCGCCGAAGGTAAAGGCATGCGGCGACTGACTCGGGAAACCTGCGATGAGTTAGTCTCCATTCCGTTATCCGGCAGCGTTAGCAGCCTCAATGTGTCCGTTGCCAGTGGTGTTTGCTTATTTGAAGTGGTGCGGCAACGACATGCAACTTAAGCAACGCCTTTTGCCTATTGGCATTGCGCTATTATTGGTCGCCATGCTGTTTATTAGCTGGACTCCTAATTGGGAGTCTGCTGAGTTTTTGCGGTCAACAAAACCGTATGTCGCTTTTGATTATCAACTTGAGCCTGCTGGCAACGGCGTACTACAAGATGTCGTAGAAGATATTGATAATCGACTTGAGGTTCGTCACGAGTGGCACAAAGTCAGTGACAGTGAAGCTCAGTACCGGGTAAGCCTGCTGCTGCAAAAAAATGACCAGAACATTCAGTTAGAAGCCT
Organism: Idiomarina seosinensis; assembly: GCF_044797955.1. Taxonomy (GTDB): domain Bacteria; phylum Pseudomonadota; class Gammaproteobacteria; order Enterobacterales; family Alteromonadaceae; genus Idiomarina; species Idiomarina seosinensis_A. Next base: position 1,831,503 of record NZ_CP085211.1, on the reverse strand, counting down.
CGATAAATAAAAGCGGCAAGTCTGTTGATCACATTATCGTCCGAGGAGATGCTGAAGTTAAACACGAACTGTCAGAGCGACTGGTTAAATTACTGAGCGACCGAATTGAAGCGGCTCACCAAACTGACCAAACCGCAAACTGAACGTAACGTTGATTCCTAAAACCTCAAATCTTGCAATTCCAAACAGAATACGCTAGAATCGCGCGGCTTAATTCAGCCATTGTATAAACTACTAGTTGAGTTCCTTGCTTCTACGTCAGTGCGGCTGAGCTGAACCGAGGCTATACGAACCAAAAGGAAACTGTAATGCGTCATTACGAAATCGTGTTTATGGTCCATCCGGATCAAAGCGAGCAAGTATCTGGCATGATCGAGCGCTATAGCGAAACGATCACGCAAGGTGGTGGGCAAATCCATCGTTTAGAAGACTGGGGCCGTCGTCAATTGGCTTACCCAATCAACAAGCTGCATAAAGCTCATTATGTTCTGATGAACATTGAAGCGACTGCTGACGTTGTTGAAGAGCTGGAAACTGCATTCCGTTTTAACGATGCGGTGTTACGCAACATGATCATGCGTAAAAAAGAAGCGATCACTGAACCTTCGCCGCTGACTAAGCCGCGTGAAGATCGCAAAGGTGACAGTGAAGCCGCTTAATGGCTAAGCCCTTACAGAGTAACTTATGAATCGATTGCATATTACCGGAACGATTTGTAAGCCGGCCAGGTTAGATGTTAGCCCATCGGGAATAGAGCATCTGATGGCTGTTATCGAGCACCGCTCGATGCAGGCTGAAGCCGGTTTAAATCGTCAGTCTTATGTAAAGTTACAGCTCATTTTGAGCGGTGAAGGGTTACAACACTGGTTACAAAAATTGACGGTGGGTTGTGAAGTACATGCGGAAGGTTTTCTGCACCGACATGAAGATAAAAATGGTTTATCTCGGTTAGTACTGCACGCTCAGCATCTCGAACAGATTTAAGGAGACCATCATGGCTCGTTTTTTCCGTCGCCGTAAATTCTGCCGTTTTAAGGCAGAGGGCGTCAAAGAAATTGATTACAAAGATATCGCTACGCTGAAGAACTACATTACTGAGTCAGGTAAAATTGTTCCAAGTCGTATTACCGGAACCTCTGCTAAGTATCAACGTCAGTTAGCTCGTGCCATTAAGCGCGCGCGTTATTTGTCTCTGTTGCCATACACTGATTCGCATCAGTAAGCCGGCAGCGGTTCGAATACCAAGATTAAGGGTAGCGAAAAAATGAATATCATTCTGTTAGATAAAATTGCTAACCTGGGTGGCCTTGGCGACCAAGTTAGTGTTAAATCAGGTTACGCTCGTAACTTCTTATTCCCTCAGGGCAAGGCTGTTCCTGCAACTAAGTCGAATATTGACTTATTCGAACAGCGTCGTGCTGAGTACGAAGCAAAACTAGCTGAAGAGCTAGCTGCAGCAGAAGCTCGCGCTGAACAAGTTAACGCACTGGATAGTGTTGAAATCGCCTCAAAAGCGGGTGATGAAGGCAAACTGTTCGGTTCTATCGGTCCTCGTGACATTGCCGATGCAATAACTGCAGCAGGCGTGGAAGTTCAGAAGAGTGAAGTGTTGATGCCTCACGGTACCATCCGCGAGACCGGCGAGTACGAAATTGAACTGCAATTGCATGCCGACGTGTTTGCAACAGTTAACCTGAAGGTTGTTGCTGCTAACTAAAGCAGCCAACAGCCAAGACTTAAAAAGCTGCCTCCAGGCAGCTTTTTTTTTGGGGCCCAGTTGTGTTACTAAAAAAACTACGCATATTTTAATAACCCCGGTATCACAACAGGTATCGAAATCAGTCGTGAATAACGCTATAGTAACGGCGTTAATTTAACCTTCCAGAGAGCATAACGTTAGCATGGCACAGTCGGTAAAATCGAAGGACAGATCCATCGAAGCATTGCGGTCAGCCCCCCATTCTATCGAGGCTGAGCAATCCGTTTTAGGTGGCTTAATGCTGGATAACGATGCCTGGGACAAAGTTGCAGGTAGTATTATTGCCGAGGATTTCTATCACCGCGGCCATCGGTTAATTTTTCAAGCGATGCAGAAACTCTCTGATAACAGCCAGCCAATGGATTTGGTGACGGTTTCTGAAGTGCTGGAAGCATCAGCCGAACTGGATAAAGTGGGTGGCTTTGCTTATTTAGGCGAGATATCAAAAAACACGCCCAGTGCAGCCAATATCCTGGCCTACGCCAATATTGTCCGGGAGCGGGCGGTACTGCGGGAAATGATTGCTGCCGCTAATGATATTTCCGAATCCGGTTACGATACTCAGGGGCGCACCAGTCAGCAGCTTTTGGATGAAGCAGAAAGTAAGGTGTTCCGGATCGCAGAAAAACGCACTAGCGCGACTGAGGGACCTAAAGGTATTGGAGATATTCTGGCTCGTACCATCGAGCGTATCGACGCACTGAGTAAAATAAAAAATCACAATGGTGTAACCGGTGTTTCATCTGGCTTTCATGATCTTGATCAGATGACGGCGGGACTGCAACCCTCCGACTTGATCATTGTGGCGGCGCGGCCTTCGATGGGTAAGACCACCTTTGCCATGAATCTGGCAGAAAATATTGCCATGAATGAGGAAAAACCCGTACTGGTTTTTAGCCTGGAGATGCCGGCTGAACAAATTATGATGCGGATGCTGGCGTCATTAAGCCGCGTCGATCAAAATAAAGTCAGAACGGGCAGGCTGGAGGACGATGACTGGGCCCGAATTGCCTCAGTTATGAATATCTTGAACGAAAAGAATAACCTCTATATCGATGACGCATCAGGACTAACTCCTACTGAAGTGCGATCAAGGGCGCGACGTATTGCCCGTGATCACGGCGGGCTGTCAATGATCATGGTGGACTATCTTCAGTTGATGACCGTACCCGGGATGTCAGAAAACCGAACTCTTGAAATTGCTGAAATCTCTCGCTCGCTCAAGTCCCTGGCCAAAGAACTTAATGTTCCGGTAGTTGCACTTTCTCAGCTAAACCGTTCACTGGAGCAGCGCTCTGACAAACGTCCGGTAAACTCAGACTTACGTGAATCAGGCTCTATTGAACAAGACGCTGATGTCATTATGTTCATTTATCGTGATGAAGTATATCACCCGGATAGCGCGGAGCAGGGGCTGGCGGAAATCATCATTGGAAAACAGCGAAACGGGCCTATCGGCCGAATCGAATTAAAGTTTCATGGGCAGCTATCGCGCTTTGATAACTATGCACGAGCAGCCGACGATAACCGTTTTTAGCCGTCACTTTGTAATCACATTAGAGCTTTCAGCTGGAGCTGATTTCCTCAAAGCAAATTTCTATATAGGCCTGACCCGCTTGATGACTAAACGGCATGATTAATTTCTTGCCGTCAGAGCGGTGGGAAATCGTATGGTCCTTTCCTGATACCACTATTGGTGTTGCCATCTGAAATTCGTAGCCTTTTTCTCCAAGAGTCTTTTTGGCGCCGCCGGTGACCATGTTAGTGATCTCCCCGACCATATCGCACACTTCATCGTCAAGTGTATCGGGCTCTTCGCCAACCATCTTGCTCATAATTTCACAGGCCAGCTTTTCCTCAAACGAAATAGAAAATGAGCCTTTAACCTGAGGCCCTACCATTCCAATAATACCGGAGACGTCGCCTCGGGCCATTTCATCTTGTTTAAGTTGTGGTTTACCGGGTTTCAATTCCATTTGAGCCATCATCGACAGGACGTTTTGTAGAGCCTGAAGGAATGGGTTTACGAATTCAGCATTCATTAATATTCGATCCTATTTCGGTAAATTTTAACTCGCGTTATTCTTTACAATGGACACTTTGGTCATTGTCAGCAGCTGTCAGGGTTACACCGCGTGTACTATCGGGAGTTACAAAATTAACGGTATTAACTTGTGCTGAATAAACGTCCATTAATAAGGAATTAGTTACTTGCCATGAGCAAAAGTCGTTTGCGCTGACGGCAGCCTCCTGGTAAAACCAAATGGCCTGAAAGTCTGCTTCATAGCCCACCCAGTCCAGCTTCACCGGTTTGCCACTGGAGTCGCGAACTTGGAAGTGTTGCTTAAGCCACCGTTGAAAACGCCCATCTGCTTTACTGTCCTCAATACGGAAGTTACGTCCATATTGTTCAGTCATCGCTCGCTGAATATCGTGCAGGGTATATTGGTGTACCACTTCCAGCGTATTATTGGCCGGATTAAGGCTGACTTCGGTCAGACCAAAAAAGTATTTGTGCGCCGCTACCGGAGGTAGCAGCGCGATTAAACACAAACTGAATAGAAAAGCTTTACGACTCATTTTCCTCATCATCTTCAGTTTCTAGTTCTTCATTATAGTCTTCCATCAAACTATCGTGCCGGTCACCGCGCTTAAATAGCTCAATCCGTGAAGGCACTGGGCGTGCAGGCCAATAGTTATTGGTGACATCGACATCAGCAGTTTCCCAGTGCGGATCAAGAACGATTTCCTTTATGGTCTTGTCGCGAATCAGTAACTTGCTGACGCTTTCCGGCGACCGACGCCATATTTCTGCCGGAATCCGGACATGTTCATTACTGCCGTCTTCGTATTCAATATCCAGTAAAATCGGCATGACCAGGCCGCCTAAATTACTGAAATCCAGAACATAGAAGTTACTGCCGTTTTGCAGCATTGTGCGCTGCTCATCAGACAATCCCTTTAATAACTTACGATACTTATTGCGGTCGGCATTAGTGACCGTGTAGTCATCGTATTGGTTATAAAAGTCCTGAAGCTGCTCCTGCTGGTGGATTTTATAAAGCATATCCTGATTACGAACGCTGGTAATGGATTCTGGATCTTGCTCATCCAGCTGGTTTTGCCAGGCCTTTTCGATTTCCGGGTCCTGGGTATTAACAGTTAACAAGTTTACCTGGTCAAGACTGATATCGACATGATCCGTAGTGTAGAACCAACCGCGGAAAAACCAGTCGAGATCAACGCCACTGGCATCCTCAAGAGTACGGAACAAGTCTTCAGGAGTGGGGCGTTTAAACTTCCAGCGGTGGGCATACTCACGAAACGCAAAGTCAAAGAGTTCACGGCCAACGATGGTTTCTCGCAGAATATTCAGTGCCGTGGCTGGTTTACCATAGGCGTTATTACCAAACTGCAGAATAGACTCGGAATTAGTCATGATCGGCATCTGGTTGTCGCTGGCCATATAGCTGGTAATGTTGCGGGCATCGCCGCGCCAGGAAGGGTAATCCGGTTCCCATCTCTGTTCTGCCAGAAACTGCAGATAGGTGTTAATTCCCTCATCCATCCAGGTCCACTGGCGTTCGTCGGAATTCACAATCATCGGAAAGTAAATATGGCCAATTTCATGAATAATGACAGAAACTAAACCGTATTTAGTGCGTTTAGAGTAGTACTTTTCGCCACTATCTTCGTCAACATAAGGACGTGGGCCATTAAAAGTGATCATGGGATATTCCATACCACCGACCGGGCCATTTACCGAGATCGCTACAGGATAGGGATAATCAAAGCTGTAATCATTATAGCTATCTATGGTATGGATAATAGAGGCAGTGGAATAACGCTCCCATAACGGATTACCCTCTTCTGGATAAAACGACATCGCCATCACATCGGTATCGCCTTTTTTGTAGCCTTGGGCGTCCCAGATAAATTTACGTGAAGAAGCCCAGGCAAAATCGCGAACTCGTTCTGCTTTAAATACCCAGGTTTTAGTCTCGTCCGTACCGGCTTTTTGATTTTCCAGCGCTTCCTCTTCGGTTACAATTTTAACCGGACGGTCGGCAGATTTTGCCTGCTCGAGACGCTGACGCTGTTGCCGATTGAGCACTTCGCCGCTGTTTTGTAAAACACCGGTTGACGCGACAATATGGTCTGCCGGGACAGTAATAGCAACGGTATAATCACCGAATTCCAGAGCGAACTCGCCGTTACCGACAAACTGCTTATTTTGCCAGCCTTCGACATCATAGTAAGCCGCCATGCGAGGGAACCACTGTGCCATTTCATACAGGTAGTTGCCATCGTCTTCAAAATACTCATAACCGCCGCGGCCACCTAAAACAGAAGCCTCGATAATATTGTTTTGCCATCCGATATTAAAACTTACGGTTTCGCCTGACTCGAGTGGCTGGTCCAGATCAATACGCATCATGGTATCGTTGATGGTATAGGGCATTGGTTCACCGCGCGTATCACTGACATCAGTAATTGTATAACCGGCGGGGAACTCTTCCTGGGTTAGCATGCTCTCCATGCGGCTGAAGCTGACACGGTCAAGGTTATCAGCCGGGGTTGAGCGGGTCTGCGGCCCAATTGAGTCTTTTTTAAAGCGGTTTTGATCCAGCTGTACCCACAGATAACGTAATGTATCCGGTGAGTTATTAGTATAGGTTATGGTGCTGCGGGCACTGACACTCTGCTGTTCATCATTCAGCGTTACGCGAATGTCGTAATCGACTTTTTGTTGCCAGTAGGCATGACCGGGAGCTCCCGAAGCGGTGCGATAAATATTCGGGGTACGGAATTTATCGTCATTAAGTTGACGAAACTTGTCTTCAAATGCCTGGCTGTTGGCCGCCGTGCTGATAGTTAGGCTGGCAACGGCAAAGCCAAAAAAGTGGCTTAGTTTCATTGTTGTTCCTATTTGTTTTTATGATTAAAAGTTTGAGGTCGGGCAGAGGTTACTGGCATTTAGCGCACAAGCCGTGGGCTTCGATAGTCTGCTCCTGCACAAGAAATCCCTGGCTTTCGGCTTGATGACGCAGTTCTTCATAGACTCCATCGGACTGAATCTCCCGAACGTCACCACAGCTGCCACAAATTAGCATCTGTACGGGGTGTTGATGATCGAAATGCGAGCAAAGAACAAAACTATTCGATGAACTGATTTTGTGAACAAAACCCTGTTCTTGCAGGAAATCGAGCGCCCGATAAATGGTCGGAGGTTTGGCATTGGGTACAACCATTTTTAATTGCTCTAATAAGTCGTAAGCGCCGATAGAGCCAGCCTGTTGCGCAAGGATCGAAAATACTTCCCGGCGGGTACTGGTCATCCGTGCTCCGCGCTGCTGGCAGAGCTTTTCTGCTTTGCGAATTAAGCGTTCTGTTTCAACTGTGGTCATAACGATTCTATTGCTGCAATTAGGTGCTTATTGTAAAGCCTTTTCATGGGTAGGCAAACGCTTTTCCGGTCAGGTTAGTGAGACTCGCGGTTAAATCGCGTATAATACAACGTATATTTTTATCGCTAAATTGATTTATAAAATGGCCGTATATCCCTATTTGACTTCCGTTGCCCCGATGCTGGACTGGACCGACCGTCACTGCCGTTATTTTCACCGCCTGCTCAGCAAGCAGACGCTGTTGTATACGGAAATGGTAACGACCGGTGCGATCTTGTTCGGTCAGCAGGATTTTTTACAGTATAACCAGGCTGAGCAGCCTGTAGCTCTGCAACTGGGGGGAAGTGATCCTAAGGCGATGGCCCGTTGTGCTGAAATGGCGCAACAAAGGGGGTATAACGAGGTTAATATTAACGTGGGTTGCCCTTCTGACAGGGTACAGAATGGGAGCTTTGGCGCCTGCCTGATGGCTCAGCCCCAGCAAGTTGCCCACTGCGTGGCCGAGATGCAGGCAGCGGTTGATATTCCGGTTACCGTAAAGACAAGGTTGGGTATTGATGAGCACGACTCTGATGAATTTCTTTATCGGTTTTTGGACGCTGTTGTCAGTTCCGGCGTCAGCCAGATAACGCTGCATGCCCGCAAAGCCTGGTTGAGCGGCCTGAGCCCAAAGGAAAACCGCGAAGTACCACCACTTCAATATGAACGTGTCTACCAAGCTAAACAGCGTTATTTAGAACTCCCTATTGCGATTAACGGCGGTATAAAAAACTTAGCCGAGATCAAACAGCATCTGAGCCAGGTAGACTCGGTTATGGTAGGCCGCGAGGCGTATCAAAACCCCTGGCTTTTAACTCAGTTTGATGAGCTGGCCGGCGGCGCGGATACGATAGAGCGAACACGCGAATCGATTGCCTTAGCTATGGTACCTTATATCGATAGTCACATTAACTCAGGTGGCCGGGCCTGGCATGTTGTCAGACATATGCTGGGACTATTTCAAGGACAGCCGGGTGGCAAGAAATGGCGACAGTACCTCAGCATTAAGGGGCCTAAGGCGAGTAATGCCGAGCAATTAATAACTGGCGCATTAAGGTACCGGCAGGACCGGGATAGTAAACTGGTGGATTTGACTAACTAGTTAGTCAAATCCACCATTGTTGTTCCTCCAGCTAAAACTCGTTTTTATAAAACTTCTCCAAAAAAACAAAAACTAATTATAAAACAATAACTTAAAGTATTTTTCGATGTTGGCATGCCGTTTGTATTAGTAAGCTTAGTTTTCACAAAAGCGTACTAAAGCCTACGGAGGCCATCATGAAAAAAGGTATTGTTGTTTTATTAGTCACTGTCTTTGTTACGTCATCAGCCGCTGCTCAGATGCAGCAGACGGAACAGGATGTCGCCGGTATGATATCTGCCCAGGTCACCTCGGTGTCAACGGAACTACTGAAGCTAACACGTACGACGGTTTTCGAAACTCTCGATGCCTGGGGCGATGAGCTATTCAGTACGGATAGTTCGTCAGAAGCCGGGCGTACTGACCCAGTTAACGAGTCACAGTAAATCATTAAGGGTCAAACTATGCTTTTAAATGATTGGTGGATCCTGTGGCTGCTGGCACCGGCTGCCGGAACGTTGGTAGTCGGTGCTTTTATTACGTTGAGCGCATCCATAGTGCGTCATAGTTAAAGTTTTGTTAGTCTTCTGTAAGTGACTACCATTATTGTCTTACCGAGGACTAAGCATGTTAAAAACAACGATAAGAAGCTCACTGCTGGCGGTAATAGGAGCCTGTGCAACGATTACAGTAGCAGCTCAGGACTACGAGGCCAGTGAAAAAGCCCGGCAATTAGCAGACAAGTATTTGATCGTCGATACCCATATTGACGTGCCGTATCGTATTCATAATAGCTGGGAAGATGTAACCCGGGCGACAGATCAGGGCGATTTTGACTACCCGCGTGCGGTTGCCGGGGGACTTAATGTGCCGTTTATGGCAATTTATATTCCAGCCGAATACGAGCAGACGGGCGGCAGTATCGAGCTAGCCCATGATTTGATCGATAGCATGGAAGCGCTGGTCGGCCGCGCGCCGGAAAAGTTTGCTTTAGCCTACTCGACTAAAGCCGCCGCACAAAATAAACAAAACGGGTTGATGTCTATTGCCATGGGAATGGAAAACGGCACTCCCATGGAAGGCGACCTTGATAACTTACGCATGTTTTATGAGCGAGGTGTGCGCTATATTTCGTTTGCTCATTCGCAGACCAATCATATTTCTGACTCTTCTTACGATATCCGTAAACAGTGGAACGGCTTAAGCGACTTCGGTTTTGAGTTAGTTAAGGCGTGTAACGAAATTGGTATGATGATTGACGTTTCACACATTTCGGACGAAGCATTTTATGATGTCATCGAAACCACTGAGGCGCCGGTTATTGCATCACACTCTTCGCTACGACAGTTTACCCCGGGCTTTGAGCGTAATATGAGCGACGACATGCTGAAAAAGCTGGCCGAGAATGACGGCGTGGTCCAAATCAACTTCGGTTCGTCTTTTGTTGCGCAGCAAGCAAATCGTTATCGCGATATGATGAAAAATCGAATCGAAGCGGTATACGAGCAGTTTGGCGAAGAAAGTGACGAAGCAAAACGGCGCGTCGAAGAAATTCAGGCAAGTAACCCTTACCCTTATGCAACGCTGGACCAGGTCCTCGATCATATCGACTATGTGAACGAACTCATTGGTGTACGCCATATTGGTATTGGCTCAGATTATGATGGTGTAGGCGATTCGTTACCAGTTGGCTTGAAAGACGTATCAACCTATCCGAATTTAGTTCAGGGCCTACTGGATCGGGGCTACTCCGAAAATGATATCGAAATGATCCTGGGCGGCAATTTAATGCGGGTCTGGAAACAAGTCGAAGAGCTTTCTCAGTAAGGACCCGGCAAATAAGCAAGGACGCTTTTACTCATTGACATGCGGCCGCAACGCTGTATAATTCGCGACCACATTCAGAGTAATCAGGCCAAACGGCTTTTTACACAGGATGTTCCACAACAGTCCCGATAGGGGACTGAATGGTTGACGTAGGCAGTCGCACCCCCGGTATGTGCCAGGGCGGTTTGCGAGTGTCTGTGCTCTTTTTTAAATGCTCTTTTATTGAGGCTTTGATTTTATATGGCTAATCAAAGAATTCGGATTCGATTGAAAGCGTTCGATCACCGTCTGATCGATCAGTCGACTGCAGAGATCGTTGAAACTGCAAAGCGGACTGGCGCTCAGGTACGTGGTCCAATTCCACTGCCAACACGGAAAGAACGTTTCACCGTGCTGACTTCACCACACGTAAATAAAGATGCGCGTGACCAGTACGAAATCCGCACCCACAAACGTTTAATCGACATCATGGATCCAACTGACAAAACTGTTGACGCATTAATGCGTTTAGATTTGGCAGCGGGTGTTGATGTACAAATTAGCTTGGGTTAAGTGGGCAGTAATAGGATTACACACGAGAGGTTTTAACAATGGCTATAGGTCTAGTCGGTCGTAAAGTAGGAATGACGCGTGTCTTCCAGGAAGACGGCGCTTCTGTTCCTGTTACTGTGATCGAAGTGTTGGCTAACCGGGTAACTCAGGTTAAATCTGATGATACTGACGGTTATCGTGCGCTTCAAGTGACCACAGGCGAGAAGAAAGCAAGCCGTGTTACCAAGCCTTTAGCAGGTCATTTTGCTAAAGCAGGTACTGAGGCAGGTCGCGGTCTTTGGGAATTTCGTCTTAAAGACGGCGAAGGTGATGATTACACAGTAGGTTCTGAACTGACTGTGGAAGTATTTACCGAAATCAAGAAAGTTGATGTTACTGGTACTTCGAAAGGTAAAGGCTTTGCCGGTACCGTGAAGCGCTGGAACTTCAGTACTCAGGACGCTACCCACGGTAACTCTTTGTCTCACCGTGCACCGGGTTCAATCGGTCAAAACCAGTCGCCTGGTAAAGTATTTAAAGGCAAAAAAATGGCTGGTCAAATGGGTAACGAGCAGGTCACTACTCAATCACTTGAGCTAGTCCGTGTAGATGCAGAACGCAACTTGTTGTTGATCAAAGGTGCAGTTCCTGGAGCTACTGGTAGTGATGTTATCGTTAAACCTGCGGTCAAGGCGTAACGTCTGAGGAGAATGGTGATGGAATTAACATTGAAAGACGCAAAAGGCGCTCTTGAGGTTTCCGAAGCTACCTTTGGACGTGAGTTTAACGAAGCACTTGTCCATCAGGTAGTCGTTGCTTATGCAGCAGGGTCTCGCCAAGGTACTAAGGCGCAAAAAACGCGCTCTGAAGTTGCTGGCGGCGGTAAGAAACCATGGCGTCAAAAAGGCACCGGTCGTGCTCGTGCGGGTACAATCCGTAGCCCGATCTGGCGCTCAGGTGGTGCGACTTTCGCGGCTAAACCGCAAAGTCATGCGCAGAAAGTAAATAAGAAAATGTATCGCGGTGCACTGAAAAGCATCGTGTCAGAATTAATCCGTCAGGATCGCTTGACTGTTGTTGAAAACTTTAGCGTTGATGCGCCGAAGACCAAACAGTTAGTTGAAAAACTGAAAGATTTGAATCTGAGTGACGTTTTAATCGTGACCAAAGACGTGGATGAGAACTTGTTCCTGGCTTCACGCAACTTGCATAAAGTTGACGTGCGCGACGTTCAGGGCATTGACCCAGTCAGCTTAATCGCTTTTGAAAACGTCCTGATGACTGCTGATGCAGTCAAGCAGCTTGAGGAGGTGTTATCATGATGCGCGAAGAACGTTTGCTTAAAGTGATTTTAGCACCTCACGTTTCGGAAAAAAGCACGATGACTGCTGAGAGCAACAACACTGTTGTTTTCAAAGTAGCGAAAGATGCAACAAAATCCGAAATTAAAGCGGCTGTCGAGAAGTTGTTTGAAGTCGAAGTCAACAGCGTACGCACGGTCAACGTGAAGGGTAAAACCAAGCGCACCGGGTTCCGTTTCGGTAAGCGAAACGATTGGAAAAAAGCGTATGTATCCCTGCAAGAGGGTGCTGACATCGATTTCGTTGGCGGCGCTGAGTAACAGGAGGAATAAACATGGCTGTAGTTAAAAGTAAGCCTACGTCTCCGGGTCAACGCCACGTCGTTAAAGTCGTCGGTCAGGACCTGTACAAAGGCAAGCCTTACGCACCATTACTGGAAAAAAACAGTAAATCTGGTGGTCGTAATAATAACGGTCGTATCACGGTTCGCCACATTGGCGGTGGTCACAAGCACCATTACCGTGTTATCGATTTTAAACGCAATAAAGATGGCATTCCTGCGAAGGTTGAGCGTATCGAATACGATCCAAACCGGTCAGCGAATATCGCTTTGGTACTCTATGCTGACGGTGAACGCCGTTACATTTTGTCACCTAAGAACCTGAAAGTTGGTGATCGTGTCCAGTCTGGTCCTGATTCGCCAATCAAGCCGGGTAACTCTTTGCCAATGCGCAATATTCCAGTGGGTACGGTTGTCCACGCTCTGGAAATGCAGCCAGGCAAAGGTGCTCAGCTGGCTCGCTCAGCAGGTACTTACGCGCAAATCGTAGCTCGTGATGGAACTTACGTCACTATTCGTCTGCGTTCAGGCGAAATGCGCCGCGTACAATCTGAAGGTCGTGCAACTATCGGTGAAGTTGGCAACGCAGAACACATGTTGCGCCAACTGGGTAAAGCTGGTGCTAAGCGCTGGCGTGGTGTTCGTCCTACCGTTCGTGGTGTGGCGATGAACCCTGTTGATCACCCACACGGTGGTGGTGAAGGTCGTACTTCAGGTGGCCGTCATCCAGTATCACCATGGGGTATGCCAACTAAAGGCTACAAAACCCGTAAAAACAAGCGTACCGATAAGTTCATCGTACGCCGTCGCAACAAATAAGAGTTGAGGATAAAACATGCCACGTTCTCTTAAAAAAGGTCCATTTATAGACCTTCACCTGCTAAATAAGGTGGAGAAAGCGTTGGAAGCCGGGGATAAAAAACCAATTAAGACTTGGTCCCGTCGTTCAATGATTATTCCAGATATGATTGGTTTGACGATTGCTGTTCACAACGGTCGTCAACACGTTCCGGTTTTTGTTTCGGACGAAATGATCGGTCATAAACTGGGTGAATTCGCACCAACCCGTACTTATCGCGGCCATGCTGCTGATAAGAAAGCGAAGAAACGGTAAGAGGTAGAAAGTGATGGAAGCAATTGCTAAACACCAATTTGCCCGCGTTTCTGCTCAGAAGGGACGTTTGGTTGCTGACCAAATTCGCGGTTTACCAGTGGAAAAAGCACTGGATATTCTTGCGTACAGCCCTAAAGCAGCAGCTAGCCTGGTCAAGAAAGTTCTTGAGTCGGCTATCGCTAACGCGGAACATAACGAAGGTGCGGATATTGATGAGCTGAAAGTATCTAAGGTCTTTCTTGACGAAGGTCCGACGATGAAGCGCATCAAGCCACGTGCGAAAGGCCGTGCCGATCGTATCTTTAAGCGCACCAGCCACATTACTGTGGTCGTGTCAGATAGCTAGGAGATAAATTATGGGTCAGAAAGTACATCCTAATGGTATTCGCCTAGGTATCTCCAGACCATGGAATGCAACCTGGTATGCGAATACGAACGAATTCGCTGATAACCTGCACAGTGATCATCAGGTACGTAAGTTCCTGACGAAAGAACTGCGTAATGCATCAGTGTCGCGTATTGTTATCGAACGCCCTGCGAAAAGTGTTCGTGTGACTATTCACACAGCTCGCCCAGGCGTTGTTATCGGTAAGAAAGGCGAAGACGTAGAGAAACTGCGCAAGCAAGTTCAAAAATTAACGGGAGCTCCTTCACAAATTAATATTTCTGAAGTGCGCAAACCTGAATTGGACTCTCAGCTTGTTGCTGACAATATTACCGGTCAGCTGGAGCGTCGTGTGATGTTCCGCCGGGCGATGAAACGCGCTGTACAAAACGCCATTCGATTAGGTGCTAAAGGCATTAAAGTCGAAGTCAGTGGTCGTTTAGGCGGCGCTGAAATCGCTCGTACAGAGTGGTATCGTGAAGGTCGGGTGCCACTGCACACATTGCGTGCAGACATTGATTACTCGACAGCAGAAGCGAACACCACCTACGGTATCATCGGTGTTAAGGTCTGGATTTTCCGTGGTGAAGTTCTTGGTGGACTGCCTACTGAAGAAAAGCCAGCTCCTAAGCGCGGCAAAAACCGTAAGTAAGGAGAGACGATAATGTTACAACCTAAGCGTACAAAATTCCGTAAGGTTCACACAGGCCGAAATCGTGGCTTGGCGCAGTCTGGTAACAAAGTTAGCTTCGGAACTTTCGGTTTGAAAGCAACTGACCGTGGTCGCATGACTGCACGTCAAATCGAAGCAGGCCGTCGTGCTATGACTCGTCACGTTAAGCGTCAGGGTAAAATCTGGATCCGTGTATTCCCGGACAAGCCTATCACCAAGAAGCCTTTAGAAGTTCGTATGGGTAAAGGTAAAGGTAACGTCGAGTACTGGGTAGCCCAGATCCAACCAGGTCGTGTACTTTACGAAATGGACGGTGTTTCAGAAGAATTGGCTCGTGAAGCGTTCCGCCTGGCGGCTCGCAAACTGCCATTCAAAACAACTTTTGTGACTCGGACGGTAATGTGATGAAAGCAAGTGAACTGAAAGAAAAAACCGTTGAGCAGCTGCAGGAAGAATTGCTGAACTTGCGTCGCGAGCAGTTTAATCTGCGCATGCAAGCAGCAACAGGTCAGCTGAATCAGACTCACATGATGAAGCAAGTACGTCGCGACATAGCGCGTATTAAAACCATCTTAACTCAGAAGGCAGGTGCGTAATGGCTGAAGAAAAACGTATTCGTACTCTGCAAGGCAAAGTTGTCAGTGATAAGATGGATAAAACCATCACTGTAGCTGTTGAACGCCGTGTTAAACACCCGGTTTACAGCAAGTACATCACTCGTACAACCAAAGTGCATGCTCACGATGAAGAGAATCAGTGCAATACCGGTGATAAGGTTATTGTGCGCGAATCTCGTCCTTTGTCTAAGAATAAATCTTGGGCATTAGTAGAAATTATCGAGCGCGCTACTGTTGTCTAATAGCAGAAAACGTTAAGTAAAAGTAAAAGCCTCCCTTGCGGAGGCTTTTTTTATGGACTAAACAGATAAGTAGTTGACGGCAAAGTCAGTTTGGTTGTATTTATGCGCGTCGTTATACAAATAAGACAAATGACGAAATTATTTATATCCACACTAAGGAGTTATTAATGTCAAAAGGATGGGTAGTGGCGGCTTCGCTTCTTGCTACAAGTCCGGGTTTCGTTTCGGCAGCGTCCCAGGATGAGCGGAGCGTTAAAGCTGAAATTGAAATGCTAAAGGAAAAACTAGCAGAGCTTGAACAACGCCTGGCAGAACAAGAGCAGCAAAAAGAAAAGATGCACGAACGTCACCAGAAAATGATGACGAAAAAGCAGCACACCGGCGAACAGGAGAGCCGACAAAAGGGGACAGCAATACGCCGGGCGGACTCGGGAATTCGCGCGCAATTAGCCGAATTAGAAGACCAGGTTGAAGAGAACCAAAACTGGCCAATCAAAGTCCATGGCGCGGTCCGCTTTCAGTATGAGTACAATAACTATGATTCCGATAACGAGAATCGAGCCGGCGATCTGGACTTTGATATTTTCCGGCTAAATTTTGACGGTGAAATTGGTGGCGTCATTTTATCGGCTGAATACCGGTGGTTTCATTACATGGATACCGTTAAGTATGCCTGGTTTGGCTATGACTTCACCGAAAACTGGCAGGGTCAGATAGGCGTCGTGAAAGTACCATTCGGCAATATGCCTTACAACTCACATAGTTACTTCTTTAACTCGACCTTTTATGTTGGTCTGGAAGACGAACATGATAATGGCTTAAGGCTGCTGTATCGCGGCGACCAGTGGCATTTTGATATTGCCTATCATAAATCTGACGAAATGGGCGGTATTGACGGACCTGTCACCGACCGTACCGGACGCTATAACTATGATACAGCTGGTATTCGCTTGCCAGGCCAGGGTGCTTATGACGAGCCGGGGCTTCCGGTAGGCGAAAGTAATAGTTATGCATTGCGGGCGGCAAGACTATTTAATCTAGGTGAGGATGAAAGTCTAGAAGTTGGGGTTTCAGCCCAGGGCAATAACTTCTACTCCGGAACCGCCGCAGAGGGCTTTACGACCGCAGAAGACTACGAGGATCAAAACGTTGGTAATCGTTTTGCCTGGGGTGTTCACGGAAATTATGATAATGGTCCCTGGAATGTTCAGCTGCAATACGCTGATTATGCCTATGATATGAAGCTTGAAAACCACGGCATGTTTATGGGCGCTTACGGCTATTATGATGCGATCCCGACGGAAGCGAAAATTTATACGGCTAACGTGGCCTATACCTTGCCCGTTGATGTTGGTCCATTTACGAGCTTAACATTCTACAATGACCACAGCCTAATCACCGACAAAGTAGGTTACCAGGACGATACCTGGATGAACGTTTTGGGCGTTGCAGTGGCAGCGGGTGGTGGTTTTTACACCTATGTCGACTACGTGAAAGCTAAAAACCAGCCGTTTATTGGCGGTAATATCGCCACAGACGGTGGTGAAGTTAATGATCGGTTTAATATAAATTTTGGTTATTACTTTTAAACCGTTATAATCGTTTTTGCGTTATAGGTAATATGAAGCGGCAATGGTTGCCGCTTTTTTTAGGGAGTTAATAATCACAACCCGGGAGAACTCATGTTCCAATATAGTAAAATAAGCTCAGCTATCTTTATAGCTTTAGCTGCCTCTTCGTCAGTAGCTGCACCACAGCAAGACGCGCAGCAAGAGGAGGCAGAAAACACAACCGCTATAGAAACTATCAATGTAACCGCGACAAAACGCACCACAAACATCCAGCAAACGCCGACCGCCGTTCAGGCAATGAGCGATAAGGACTTAAAAGAGCAAAACATCGGCAACTTTGATGATTATGCTCAGTATGTTCCTAACGTCAGTACCGGTGGACGCGGACCAGGACAAAACTCTGTCTTCATCCGTGGTATGTCAATCCAGCCAATAACCGTCATGTTATCTGGTGCTCAGGGCACCATGCCAAACGTTGCGTTATACATCGACGAGCAGCCGGTCACCGCACCAGGCCGTAACTTAGATGTTTATGCAACCGACTTGCAGCGCATAGAAGTGTTACCTGGTCCACAGGGCACACTATTTGGTGCGAGCTCACAAGCCGGTACCATCCGTTATATCACTAAAAAGCCGGTAATGGGCGTGATGGAAGCAGGTTTTACGGCTGGCTTTGAGAGCATGCCGGAAGGTGAAATGAGCAGTACGTCAGAAGCGTACATCAACATTCCGGTGACCAATGACTTTGCTGTTCGTGCTGCTATTTATAACGTCAATCGCGGCGGTTATATCGATAATGTCTTTGGCGAATATACGCTGGACCCAGAACAGAACCCAAACTCTGCGGTAGACTATGGTCCTGATGCGACCTATGAGACTGCTTATAACACTGGGCTGGTCGAAGAAGATTTTAATGACAGCTACTACAAAGGGTTTCGCCTGAGTGCAAAATACCTTATCAATAACGACTGGGATATCCTGGTTCAGCATCAAAGCCAGGACTTAGGCGCCGATGGGGTATTCGACTATGACCCTGACGTGGGCGATCTGGAAGTGCAGCGCTTTTTCCCTGATGAGCTTGAAGATAGCTTCGATTTAACCAGCTGGACCCTTAATGGCCGCCTGGATGCGCTGGAAATTCTTTATACCGGTGGCTACTTAAAACGCGAAGTCGAGCAATCTATCGACTACACAGGGTATAACAACAGTGGCGCATTTATTGGCTACTATACTTGTACATACTCTAACCCGGCTTACATTGATAACTATGGTATCAACCCTGATGTTATCACTGAAAACCGCGATTGCGTTGACCCAACCAAAGGCTTTAAAGGATACCAGGAGCACACGCGTTTAACTCAGGAAGTCCGTATTAATTATGACTTTAATGAGCGCTCGCGGATAACCGCTGGTATCTTCTACGATGACTTCGAAATCGAAACTCAGGACGACTACGTTTATTTACCAAATCCTGATGCCCTTGGCTTTGCGCCAAATGCGCCGCTTCCGGAAGCGAACAATATCAACCCGAACACTCGCCCTCCAGGTGTTGCGTTCTTTAACGATATTACCCGTACTGAAGAGCAAATAGCGGTGTTTGGTGAATACACTTATGACTTCACCGAACAGTGGGCCGCAACCATCGGTTTACGCTGGTACGACATGGAGTCAGACTATACTGGCTCGTCTAACTTTGCTGCCGGTATTTTCCAGGGTTCTGTTGATGACAACCGTGGCCGAGATTACGACGTTTCGGGTGGACATACCGATGAGCCACTGGAACTGGACGACATCATTCCTAAGTTTACTCTGAGCTATCAAATGGATCGCGATACTCTGTTTTTCGCGACTTACTCAGAAGGTTTCCGCCCCGGTGGGTTTAACCGCGGTGGTGGTATCGAGTCAAATAATCCAGAGTATCCGAATGTTGAAACAACCTACAATACCGACGATGTGAAAAACTACGAGTTTGGCTGGAAATCCTTATTGCTGGATAACAGTCTTCGCTGGAACGGTAACGTTTACTTCATCGACTGGACTGACATGCAAGTGTCGCGTTTTGACCCGGTCAACGTTTCTATCCTGACCTTTATTGAGAACGCAGCGGATTCTGAAATCCGGGGCCTTGAAACGGACTTTACCTGGCGTGCAACTGAAAACTGGACGTTCCACGGTGCTGCTTCCTATAACGATACCGAGTTAACCTCTACTCAGGCAAACGTTATTGAAATGGCGCCAGAAGGCTCTGAATTGCCGTTAACACCAGAGTTTCAGGCTAATCTGCGCGCGCGCTACGGCTGGCGTCTGGAGAACAACTGGGACGCCCATGCGCAAGTGGGGTGGATATACGCCGGCGAGTCGTACAGCTCGATCGTAGCAGCAGACCGCCGTCAGCAAGACGCCTACAATATTCTTAATGCTTCTGTAGGTGTGTCTGGTAGCCAGTGGTCGGCAAAACTCTATGTTGATAACATCACCGATGAGCGTGCTGAGCTATTCATAAACACTCAGGACTTCATTGAGCGGGTAACGACTAATCGGCCATTATCGGTTGGTATGTCATTCTCCTACGATTTTTATTAAAACCACAACCACCAAAAAGGGGCCGAGAGGCCCCTTTTTTGATACAGATATAATTTGCCATGACATTAGAATCGATAAAGAAAACCCTTGCTGCGCAGCAGTTTGAACAAGCTATTCAGCAACTGGAACAATTACCTGAAGACTTAGCTGAAGAGTCACAGTTAGAGGCTCTCTATCTGACAGCTGTGGCACAACGGTACAGCAAAAATTTTGCGGCTAGCGAACAGGCACTAAACGAGTTGATCCGTCTAAAACCTGACTTCGGCAGAGCCTACCAGGAGCAGGGGCATTGTCACCGCGATCAGGGTGATAAGGACCGGGCGAGCGCCAGTTACCGGGTTGCATTACAGCACAATCCCGCTCTGCACGCCTGTTGGACTAATTTAAGCCAAATTGAGCAAGCACGCGGCAATCTGGATCAATCCCGCCGTGATGCCGAACAGGCACGATATCTCCTGAGCCAGCCAAAATTAGTTTTGGCAGCAATGAACCAGTTGTATGAAGGGCGTCTTTATAAAGCTGAGAAGCTGTGTCGAAGCTTTTTACAGCAGCAGCCCCATCACATTGAAGGGATGCGCACCCTGGCTAACATTGGTGCAAAGCTTAATATTTTGAGCGACGCCGAATTTTTACTGGAAAGCGTGTTGGAGTTTCAGCCCGATTACGATCTGGCTCGATATGACTATATTAAAGTTTTACAGCAACGGCAAAAATTTGAGCAAGCTTACTCGGAAGCGAAAACGCTTTATCAAAAGCGTCCGGATAACTCAGCTTATAAGGCACTTTATGCCCATCAATGTGTTGCCATTGATGAATTTACTACTGCGCTGAAGTTATACGACGAGCTGCTGGTTGACCCGCAAGTGGATAAAGCCAGTATCTTTCTGGCAAAAGGGCATTTACTAAAAACTCAGGGCGATACCGAAGCGGCTAAAAAGGCCTACCAGCAGGCTTATCAATTAAAACCAGATTTCGGCGACGCATACTGGAGCTTGGCTAATTTGAAAACCTATCGCTTCAGTGCCGCTGAAATCGAAATGATGGTAGAGGCTCTTGACCAGGAAATTATCCATCCACAAGATAAGATACATCTTTTATTTGCCTTAGGTAAAGCCTATGACGATGAGGGAGAAGTTGATAAAAGCTTTGCCTGTTATGCCCAGGGTAACGAATTAAAACGTCAGAAAAGTCAATTCCAGCCGGACCGGTTTAGTGCTGAAATCAGTCGTCAGGTCGAGTTTTTTAGCAAACAAAAAGTCGCAGAAATTAACAGCACTAAATTATCCACCGTTACCGCTGCCGACCCGATCTTCGTTGTTGGCTTGCCCCGATCCGGCTCAACCCTGGTGGAACAAATTTTAGCGTCACATTCGCAAATTGATGGCACTATGGAATTGCCTAACATACTTGCGTTAGTGCACCGTTTAAATGGCCGTCAATTGCAAACAGATGAACCACGCTATCCGGCGGTTATCGACCAGCTGGAACAAAAGGACTTGACGGATATGGGTCAGCGTTACCTCGATGAAACCCGCTTTCATCGTCAGGGTGCGGCTTTTTTTACAGATAAAATGCCAAATAACTTCCGGCATATAGGTCTAATTAAGAGTATTTTGCCAAATGCCAAAATCATTGATGCACGGCGACATCCAATGGATTGCTGCTTCAGTTGTTTTAAGCAGTTGTTTGCCGAAGGCCAGGAGTTTACTTATGGTCTGGAGGTAGTTAGCCATTACTACCAACAGTATATAAAGATTATGAGCCACTGGAAAACGCTTTATCCAAATGACATTCATACCGTGATCCACGAGCAACTGATCGATCAACCGGAGCAGGAAATTGAAAGAATTTTCCAGTTTTTAGGTCTGGACGTTGAGCCTCAGTGTTTTAGCTTTCATAAAACATCGCGGCGGGTGAAAACAGCCAGCTCTGAACAGGTCAGGCAGCCGTTAAACCGTAAAGGAATAAACCAATGGCAGCGTTTTGAACAGCATTTAGGACCTCTTAAAGATGGCCTAAGCGATGTTTTGCAGCAGTGGGATAAGGTTTAAGCCCCGCTGCCATTAGCTTGAATCTTTTTCCGGCTCAGTTTTGTAAACATCTTCTTCTTTGCGAAAGTCGCGAGTGCGGCTAAACATTTTAAGGTCAGTATGCAGCGCCGCTTTCGCCATAATATGGGCGCTAATCGGCGCTGTTAAAAATAAGAAAATAGCAATCAACAGCTCGCTGGCGGTGAATTTATCTTGTACTGAAGTAAAAATAATAGAGGCTAAAACAATACCGCCGACGCCAAGGGTGGTGTTTTTAGTCGGTGCATGCAGCCGGGTAAAAAAGTCAGGTAAGACCGCCAGCCCCAGCGAGCCAATAAAAGCAAAGCAAGCCCCCAGAAGAATAAAAAAACCTATGAGCCATTGGCTCCATAGTGGCAGTTCATTTAACGTTTCCATGATTTATCTCGTTTGTTAGTTATTCAATTAAATCGCCGCGTAGTAAAAATTTGCCCGCCGCAATTGTGCCAACAAAGCCGAACATCGCAATCAGTAAGGCCGCCTCCAGGTAGGTCTGAGAGTTTTGGTGAATACCCAATAGCAACAGCAATGCCAGAGAATTAATGTAAATGGTATCTAAAGCCAGTATCCGGTCCGGTAAGTCGGGACCTTTAGCTAAGCGCCAAAAATTCATTAGCAGGGACAAACTAAACAGCAAAAAGGCGATTTGTAAAATGGTGCCTAACATTGGAATATCTCCTTTAAGCGCCGCTCATATCGGTTACGGATGGTCATAATGACCTGCTCAGGGTCATCCTCTGAAAAGGCATGAATCAAAATGCCTTTCCGGCCCCGGGTAATCTCGCAGGAGACAGTGCCGGGCGTCAGAGTGATGGTACTGGCTAGAATAGTGACTGGTAATTCCTCGGTCATATCCAGTGGAAAGACCAATAAAGCCGGCTTAATAGTGCGTGGTTTGCTTATAATCAGGCTAGCGACTTTAAAGTTGGCGACAACAATGTCGTACAGCAAAACAAAAAAGTACGCGACGGCAAGATGCGGCTTTTTAACCTTGGCAAAGTTTGGCCACGCCGGGCGGAATAAAATTGGTATCAATAAGGCAAAAAACAAACCCAGCAGCACCACTCCGGCACTGATTGACTGAAATAACAGCAGCCAAATAATCAGCAGAAACAGTGTCAGGTAGGGTGCAGGTAAAAGCTTAGTCATTATTACTGACCTCCCTTTCAAGAACGAACGCAGGGTAGCGCTCTACATCGTTTAACTGCTGGGCAGCACTTTCGGTATACTGCCGTATCGGCTGGGCAAAAAGAGTCATAAGCAAGGTGAGTAGCAACAAAAAGCCCGTAGCTATGCGTTTACCTAAAGGCGCAGATTGCTCTGAGGCCTTACCTGACAGCGTGTGCCAAATCATTGTGCTACCGGCCCGGCTAACTACAACTAACATAACCAGGGTGGCAGCTAGCACGGCGCCCCATAACCAGAAATTCTGACCGCTTGCGGCAGCGGCATCAAGGATCATAATTTTACCGACAAAGCCCGACAACGGTGGCAGCCCGATAATGGCAATAGCCGCAACAAAAAACATGACCGCATAAGTTGAATGATTGGCCATTTTTTTGCCGGACACAATACGCGACGCTGTTTTACCCCGCTCATAAGCCATCAAATCAGCAACCAGAAACAGCGCCGCGGTGATAAAGGTCGAGTGAATTAAATAAAATAACGCCGCCCCGGTCGTAGCCACGGTTGCAACACTGAAGGTTGCTATTATTGTGCCGATGGATATCACCACCAAATAAGCTGCCAACAAGCGCAGATCCCGGGCGGCCAATATCCCAATCATACCGGCCAACATAGTCAGTAGGCCCATTACCCAGAGCCAGTCATGGGCAACAAAAGCAAGCTCATTCGCCTCGGCACCAAAAATTAATGAGTAAACCCGAATGATTGAATAAACACCGACCTTGGTCATGATAGCGAACAGGGCCGCCACTACACCTGTCGTTGTTGAGTAGGCTTGCGGAAGCCAGAAGTGCAGCGGCAATATTGCTGCTTTCAAGCCAAATACGATCAATAGTAACAGCGAACCAGCCTTAGCTATCGCGGCACTGTCGCCGGAAAGCTCTCTAATCTGCAGTGCCATGTCAGCCATATTCAGAGTCCCGGTAATGCCGTATAACGTGCCGATACCAATCAAAAATAATGCTGAACCTACTAAATTCAGAAGGACATAATGCAGAGTCGCGCGCACCCGGAACTTACCGCCGCCGTGCATTAACAGTGCATAGGAAGCTATCAGCAGAACTTCAAAGAAGACAAACAGGTTAAAAATATCACCGGTAGCAAAAGCACCCATAATGCCCATAACCTGAAATTGAAATAAAGCCTGGAAGTGGGAGCCCAGATTGTCTTCTGAGTAGCAACCATAAACCAGTACCGGAACCGCCAGGACCGCTGTTACCAGCATCATCATGGCGCTCAGCTTATCGACCATCAGGACAATGCCAAAGGGAGCCGACCAATTGCCTAACAGATAAACTATCATCTCTTGTTGTTGGACTTCCTGCAGCAAGAAAACACATGCTATCAGCGTTAATAAGCTGCCGGTCAGGCCAATAGCGCGCCGCCTGGGTTGCGGCCGATCGCCCCATGGCAGCAGCTGTAACAGTGCCGTAAACAACGGTATTAAGATAGGGAGAATCGCGAGGTGTTGTTGCAACATCAGCGTCGGCCCTCCGCGGTACCGCTTTGTTCGTTAACCTCATCAGTACCAATTTCACCGCGGGTGCGGACAGCCAGAATAATCGAATAGGCGGTCATAGCAAAGCCAATAACGATAGCAGTCAAAACCAGAGCCTGAGGTAGTGGATCGGCATAACTGTCCTGGGTACCTAAAATAGGGGCTCCATCAATGGTTAAGCGACCTGTTGAAAATAAAAACAAATTAACCGCATAGGACAACATAGTAATCCCTACTACCACGGGAAAGGAACGACCCCGTAAAATCAAAAATACGCTACAGGCGGTAAGAATCCCCACCGTTACAGAATATAGAGTTTCCATTAATTGCCCTCGTACGTTGGACGGTGGCGAGTAGTCATTTTGCCAAAGTTACTTAAAATCATCATAGTGGCGCCAATTACCGTTAAAAATACACCTAAATCAAATAGCAGAGCCGTGGCGAATTCCCATTTACCAACTAATGGCCAGTTCAGATAAGTAAACCAACTGGTTAAGAAGGGCTTGCTGAACAGCCAGCTACCGACACCGGTTAATGCTGCAATCATGACGCCAACGGACATTAGCGACTGGTAGTTCACGTTAAAGCGGTCTTTTACCCAGTCAACTCCGTTAGCGATGTACTGCAAAATCATTGCTGATGCGGCGATTAGACCGGCGATAAAGCCACCACCGGGCAGGTTATGGCCACGTAAAAATATATATACGGCGACCATCATAGCCAGCGGAAACACTAAGTTAGCAACGTTAGTCAGCATTAACGGGTGTTTAATACGGTGCCAGGGTCGTCCCTCAACATCGCTGGATGGCATAAAGGGCTTTAACTTATTAAGCAATTTATGAATCCCCGCTGCAGCAATCGCCAGTACGGTAATTTCGCCCAGCGTATCAAAACCACGAAAGTCCACCAGAATGACATTGACCACATTAGTGCCGCCGCCGCCGGTTTTTGCGTTGGCAATAAAGTAGTCAGAAATGCTGTCAAAGGGTGAAGTTAAAATCGCGAAGTTTAATGTGGCAACGATGCCGCCGATAAAGCCGGCAATGATAATGTCACGGAACACACGATGTCCGGTGGACGCCCGCGCTGTCTTCTGGGGCATAAAGAACAACGCGAGGATCATCAAAATAATACTGACGACTTCGACCACTAACTGGGTCATTGCCAGATCCGGAGCCGAGAAATGAGCAAAAGATAGTGAAACCATCAGTCCGACCACGGACAGCATCATCAACATAACGAAGCGATTACGATGCAGAGTAGCTGTGGCAAAAGCGGCTGCAATCAGCACCATTGCACCGACCATCGAAACCATATCAATGGGCTGTTGGCTCAAACCTCCGGTAATCGCGCTGATGTCAATTAGGGCAGGCATCAGAACTACAATGACGCTAACCAGCACAAAGGCCATGTAGCGCTGCAACGAGCCGGTATCGAACCAGTCGAAAAAATAAGCTGCTTTGTCACTGATGCGCTGAACCAGGCGCTCAAAATTGTGTTTCGCGTCCTGCCCGTCAAACTGGCGATTAAAGGTAAATAATTGGTCGCGGGCCAGATAGATAAGGCAACCACCAATTACTGCCGCGAAGCTCATCAACAGAGGCAGGTTAAAGCCATGCCAGAGTGATAAAGAAACATCAACGGGGGCGTTTGTAACGGCACCGGCTGCCTGGCCGATAATGCCCGAAACTGTCGTCATCGGTGCCAAACCAATGACTACGCAAAGCAGCGCTAAGATGGCTACCGGTGCTGACATCATTCGCGGCGGATCGTGCGGCTTTTTCGGTAATTCTTTGTACTCGCCATTGAAAAACACATCGTGAACAAAACGAATCGAATAAGCCACTGACAGCGCGGCGCCAATGGTTGCAAGGATAGGAACAAACCAGCTTAACCCACCAAATAAGTGTTGTTGCACCGCCTGGTCAAGGAACAGCTCCTTTGACATAAAACCATTAAAAGGGGGTAGCCCCGCCATTGAGGCGGCAACCACCATCGCCAGCGTCGCGGTAACCGGCATTAGACCCATTAGACCTTGCAGCTTACGCATATCCCGGCTGCCGCTCTCGTGGTCAATAATTCCGGCGGTCATAAACAGACCGGCTTTAAAGCAGGCGTGATTGATGACATGAAACATAGCTGCGATAACGGCACCCTGTGTCCCTATGCCAAGCAACATGCATATAAGGCCAAGGTGACTGACAGTAGAAAATGCCAATAGCCCTTTTAAATCATGTTTGAGCAAGGCAAAGTAAGCACCGATTAACAGGGTTATTAAGCCTGTTATGGTGACTAATACCAGCCATAGCTCTGTACCTGCCATTACCGGATGAAAACGGGCTAACAGAAAAATCCCCGCCTTAACCATCGTCGCCGAGTGTAAGTAAGCGCTTACCGGAGTTGGTGCCGCCATGGCATGAGGTAGCCAGAATTGAAACGGGAACTGCGCTGACTTAGTAAAGGCTCCCAGCAGTAGCAACAATAAAGCGGGTGTGTAATATGCATGCGCCTTAATGGTATCCGCAGCAGCCAATATCTCGTCAAACTGGTAACTGCCGGCAATATCACCAATCAGTAAAAGCCCTGCTAACAAGGCCAGCCCCCCGGCACCAGTGGTAGCCAATGCCATGCGCGCGCCCCGACGGGCATCACTACTATGGTACCAGTAGCCAATGAGTAAAAACGACGAAATGCTGGTTAACTCCCAGAACGCCCACATCAATAAGATGTTGTCTGCCATTACGATGCCAAGCATCGAAGCCATAAATAACAGCAGACACGCATAAAAACGGGATTCATCGTCCTCACTCGACAAGTAATAGTGAGCGTAACCGATGATAAGTACGCCAATACCTAAAATTAAGCCGGTGAAGAGCAGCGACAGACCGTCAAGACGTAGTGCAAAATTCAACCCTATGTCGGGTAGCCAGGCAACAAAGGCTTTCGGAACGTCTGCCGCCAGGGTCTGCGGTATTAAGGGTGCGGCGGCAAGAATACAAGCCACGGGCACAGCTAAAGTAACAAGGGTTTTCAGGTTACGGGAACTGCGCCGAATTAACAGCGGTAGTATAGCCCCGAGTAATGGAGCTAACACAATGAAAATTAGGTTCATAAGCTCGTTATCGTTTCAGTTGGCGGTGCTCAGTCACTATTTTGCTCCGGAGCGGAAGCTTTAAATCTACCATCCTAACTGTTAACTTCCAACAGAATCTGAAAGCATAAAATCGGCAACTTACCGAGCCCAGCCAAAAAAAGTAAGATCGCCCTACCATCCCCGGATTTTATCTGTTACAATTCGCCGCCCTTTTTATAAGGGAAAAACCAAAAGGCAGCACGACCCGAGAGGGTCTGTTTTTTTAACTAAGCGGGGCACTGAAATGATCCAAATGCAAACTACCCTGGACGTTGCCGATAACTCCGGCGCGCGCAGCGTACAATGTATTAAGGTTCTAGGTGGTTCGCACCGTCGCTACGCAAACATCGGCGATATCATCAAAGTTACCGTAAAGGAAGCAATTCCGCGCGGTAAGGTGAAGAAAGGCGATGTAGTGAATGCGGTGGTCGTTCGCACCAGAAAAGGCGTCCGTCGACAAGACGGGTCGGTCATCCGTTTTGACCGCAACGCGGCTGTATTGTTGAATAACAATCAACAGCCCATTGGCACACGTATTTTCGGGCCGGTAACTCGTGAACTGCGTTCAGAGCAGTTTATGAAGATTATCTCGCTGGCACCAGAAGTACTATAAGGAGTCAATTATGGCGGCAAAAATTAAACGTGATGACGAAGTAGTCGTCCTGGCAGGTAAGGACAAGGGCAAGCAAGGCAAAGTCCTGAAAGTACTTACCGATAAAGATCGTGTGATCGTTGAGGGTGTTAACATTGTCAAGAAACATCAGAAGCCAAATCCGGCTTCAGGTGAATCTGGTGGCATCGTTGAGAAAGAAGCACCTCTTCACGTATCAAATGTAGCGATCCTTAACCCAGAGACAGGTAAAGCAGATCGTGTTGGCTTTCGTATTGAAGACGGCAAAAAAGTCCGTTTCTTCAAATCGAACAACGCAATCATTTAATTCAATTTTGGAGTTTTACGATGGCGAAACTGCATGATTTTTATAAAGAATCGGTAGTTCCTGGACTGATGAAAGAGTTCAGCTACAACAGCGTCATGCAAGTCCCTCGGATTGAAAAAATCACCCTTAATATGGGTGTTGGTGAAGCTCTGGCTGACAAAAAAGTACTTGATAATGCAGTGGCTGACCTAGAGGCTATCTCTGGGCAAAAGCCGGTTCGTACTGTAGCACGCAAGTCTGTCGCCGGTTTCAAAATCCGTGAAGGCTTCCCGATTGGCTGTAAAGTAACTCTGCGCGGCGAGCGCATGTGGGACTTCTTGCAACGGTTAATTTCCATTGCAATTCCACGTGTCCGTGACTTCCGTGGCCTAAATCCTAAATCTTTTGATGGCCGTGGTAACTACAGCATGGGTGTTCGCGAGCAGATCATCTTTCCGGAAATCGACTATGACAAAGTCGATAAGGTACGTGGTCTTGATATTACCATTACCACAGACGCTGGCACAGATGACGAAGCTCGTGCTTTGCTAGCTGCCTTTAACTTCCCGTTCAGAAAGTAAGGTGTAGAGTTATGGCAAAACAGTCAATGAAAGCGCGTGACGTGAAGCGAGCTAAGCTCGCTGCTAAGTACGCAGAAAAACGCAACGCACTGAAAACGGTCATTAACGACGTAAATTCATCAGACGAAGAGCGTTGGGAAGCAGTTCTTAAGTTACAACAGCTCCCACGTGATGCCAGTCCGACGCGCCAACGTAATCGTTGTCGTATCACTGGTCGTCCTCATGGTTTCCTTCGTAAATTCGGCATGAGCCGTATTAAGGTCCGTGAGATGGCGATGCGCGGTGAAATTCCTGGCTTGAAAAAAGCTAGCTGGTAAGCCACGAATCACGGGAGAGAGCAAATATGAGCATGCAAGATCCGATTGCGGATATGTTTACACGCGTCCGCAATGCTCAACGTGCTAATAAAGTTACAGTGAAAATGCCTTCATCTAAGCAAAAAGTGGCAATTGCCGAAGTGCTTAAGAAAGAAGGTTTCATTGTTGATTTTAGCGCTGAGAGTTCTGCTAAACCTGAGCTTGAAATCGAATTAAAGTATTTCGAAGGCAAGCCAGTAATTGAATCGATTGAGCGCGTTAGTCGCCCGGGTTTGCGTATCTATAAGAAACGCAACGAGATGCCTAACGTGATGGGTGGTCTTGGTATCGCTGTTGTTTCAACATCGAAAGGCCTAATGACTGATCGTGCCGCTCGCCAAGCTGGTCTTGGTGGCGAAATCATCGGTTACGTAGCGTAATTAGGAGGTAGGAAATGTCACGTGTTGCTAAAGCACCCATTGAAATTCCTGCTGGCGTTGAAATTTCGCTAAATGGCCAGGAAGTAACGATCAAAGGCGCCCTGGGCTCGTTGAGTCGCGTAATTAATAATGCTGTTGAACTAGTGCAGGAAGACAATGTCGTTCGTACTATTGCCCGTGAAGGTGTTGCGAATGCAACAGCTCAGGCTGGTACAGCGCGCGCATTATTGCAAAATATGGTGGTTGGAGTATCAAAAGGGTTTGAACGCAAACTGCAACTGTTAGGTGTTGGTTATCGTGCGCAAGCGCAAGGTAGCAAGCTGAACCTGACGTTGGGTTTCTCACACCCGGTTGAGTACCAAATCCCGGAAGGAATTACTATCGAAACTCCTTCTCAAACCGAGGTTATCGTTAAAGGCGCTGATAAGCAGTTAGTTGGCCAAGTGGCTGCTAACATTCGTGCATATCGCAAACCTGAGCCTTATAAAGGTAAGGGTGTTCGTTATTCTGACGAGCAAGTGCGCCGTAAAGAAGCCAAGAAAAAGTAGGGTAATACGATGGACAAGAAAGCAGCTCGCTTACGTCGTGCTACTCGCGCACGTAAACAAATTAAAGAGTTGGGTGCAAATCGGCTGGTTGTACACCGTACACCGCGTCATATGTACGCACAGTTGATCGCACCTAACGGTTCTGAAGTGCTGGCGGCCGCCTCGACGGTTGAAAAGGCAGTCCGTGACCAAGTTAAATCAACGGGTAACGTTGATGCAGCGAAAGTCGTGGGTAAAATCATCGCTGAGCGTGCGGTAGAAAAAGGCGTTACAGACGTCAGTTTCGACCGCAGTGGGTTTAAATACCACGGCCGCGTTGCTGCTTTAGCAGACGCTGCTCGCGAAGCTGGACTTCAGTTCTAGGAGACGAACATGGCAAATGCAAATGCAGAAGCTCAAAACGGTGAACTGATTGAGAAGTTGATTACAGTTAATCGTGTAGCGAAAGTTGTTAAAGGTGGCCGCATCTTTAGTTTCACTGCACTGACTGTAGTTGGCGACGGCAAAGGTAAAGTCGGTTTCGGTTACGGTAAAGCACGTGAAGTTCCAGCCGCTATTCAAAAAGCGATGGAAAAGGCACGCCGTAACATGGTAACCGTGCAGCTGAAAGGCGACACCTTGCAACATCCTGTTAAAGGTCGTCACTCAGGTTCACAGGTATACATGCAGCCTGCATCAGAAGGTACGGGTATCATCGCTGGTGGTGCTATGCGTGCGGTTCTGGAAGTAGCAGGTGTTCATAACGTGCTGTCAAAAGCATATGGTTCAACCAATCCAATCAACGTTGTTCGCGCAACTATTAAAGCGCTGAACGATATGAAATCGCCGGAGCAAGTGGCGGCGAAGCGTGGATTGCGCGTTGACGAGATACTGGGGTAGTGAACAATGGCGAAAAAGACAGTAAAAGTAACACAGACGCGTAGCGCGATCGGTCGTTTGCCGAAGCATAGAGCTACACTACGTGGCTTGGGTCTGCGCCGCATTGGTCACACAGTAGAGTTGGAAGACACTGCTGCAGTCCGCGGTATGGTGAACCAAGTTCATTACATGATAAAGGTGGAGGGATAAATGATGGAATTAAATAGTCTGTCTCCCGCACCGGGTGCCAAAAGCAGTAAAAAACGCGTTGGTCGCGGTATTGGTTCAGGTCTGGGAAAAACTGGTGGTCGCGGTCATAAAGGGCAGAAATCACGCTCTGGTGGTTCCGTTAAGCCAGGTTTCGAAGGCGGACAAATGCCAATCCAACGGCGTCTGCCGAAATTTGGTTTTACTTCACGTAAAGCTATGGTGACTGCAGAAGTTAACTTGGCTGAAATCGCGAAAGTCGAAGGTGATGTTGTCGATTTAGCAACATTGAAAGCTGCGGGTCTAATTCGTAAGAACATATTGGCTGCAAAAGTCATTAAGTCCGGCGAGTTAACGCGTAAACTGACCATTAACGGTCTGAAAGTCACCAAAGGCGCTCGCGAGGCTATTGAAGCTGCTGGCGGCAAAATCGAAGGATAGGGCTCATGGCTAAACCAGGATTGGAATCAAATCGAGCGCAAGGTGGCACGTCGGAACTCAAGCGTCGCCTGTTGTTTGTGTTAGGAGCGATCATCGTCTTCCGAGCGGGCTCCTTTGTGCCTATTCCTGGTATTGATGCCGCAGTTTTAGCTCAGTTATTCGAACAGCAAAAAGACACCATCGTTGCCATGTTTAACATGTTCAGCGGTGGTGCTCTTGAACGAGCGTCAGTGTTTGCATTGGGGATCATGCCTTATATTTCCGCCTCGATCATTATGCAGTTAGCCAGTGTGGTTCATCCACGCCTGGCTGAGCTCAAGAAAGAGGGTGAATCTGGTCGTCGCAAGATAAACCAGTACACGCGGTGGGGTACCCTAATACTGGCATCGTTCCAGTCGGTTGGAATCGCAACAGGTTTGCCAAATCTGATGCCCGGATTGGTTATCGATCCAGGTTTTGGTTTTTACTTTACCGCAGTTGTGAGCTTGGTGACAGGCACCATGTTCCTGATGTGGTTAGGCGAGCAAATCACTGAGCGAGGTATCGGTAACGGCATCTCTATCCTGATTTTCGTGGGTATTGTTGCAGGTTTGCCATCGGCAATTGGTCAAACAGCAGAACAAGCACGGCAGGGTGACCTGCACCTTCTGCTGCTGTTGTTAATTGGTGTTGTTGTGTTAGCAGTAACCTACTTCGTTGTTTTTGTTGAACGTGGTCAACGGCGTATTGTCGTTAATTACGCTAAACGGCAGCAGGGTCGTAAGGTGTTTGCGGCACAGAGTTCGCACTTGCCATTGAAAGTGAACATGGCGGGTGTTATTCCACCAATTTTCGCATCGAGTATTATTTTGTTTCCTGGTACCATAGCCACTTGGTTTGGCTCTGGTGAAGGTGCTGTCGCAGATATTTTACAACAAGTATCTATGACTTTATCTCCAGGACAGCCGCTTTATGTGTTATTATACGCGGCTGCAATTATCTTCTTCTGTTTCTTCTACACAGCGTTGGTATTTAATCCACGCGAAACGGCAGACAACCTGAAGAAGTCAGGCGCTTTTATTCCGGGCATACGTCCGGGTGAACAGACGTCGCGGTATATTGACAAAGTAATGACTCGGCTGACTCTTGCAGGGGCGCTGTACATTACCTTTGTATGTTTAGTTCCTGAGTTCATGATGATTGCCTGGAACGTACAGTTCTACTTCGGCGGTACGTCATTGTTGATTATCGTTGTTGTTATCATGGACTTTATGGCTCAGGTACAGACTCACTTGATGTCACATCAATATGATTCTGTACTTAAAAAAGCTAACCTAAAAGGCTACGGCCGCTAAGGTTGAGCAGAACGGAGAGTAGCAATGAAAGTTCGTGCTTCCGTGAAGAAAATCTGTCGTAACTGTAAAATCATTAAGCGCAACGGTGTTGTTCGAGTGATTTGTACAGACGCTAAACATAAGCAGCGGCAAGGTTGATTCGAAGGAAAAGTGGGGTGGCCTGAGGGCCATCCCCTTTTGAAGTGTTTGCAATCCGGCACGTGGATGAGTATCCTAACGGGCTTTTCATCTTGTGCCTACAAATTTAAGGAGACGTGTTAGTGGCCCGTATCGCTGGCATTAACGTTCCTGACAATAAGCACGCGGTTATCGCTTTAACCGCTATCTATGGTGTTGGCCGTACCCGCTCACAGGAAATCTGTGCAGCAACAGGTATTGCTGAAGACACAAAGATTGGTTCATTGTCGGAAGAAAAACTAGACGCGCTTCGTGACGCAGTTGCCAAATATGCAGTAGAAGGTGACTTACGTCGTGAAGTATCAATGAACATTAAACGGTTGATGGATCTCGGTTGTTTTCGTGGTCTTCGTCATCGTCGCAGCCTTCCTCTACGGGGTCAGCGCACTAAGACAAATGCGCGCACTCGTAAAGGTCCGCGCAAGCCAATTAAGAAATAGGGGGATTGAGTAATGGCTAAAACACCAACTCGCTCTCGCAAGCGCGTTAAAAAGCAAGTCGCCGATGGCATGGCTCACGTACATGCATCTTTCAATAACACCATTATCACTATTACCGATCGTCAGGGCAACGCATTAGCGTGGGCAACTGCCGGTGGGTCTGGCTTCCGGGGTTCACGGAAATCAACGCCGTTTGCTGCTCAGGTAGCGGCTGAACGTGCAGGTGAAGTGGCGAAGGAATACGGTCTTAAAAACCTGGAAGTATTTGTAAACGGTCCCGGCCCAGGCCGCGAATCATCGATTCGTGCGTTAAATGCCGTTGGTTACCGCATTACCAATATTACCGATGTGACACCGATTCCTCACAACGGTTGTCGTCCGCCTAAGAAACGTCGCGTTTAAGGCGTGAATCGATAGTTGGAGAAAGATCATGGCAAGATATTTGGGTCCTAAGCTCAAGTTAAGTCGTCGCGAAGGAACAGATTTGTTCTTGAAAAGCGGCGTACGCGCAATCGATTCTAAATGTAAAATCGAAACTGCACCTGGACAGCACGGCGCCCGTCGCGGTCGTTTGTCAGACTATGGTGTGCAGTTGCGCGAAAAGCAAAAAGTTCGTCGTATGTACGGCGTTCTGGAAAAACAATTCCGTAACTACTATAAAGAAGCCGCTCGTCTGAAAGGCAATACCGGTGAGAACCTGTTGCAGTTGCTTGAACAGCGTTTGGATAACGTAGTTTATCGCATGGGCTTCGCGTCTACACGCGCTGAAGCTCGCCAACTGGTCAGCCATAAGGCTGTCGTTGTTAATGGCCAAGTTGTTAATATTCCGTCTTTCAAGGTTCGTCCTGAAGATGCTGTTTCAGTCCGTGAAAAAGCTAAAAAGCAGTCACGTATTGCAGCGGCGGTGGAATTAGCCGAGCAGCGTGAAAAGCCAGTTTGGTTAGAAGTAGACGGCAACAAATTGGAAGGTCAGTTCAAGCGCCTTCCTGAACGTAGCGACTTGTCTGCTGAAATTAACGAACAGTTGATCGTAGAGCTTTACTCAAAGTAAAGCTTAAGCATAGAGAGAGGACACAATGCAGGGTTCTGTTACCGAATTCCTAAAGCCGAGGTTAGTCGACATCGAGCAAATTAGCCCGACTCATGCCAAGGTGACACTGGAGCCTCTAGAGCGCGGCTTCGGTTACACTTTAGGTAATGCGTTACGTCGCATTCTATTATCATCAATGCCAGGTTGTGCAGTGACTGAAGTAGAAATCGACGGTGTACTGCATGAATACAGCAGTAAAGAGGGCGTTCAAGAAGACGTCATAGAAATTTTGTTGAATCTCAAAGGGTTGTCCGTCAGCCTGGCAGGTAAAGACGAAGCGACGTTGACCTTGAATAAATCCGGTGCAGGTCCTGTAACCGCAGGCGATTTCCAGCACGACGGTGATGTTGAAATCGTAAATCCTGAACACGTTATTTGTCACCTTACCGGTGACAGCGAGTTCAACATGCGTGTTAAAGTTGAACGTGGTCGTGGTTATGTTCCTGCGTCATCTCGTCAGTCTGAAGACGATGATGAGCGTCCAATCGGCCGTCTGCTGGTTGATGCGTCGTTTAGTCCTGTAGAGCGTATCGCTTACAGCGTTGACGCTGCTCGGGTTGAGCAACGCACTGACTTGGACAAGCTGGTTATCGAAATGGAAACTAATGGCACACTGGATCCTGAAGAGGCTATCCGCCGTGCCGCAACGATTTTGGCAGAACAGCTGGAAGCGTTTGTAGAGCTCCGCGATATCAGTGAGCCGGAAGAGAAAGAGGAAAAGCCGGAATTCGATCCGATTTTACTCCGCCCGGTCGACGATCTCGAATTAACTGTTCGTTCAGCGAACTGCCTCAAGGCAGAAGCAATTCAGTACATTGGTGATTTAGTCCAGCGTACCGAAGTTGAGTTGTTGAAAACTCCTAACTTAGGTAAAAAGTCGCTGACAGAAATCAAGGACGTACTAGCGTCACGTGGTTTATCTCTGGGCATGCGCCTGGAGAACTGGCCGCCAGCTAGTCTTCTTGATAACGACTAAATTACCTTAGTATCGATTTACTGAGAAGGGTATAGGTATGCGCCATCGTAAGAGTGGTCGTCAACTTAATCGTAATAGCAGCCATCGCCAAGCGATGTTTCGCAATATGGCTGTTTCTTTGGTGCGTCATGAGATAATCAAGACAACATTACCAAAAGCGAAAGAGTTGCGTCGCGTAGTAGAGCCATTGATCACAATGGCTAAACAAGACAGTGTTGCGAATCGCCGTTTGGCATTTGCACGAACTCGTGATAAAGAAGTTGTAGGTAAGCTTTTTAATGAGCTTGGCTCACGTTATGAAAGTCGTCCAGGCGGTTACACTCGTATTATGAAGTGTGGCTTCCGGACAGGTGATAACGCTCCTATGGCTTACATTGAGTTAGTTGATAGACCAGAAGTTGAAGAGGTTGAGTCTGTAGAAGAAGTTACTGCAGATTAAATTATCTCAAAATAGAAAGCCGGCGTTTACGCCGGCTTTTTTATTGGTTAAATGCGGTAGTTAATTGCTGCTCGCTGATATAACCTTTCTCTTTAAACCATTCAAGTTCTTCGCGTGTTACCCCACTCTGTTTTGCCCGTTCAATAAATTGCTGCCAGTGCTCGGGTGTTGTCTCCGGTAAATCTGTTTGCCGGGACGTATTTTGTTCAATAAAAAAATCTTTTACTGCGTAATAAACGTTTTTTGTCGATTTCGGTAAAGACTTGATGCTATTGAGTACTGCACCAAAAAAATTGTTAGGCGAAGTCTCAGCAGCAGAGCGTACAACTGAACCACTTAAGTCGGGTTCAGCAGTGATGGCGATTCGTACGATGCTATCGAGTTTTTCAGGCTTGTGGTTTACTGCTGTGGCGACAATATCATCAATGTAGCCAGGTTCCGCATTGATCGCCATAGCGACAATTTCATCACAACGCTCAGGGGCGACAGTCAGGGCAGTAGCCACAACGTCATTTGTTAATGCGGGTTCGCTTCTGATTACGGCGCGGCTAATTGCCGTGATGTGCTCAGGTTGTTGTTGGTAAGCGGCAACAAGAATACTGGTTACGTCCTGTGGCGAGTGTTTCGTTAAGATTCGTACAGTACGGATAATAGAAAAATTTTTGTTAAGGTGGTTGGTAATTATACCACTATAAGTCGTTATTTTTTCTTTTTGCAAAGGACTGAGTTCGGTAACGTAATTAGTTACTGAGGGATTTAAAGACTGTTGTGCATAATTGTTGTTGGCGGGCAGGGTTGCTGCTGCCGCATTTATGCTAATGGCAGAGAAGAAACAAAGCGTTATCCGCTTATATGCTGGCCCCATAGTATTTCCCTCTATCGTTAAACTAAGTAGAATTTGAAAATTAGTACAGATTAATAGTTAGTCGTCTCTTTGGTAATTAGTCAACCTAACACAGCATGAGTTCCCTGTTAAAAACATTCTTCTAACAATGCAGATTAAAAGTTAGGCAATTAAAAGAAAGTCGAAAAAAGTGCTTGCAAGGGCCAATAAGATCTCTATAATTCGCCGCCGTTGTCAGGGAGAAAGCCGCGAGGTGATAACCGACAACGGGGTAGCGGAAAAGTTTAAAAAAGAACTTGACGATTACCTAAAGGGATGTAAAATACGCCTCCCTGCTTCGGAAAGAAGCAACGCTCTTTAACAATATATCAAGCCAAGCAAACTGTGTGGGCACTTGCGAAAGTAAGCAAACGAAAATTGTATTGCAACTTTTGAATGAGTGTTCAGCAAGACTTCGGTAACGAAGTTAAGCAAAAACGCGTAATTTATTGAGTTGATTGAACTACTTTTAATTGAAGAGTTTGATCATGGCTCAGATTGAACGCTGGCGGCAGGCCTAACACATGCAAGTCGAGCGGTAACATTTCCAGCTTGCTGGAAGATGACGAGCGGCGGACGGGTGAGTAATACTTGGGAACTTGCCTCTAGGCGGGGGACAACCACTGGAAACGGTGGCTAATACCGCATAATGTCTACGGACCAAAGTGGGGGATCTTCGGACCTCACACCTAGAGATGGGCCCAAGCGGGATTAGCTAGTTGGTGAGGTAATGGCTCACCAAGGCGACGATCCCTAGCTGTTCTGAGAGGATGATCAGCCACACTGGGACTGAGACACGGCCCAGACTCCTACGGGAGGCAGCAGTGGGGAATATTGGACAATGGGGGCAACCCTGATCCAGCCATGCCGCGTGTGTGAAGAAGGCCTTCGGGTTGTAAAGCACTTTCAGTGGTGAGGAAAGGGTAATCGTTAATAGCGGTTACAGTTGACGTTAGCCACAGAAGAAGCACCGGCTAACTCCGTGCCAGCAGCCGCGGTAATACGGAGGGTGCAAGCGTTAATCGGAATTACTGGGCGTAAAGCGTACGTAGGCGGTGTGTTAAGCAAGATGTGAAAGCCCCGGGCTCAACCTGGGAATGGCATTTTGAACTGGCACGCTAGAGTCCTGAAGAGGGTGGTAGAATTTCCAGTGTAGCGGTGAAATGCGTAGATATTGGAAGGAATACCGGTGGCGAAGGCGGCCACCTGGTCAGAGACTGACGCTGAGGTACGAAAGCGTGGGGAGCAAACAGGATTAGATACCCTGGTAGTCCACGCCGTAAACGATGTCAACTAGTTGTTCGTGTCTTTAAGACGTGAGTAACGCAGCTAACGCACTAAGTTGACCGCCTGGGGAGTACGGCCGCAAGGTTAAAACTCAAATGAATTGACGGGGGCCCGCACAAGCGGTGGAGCATGTGGTTTAATTCGATGCAACGCGAAGAACCTTACCATCCCTTGACATCCAGTGAATTTTCCAGAGATGGATTAGTGCCTTCGGGAACACTGAGACAGGTGCTGCATGGCTGTCGTCAGCTCGTGTTGTGAGATGTTGGGTTAAGTCCCGCAACGAGCGCAACCCTTATCCTTAGTTGCCAGCACGTAATGGTGGGAACTCTGGGGAGACTGCCGGTGATAAACCGGAGGAAGGTGGGGACGACGTCAAGTCATCATGGCCCTTACGGGATGGGCTACACACGTGCTACAATGGCGCATACAAAGGGCAGCAAGCCAGCGATGGTTAGCGAATCTCATAAAGTGCGTCGTAGTCCGGATTGGAGTCTGCAACTCGACTCCATGAAGTCGGAATCGCTAGTAATCGTGGATCAGAATGCCACGGTGAATACGTTCCCGGGCCTTGTACACACCGCCCGTCACACCATGGGAGTGGGCTGCACCAGAAGTGGTTAGTTTAACCTTCGGGAGAACGATCACCACGGTGTGGTTCATGACTGGGGTGAAGTCGTAACAAGGTAGCCGTAGGGGAACCTGCGGCTGGATCACCTCCTTACAAAATAGCTTACGGCAGTAAGTGTCCACACAGTTTGCAGGCTTGATAGCAATAGAGAAGAATTCGGGTAGGTCGCGTCCTGACGCGACGCAATGCCTGAAGGTTACTGGGTCTGTAGCTCAGCTGGTTAGAGCGCACCCCTGATAAGGGTGAGGTCGGCAGTTCAAGTCTGCCCAGACCCACCACTTCTGCGCTGTGAACTGCGTTGCTGCGTCGTCGCATGCTGATGCATGCGTCCTCCTTGCGGCCTTGTCACAGCTTGAAGTTCCCTTTTAGGGTTGTGTCGGACATGCCGACAGACCTTCGGTCTGTGGGGCCATAGCTCAGCTGGGAGAGCGCCTGCCTTGCACGCAGGAGGTCAGCGGTTCGATCCCGCTTGGCTCCACCACTTCTTCTCTAAACGTAGCCTGCGTCCTGACGCAGGAAGCGATGTTAGCGTTAAACAGCCTGGACAGGCTATTTACCGGTAACCTTGTGTTACGCGCTCTTTAACAACATGAAAAGCTGATTGTAAAAAAGTAAGAAATGCCACTCTATTTGAACCTATGTGTAAGGTAGAGGCGTATCGAACTTGTGTACAGCAAAGAACAAACAATCTTAGTTGCATTACAGCACTGAAGTTAAGCGCAAGCAGACACTTTGGGGTTGTATGGTTAAGTGACTAAGCGTACACGGTGGATGCCTAGGCAGTTGGAGGCGATGAAGGACGTACTAACTTGCGATAAGCCATGATAAGACAGTAAGAGTCATTTGAGTCATGGATTTCCGAATGGGGAAACCCACTCTGTTTACAGAGTATCCGGCACTGAATCTATAGGTGCCAGGAAGCGAACCCGGAGAACTGAAACATCTAAGTACCCGGAGGAAAAGAAATCAATTGAGATTTCCTCAGTAGCGGCGAGCGAACGGGAAACAGCCCTTAAGCTTATTAAGTGTTAGCAGAATCCGCTGGGAAGCGGAGCCACAGACGGTGATAGCCCGGTATGTGACGGCACATAGTAAGTGAAATCGAGTAGGTCGGGACACGTGTTATCCTGACTGAACATGGGGGGACCATCCTCCAAGGCTAAATACTCCCAACTGACCGATAGTGAACCAGTACCGTGAGGGAAAGGCGAAAAGAACCCCGGCGAGGGGAGTGAAACAGAACCTGAAACCGTGTACGTACAAGCAGTAGGAGCCTCCATGAGGGGTGACTGCGTACCTTTTGTATAATGGGTCAGCGACTTATATTCTGTAGCAAGGTTAACCGTATAGGGAAGCCGTAGGGAAACCGAGTCTTAACTGGGCGTTGAGTTGCAGGGTATAGACCCGAAACCGGGCGATCTAACCATGAGCAGGTTGAAGATTGAGTAACATCAATTGGAGGACCGAACCCACTAATGTTGAAAAATTAGGGGATGACTTGTGGCTAGGAGTGAAAGGCTAATCAAGCCCGGAGATAGCTGGTTCTCCCCGAAATCTATTTAGGTAGAGCCTCGGACGAATACCTGCGGGGGTAGAGCACTGTTTGGGCTAGGGGGTCATCCCGACTTACCAACCCCATGCAAACTCCGAATACCGCAGAGTACTATCCGGGAGACACACGGCGGGTGCTAACGTCCGTCGTGGAGAGGGAAACAACCCAGACCGCCAGCTAAGGTCCCAAAGTTATGGCTCAGTGGGAAACGATGTGGGAAGGCACAGACAGCTAGGAGGTTGGCTTAGAAGCAGCCATCCTTTAAAGAAAGCGTAATAGCTCACTAGTCGAGTCGGCCTGCGCGGAAGATGTAACGGGGCTAAGCCATACACCGAAGCTGCGGCAGCGCATTTATGTGCTGGGTAGGGGAGCGTTCTGTAAGCGGATGAAGGTGTGTTGAGAAGCATGCTGGACGTATCAGAAGTGCGAATGCTGACATGAGTAACGATAATGGGAGTGAAAAACTCCCACGCCGGAAGACCAAGGTTTCCTATCCCATGCTAATCAGGGTAGGGTAAGTCGGCCCCTAAGGCGAGGCGGAAACGCGTAGTCGATGGAAAACAGGTTAATATTCCTGTACCGATGTTTATTGCGATGGGGGGACGGAGAAGGCTAGGCAGGCCGGGCGTTGGTAGTCCCGGTGAAAGTGCGTAGGCTGAGAGTTTAGGTAAATCCGGACTCTTAAGGCCGAGACACGAGACGAGCACCCAAGGGTGCGAAGCTGTTGATGCCATGCTTCCGGGAAAAGCCTCTAAGCTTCAGATAAACATTGACCGTACCCGAAACCGACACAGGTGGTCAGGTAGAGAATACTAAGGCGCTTGAGAGAACTCGGGTGAAGGAACTAGGCAAAATAGTACCGTAACTTCGGGAGAAGGTACGCCGCTGGTGGTGATTGACTTCGCGTCATGAGCTGCCGGCGGTCGCAGTGACCAGGTGGCTGGGACTGTTTATTAAAAACACAGCACTCTGCTAACTCGAAAGAGGACGTATAGGGTGTGACACCTGCCCGGTGCCGGAAGGTTAATTGATGGGGTTAGCGTAAGCGAAGCTCTTGATCGAAGCCCCGGTAAACGGCGGCCGTAACTATAACGGTCCTAAGGTAGCGAAATTCCTTGTCGGGTAAGTTCCGACCTGCACGAATGGTGTAACCATGGCCACGCTGTCTCCACCCGAGACTCAGTGAAATTGAAATCGCTGTGAAGATGCAGTGTACCCGCGGCTAGACGGAAAGACCCCGTGAACCTTTACTACAGCTTGGCACTGAACATTGAACCTACATGTGTAGGATAGGTGGGAGGCTATGAAACACCGGCGCCAGTTGGTGTGGAGCCACCCTTGAAATACCACCCTTGTATGTTTGATGTTCTAACCTGGCACCCTTATCGGGTGTGGGGACAGTGCCTGGTGGGTAGTTTGACTGGGGCGGTCTCCTCCCAAAGAGTAACGGAGGAGCACGAAGGTTGGCTAAGTACGGTCGGACATCGTACGGTTAGTGCAATGGCAGAAGCCAGCTTAACTGCGAGACAGACACGTCGAGCAGATACGAAAGTAGGTCATAGTGATCCGGTGGTTCTGAATGGAAGGGCCATCGCTCAACGGATAAAAGGTACTCCGGGGATAACAGGCTGATACCGCCCAAGAGTTCATATCGACGGCGGTGTTTGGCACCTCGATGTCGGCTCATCACATCCTGGGGCTGAAGTCGGTCCCAAGGGTATGGCTGTTCGCCATTTAAAGTGGTACGCGAGCTGGGTTTAGAACGTCGTGAGACAGTTCGGTCCCTATCTGCCGTGGGCGTTTGAGAGTTGAGAGGGGCTGCTCCTAGTACGAGAGGACCGGAGTGGACGAACCTCTGGTGTTCCGGTTGTCACGCCAGTGGCACTGCCGGGTAGCTACGTTCGGGATCGATAACCGCTGAAAGCATCTAAGCGGGAAGCGAGCCTCGAGATAAGCTCTCACTAGCACTTTGAGTGCTCTAAAGGGTTGTTGAAGACTACAACGTTGATAGGCGGGGTGTGGAAGCGCAGTAATGCGTTGAGCTAACCCGTACTAATTGCCCGTGAGACTTAACCATACAACACCCAAGGTGTTTGTAATTGTTGAGACAAGTTTGAACGCTCTGCAAAGACATAGGTTGCGTAAGACGCGACAAATTGAGTGGCATGTACAATCAGATTTTTATGTTGTGACAGTTTTTGTCTGGCGGCCATAGCGGTATGGCACCACCTGGCTCCATTCCGAACCCAGTAGTGAAACATACCAGCGCCGATGGTAGTGTGGGGTCTCCCCATGTGAGAGTAGGACACCGCCAGACTTCAAATAAACAACCCCGGCCGTTTGGCCGGGGTTTTTTTATGCCCGTCGGTAAACCGACGCTTACCCACGACCGGAATACACTCCTCGTAATCCCTTCATATCTCGGTATTTCGTGTTATGATCGCCCACTTGTTGGTTTAGCCGAATGAAAATTATGAGCACTGAAGTAGAGCATCTAAAATTAATGGCCAAAGAGGCTGCACGGCGGGCTTACGCGCCTTATAGCCAGTTCTCAGTTGGCGCAGTAATAAAGACCCACGATGGTACATTAATTAGCGGATGTAACGTTGAAAATGTATCTTACGGGCTGTCGAATTGTGCTGAGCGCACGGCAATTTTCCGCGCTATTGCTGAAGGTGTTGATGTTAAATCCGTGGATACGGTGGTTATCTATACGCCAACAAAAGAAATTCATTCGCCTTGTGGCGCCTGTCGCCAGGTGATGGCCGAATTCCTGCAAGGCGACACGACCTTTATGTCATTCTCCGAACAGGGCATGAAACAATGGACGGTAAGCCAGCTACTGCCAGACGGATTTTCATTTTAGTTTAGTCGCTTTACTTTTCAATGCTGTACATTAAATCGCCGCTCTGGCTTTCCGCCGATGAAGTTGACTCTATCCACAGGTGATCCGTCAACTGGTAACGCAGGAAAAACGACGATGTCGACTCGATAAGCCCTATACCGTATTTAATATAAAGTTTTGGCGTCAGATACTTGCCTAAATATAGCGAGGTGTCATTAACATTTTCGGTTTCTGACTCCAGTGCAACCTCGTCAAATCCAAACGTATTCTTTAAATTCTCGGTAAACGAATCGGTAATATTTCCTGTCAGCAATAAAGCGGCCTGAAGTTCAAGATTGCTTGACTCGGAGTCCGAGTTGGGTGGACGTCCAAAAAGTAAATAAGAAAGAACCGACGCATCAGGCATGGCTGGGTCTGAAAATAAGTTCAGTTCGGGATTGCGCAACGTTCCGCGCACTTGAGCGCCTACCTGCTCAGGCGTGTTGCCAGAATCCGGTAAATCGCGAACAACCTGTAAATTAAGGCCCGGGTTATCGACAGGGCCACCGTTGTATATCAACTGGCCGGTATCGATGGTTAACTCCTGGCCATAAATCTCGTAAGTCCCGGCTTTAACGCCAACCTTGCCTGTGGCCCGGGCAATGGACTCACTACTTTGAGAAACACTCATGCCTCCGGTAAGCTCACCCTCAAAACCATAGGCCGAAACCCTTACTTTGTCGCCCAGAGTTACGGTAACGTTGGTGCTGGACGTTATCCCCGTTTCTGATGGTTCGGTTTTCTGCTGTTTAATAACAACATCTGCTGACGGGCTGGTTTCGCCTGACAAACGCAGCGGTGTAATGAGTGCCTGTGGGATAGCAATGTCGCCACTAATGGACAAGTGGCGTTCGGCAAAATTAACCTGCATATCCGGGCTAATGTAAACACTGAGTTGCGGGGTGTCCAGCAACCGTAACTGTTGACCGTTTAACTGCAGACTAAAGCTTTGCTCGCTGGTATCGGTTTTACCCCGGAGGCTGAATTGCCCATCGCCGACTGAACCTGAACCTTGCAACTGATATTGAGCACGCCCCTCAGCAGAAGGTTGCAGCGAAAGCTGGGTGTCGGTTACCAGGGTGCCGGTGGGATTAATCAGTAATTCCTCTATGTCAGCAGTAAGATGGGGCATTACTGTTGGACTCAACAACTGACCACCGATAGTAATATCAGCATTTAGCTGCCCTTTAGCTGCCCCGATCGGCGCTACTAAAATTTCGATAATGCCAATATCGGCCAGGGACGCCTGGACAGAACCACCGAG
Source organism: Idiomarina seosinensis (assembly GCF_044797955.1). Classification (GTDB taxonomy): domain Bacteria; phylum Pseudomonadota; class Gammaproteobacteria; order Enterobacterales; family Alteromonadaceae; genus Idiomarina; species Idiomarina seosinensis_A. The sequence goes on along the minus strand of NZ_CP085211.1, from coordinate 1,786,902 downwards.
TTCACCGCTGCTGGTTAGTTCTGAAAGACTGAGCTTGCCATCAACCTGCAGGTCAGCTTCTTCAGCTACCGCCATTAGACTGAGAGAGGTAACATCGCCGTCAGGCATTATTTCAACTAGTAGATTATCTACCAGGATAGAATCTTCCATTCCGGTTAGCATCAAATTGTCAGACTGTAACCTGGCTGTCACTGACTTTGGTGTAAAAGAGCGCAGGTTAACAACAGAACTGACATCAACATCAAGATCGCCCTCAGTTCTGACCCGAGCCGTAGGTGTAAAATAATTAATAATCGAGAGCGGCTGTTTATAGGCGGTTAACTGTAAGGAAACCTCGGAATTCTTTGTTTCAAGCTTATTGGTTTTTAGGCAGACAGGTTCGCCAACGGATTGCTGGAGCACGCAGAAGTCATCAATTTGTAGATTAGCGTCCTGCCACTGATAGTTGATAGTGGCCTTCTTGGTTAACGCAAATTGCTCCAGTTCTTCAGGAGCCAATGTCAGCTGCTCGATTATCAATTTAACGGCATTCTGGCTTAACTGGCTTGTTAACCCAAGATCAACGTCAGTGTTGGCTATAATGCCCTGTAAGCTAAGTGACTGTTGAGCGAGATTACCGCTTAGCAGCAGGTTTAGATCGCTGATCAGCTGGTCCTGCAGGCTTAACCTTTGACTGTTGATCTGTACCTCGGCCCAGGGCGATTGAAGATCGCCCTCTGCGGTAGCACTGACCGAGAGTGCACCTGCTGCATCTATGGGCAGTAGTGGTAAGTTCTGCAAGTCAGGTATTTCTGCATTAATGCGAAGCTGACGGCCCGGGGCCATCATGCCCTGAGCCGTTGCGGTAATGCCCTGCCAGGCGAAGTTAAACTGATCAACTTCAATATAGGGCTGCTGATAACTGAGGTCTGTGACTAATGAAACTGGCTTTTCAAAAAGCTCTCCTTCGATTGAGGAGTGCAGTTTGATGCCGTCATTCCAGCTTATTTTGGCGTCGCCTTTAACTTTGCCATCAAACTGTGAGTCACTGAGCTGAAAGTTCGTAATATTCAGCTCTGAAGCCGTTAATTGCGCCGCGGCGAGTAACTCAGCCCGGTGCTGATTAGGAAACTGAGTGGAGATTCGGGTATCAAGGTTTAATTGATTAATGGCTCCTTTGACATCTATTTGACCAGAATTTCGGGTTTCCTGATAAGCTATTTCGTCGCTCTGCAGCTGCAGATCCATAGTCACCGGCTTGCCCAAGCCAACCCTGCCATTAAGTGTCAAAACACCGTCGAATAAGCCCTCGAGCTGGCCAGTCAGTTGTTTTATTTCTAGTTTATCCTTATTGAGTGTAAATTTCCCGGTAACATTAGCTGCCTGACGACTGTCTTTTACGGTCAGGTCGGGGGTGGCTGTCAGTGAGGTATTTTTATCGCCACTAAAAGTTGCTACGCCGTCAATGGTTAAAGATTCATCCACAGAAATAGGGGTAAGTGCGTTTATCCATGCTGAAGGCTGCAGTTGCGATAGGCTTACGTCGGCTTTCCAACTAAGGCTCGATAAAGGGGCTACAACGCTGAATTCAGTATTAACGGCTAAATTATCCTGCCCCTGTAAAGATCCGCTCAACTCTTCTAAGTCACCGCTTGATGCCAACCGCAATGCCGCTTTTGGATAGTCCGGAGAGTGAAGTCTGGCAAGCAGCTCAAGTTGGTAACTAAAAGGATACGCTAGCTTAGCGTCAGCTGTTAAATCGAGGGTTGTGTACTGATGTTCGACAACTAACTGCTCAACCTTAAGATCACCTGCAGCGGATAAGGATGCTGCGGCAGTTAAGGCAAGCTTTTGTTCAGGGGCATCATTAATGAAAACCCAGCTAGGTTGTGCTGAAAAGTGCTGAAGCTCTACGGCTAGAGGTAACTGGATTGCGACAGAGCTTAAGTCGCTTGACGACGCAGCTGACTGATCGTTGCTGTCAGCGGCGCGAAGGCGAAATTCGCCTGAGCCGAGAACCAAGTCATTAATCACCAGGTTGCCTGCGAACAACTTACGCGGTGACCAGGTTAAGCTGGCTGAGGAAAGCTGAGCAGCGAAGGGGCCAGTATCAATTGTTACGTTGCGCACTGAAAATTGATCGAGCAGGCGACCCTCAAATCCTTCAAACTGTATTGATTCGGCAACCAGTGGCTTACCCAGATTAAGTAGCCACTGACTACCAGTATGGGTACTCAGCAGACTCAACAAGACAGCCGGTAAAATGATAAAGACCAGCACCGCCAGGCTTAGTACCCCATAAGATAAGCGTTTATAGATGCTCATAGGTCAGGCCCCAGGGTAAAATGCAGCCGCCATGGATTACCCGGCTCATCGATGGCCTGAGCTAAGTCCAGCCTAATCGCACCCACAGGAGATAACCAACGCAGACCAAAGCCTATACTTTGTTTGAGATCCTGGTTCGGCTCGATCATGGTATTGCCAATGTCTGAAAAAACCGCAAGCCGCCAGCTATCCGCAATCCTATAATCGAACTCGGCACTGGCCACGGCCAGATACCGGCCGCCGATAACTGCCTGACTCGGATCCTCAGGGCCAAGCTGCTCATAAGCGTATCCCCGCACGCTGTTGTCGCCCCCCGCAAAAAACCTTAATGACGGCGGTAAACGGTAAAAATTATCAATGTAGGTCGCGCCAGCTTCTGCGCGGCTTAATAACCGCCACCGCTCGCTTAACGTCCATACAGATTTAAACTTGATATTGCCCTGCACCATATCGGCGTCCGACAACAGGCCCCCGGCTGCCGCCCGCAAACCGAAACTGATGCGCCAGCCATTAACGACATTAATGCGCTGATCAGAACTAAGGTAGCGCCATTTGACGCCGGGTACTAAAAACTCCGAACGGTCATTTTGTATGCCGACGGTAAAATCTTCGTGGAACCAGCTGAGATCATACTCCCGTTGCCACCGGTCATAGGTGAAAACATCTAATGCGGCTACGCGATAGACTTGAGAATTAACGCTTTCATTGTCTTTATTACCAATTTCCGTTCGCAGTTGGTGATAATCCATTTGCGGTTTTTCACCCGGGATATGGTAAATCGCAGTAGCCCGGCTCTCGTACTGTGCTAACTGCACCGCCGAGCGGAACTGGTGGCCGCGATTGTTTACCCAACGTCGGTCCAGGCCCGCCGTTAACCGAACCCCGGTATCGGTGCCATAGCCAGCACCAAAACGATAGTGTGTCTTTTTATTCGCTGAGGTTTCTACCCTGACCGGAACTTGATTGTTGGCATTAGCATTTTTCCAGTCACTGACAATTTGTACTTCCGAAAAATAATCGCTGTTGCTTAAATCGACCTGGAATTTACTGAGTTCGCTGGTCATGTAAGGCTCACCAACATCAAAACGGGCATAACGTCTGATTAAATCATCTTGCAGATGACTGGAGCTGATATCCAGTTCACCAAAATAGTAGCGGGGACCACTGTTCAGGACAACCTGCACCGCAGCACTATTCTGTTCCTTATCGACAATAACTTGTGTGCGCTTAAAGTCGGCCTGATGATAGCCTCTCTGGATTGCGCGGCTTAAAAGTGCCGATTTTTGTTTTTCGTATTCGCCGTGATGAAAAACCCGACCGGTTTTTACCTGTCCTTTCTTAATCACTGCTGTGAGTTGTTCATCAGTTTCGGCATCGCCATCAATGACCCATTGGTTTTCGTCGATAATAACAGGATCATTTAAACTGATATTGTAAGTCGCCTGCCAGGTCGAATCACTTTCTTGTTTGAGAGATGAGCTGACTTCAGTTTGATAATAGCCAAATGGTTGTAGTGCCAGCTTTATTTCTTTAGCGGCCTGTCGGTGTAAATAACGGATTTGATAAGGCCGGTAAGAACGGGCGGAATCCATATTTGCTATTTGTAAGTAACTTTTCACGTTGTCCAGACGGTTTCCTTCGACGCCTTTTATCTGCACCTTAACTTGCTGACTGCTGGCGGTTACAGGAAACCATAGAGCGATACATAAAACACAATATAAAAGCTGAGTAACAGGTAATTTCCGCAATATAATCATTCGCTAAACTGCTCCGGATGCTGCCTTTTATAATCGCATGGCTGTCATAGTAAAGTAAAATTATACCGCCTGTGCAAACTGCTCATTTTATCTTCAGTTAAACACCTTTCCGGCAGTTTCTACTTGCTTGCCGGGTCAAGCTAAGTATAATCCCAAAACAAGACTTAGGGGCGTAGTTCCAACGGCAGAACAGCGGTCTCCAAAACCGACGGTTGGGGGTTCGAATCCCTCCGCCCCTGCCAAGTCTTAGCTTCCCTTGATTGGCCATCACTTTGCTGGAATACCACTGCACTATTAAGTACACTAGTCACTAACGTCCCAGTTAACAAATTACCATGGCAAAAGATGCAGAAACATTGGCACAAACAGCAAATCACTGTTTTACAGGCAATGAATGTTCCTCTCTATCAGCTGCGCAGCTGCGAACAGGACCACCAGGGGATACCCTCGGCTAAACCTGAACACTACTGTTATCGACTGGGACCCTTGTTGATCAGTGCTGCTAAACCATTACCGGTACAGTTACCACAGTGGTTACAGGACTGTTGCACACTGCTTGAAACAAGACCCGTTGCTATTAAGCCGGCAACAGATCCGGTTGACAGCTATGACTTTGCCCAGCTTCAACAGCAAATGTTGAGCGCCGCAGGGAAACAATCATTTTGGCTGCAACTCAGCAAACACCTGTAAGCCTTATTAATTTGGCTGCGCCCAGCAGGAACTTATACCAAATCGAATGTGCGGCTCACACCCGTCCCTGGTCTGCTGAGGTATTTTTACAAAGCAAAGGCCCCGGCTATCGTTGGTGTGAAGCTCGTATTGGGTCTCAACCCGTTGGCTTCACTGTTTGCCAACAAGTAGCCGATGAACTCACTCTTCATAATATTGCTGTCAGCCCCCGTTACCAGGGGCAGGGCATTGGTGCCGTTTTAATCAAGGACATCTTAGCTTATGCCGAGGCCAGGCTACTCACTGTTTTTTTAGAAGTTCGAGTGAGTAATCAAAAGGCGTTAAACTTGTATCATCATAGCGGCTTTGAGACAGTGGGCCGGCGTCCTCATTATTACCGTCTGCAGGATAGTTTTGAAGATGGGCTGGTTATGCGCTGGACGCCGGCTACAACACCTTAAATTAGGAAGTAAAAGATAATGCGCGAACAAGCTGAGCAGATTTTATCGCTGGTGGACTTAACCACCTTAAATAATAATGACAGTGGGGCGGATATAAGCCAGCTGTGTGAAAAGGCCAGTATTGGTAAAAACACTGTTGCTGCCCTTTGTGTTTTTCCTGAGTGGGTGTTTAAAACCCAGCAGGAACTAGCTAAGCGCGACCTGCAGATACCAGTTGCTACCGTCACTAATTTTCCCGAAGGACACGCAGATGTTGCCCGCGCCGTGGCCGAAACTGAGCGGGCATTAGCGGTTGGCGCTGATGAAATAGATGTTGTATTACCCTATCAAAACCTGCTTCAGGAAGACGAAAAAAAGCCGGCTGAATTAGTTAAACAGGTAAAGCAAGTGTGTGAAGGCCGGGCAAAATTAAAAGTTATTATCGAGTCCGGCCAACTAATGCACAGTGACTTAATTCGGCGCGCCAGTGAGATTGCAATAACCGAAGGGGCAGACTTTATTAAAACCTCGACCGGCAAGGTGAAGGTTAATGCAACACTGCAAGCTGCTGAGGTTATGTTGCAAACCATTAAAGAATCGGGGTCGTCCTGCGGTTTTAAGGCCGCGGGCGGCATTAAAACTCTGGACCAAGCGCAACAGTACGTTGCTATAGCTACCCGCCTATTAGGTGCTGACTGGGTAAAAGCCAGCCACTTTCGTATTGGCGCCAGTAGCTTGGTGGATGATTTAAAGCAGCAACTTAGCGAGTAGAGCGACTATGTTCATTGCACAAGAAGCCATTCGCGCAAAGCGTGACGGCAACTCACTCACTGATCAGCAAATACAGCAATTTGTCAGCGGTATTACAGAGCAAAGTGTCAGTGAAGGGCAAATTGCCGCGATGGCGATGGCAATTTACTTTCAGGGTATGGAAGAGCGAGAAAAAGCAACTTTAACACTGGCTATGCGCGATTCTGGCGAGATACTTAACTGGCAATCGATGGACTTAGGCGGTCCGGTACTGGACAAGCATTCAACAGGGGGAGTGGGCGATGTTGTCAGCCTGATGCTGGGACCAATTGTTGCAGCATGTGGCGGCTATGTGCCGATGATTTCCGGTCGTGGGCTGGGGCATACGGGCGGAACCCTGGATAAGTTTGACGCCATTCCGGGTTATCAGACAGCGCCCGATAACACGCTTTTCCGGCACACGGTAAAAACAGCGGGGGTTGCCATAATCGGCCAGACGGGACAGCTTGCGCCGGCAGATCAACGATTCTATGCGACCCGCGATATTACCGCAACGGTTGAATCGATCCCGCTAATCACTGCGTCGATTCTGGCTAAAAAATTGGCCGAGGGGCTGGATGGCCTAATTTTGGACGTAAAAACCGGAAGCGGTGCTTTTATGGCGCAATACGCACAGGCTCTGGAACTCGCTCAAAGTCTGACCTCCGTTGCTAATAGTGTGGGGGTCAGGACGGCGGCCTTACTAACCGACATGAATGAGCCGCTGGCATCTGCTGCAGGTAATGCGGTAGAAGTGCAGCTAGCCATCGATTATTTAACCGGCGCCCATCGGGGAGAACGGCTGCATCAGGTAACTGAGGCCCTTGCCGCCGAGATGCTGCTGCTAGGTGGACTGGCCGATAGTCGCCAGCAGGCTCTCGGGCTAGTTAATAAAGCTCTGAGTTCGGGGCAGGCGGCCGAACGTTTTGCACTAATGGTGAGCACTCTGGGCGGCCCTGACGATTTACTCGAAAAACCTCAACAGCATCTAGCACAAGCAAAGCGGGTTAAGCCGCTGACAGTAAAGGAGGCGGGGCTTGCCACAAGTGGATTTGTCACTGCTATCGACACGCGAGCCATTGGCATGGCGGTGGTAGCTTTGGGCGGGGGTCGGCGAATGGCAACGGATGCGCTTAATTATGCGGTCGGTTTGACGGATTTAATTGAAGTAGGTTCGCCGCTGCATGCCGATACGTGTTTAGTGACCATTCATGCAGACAATGAAAGTGGCTGGCAGCAAGCTGCTGCTATGGTGTCTAAAGCCATTACTATTAGTGAAGAGCAGCCGGCGGCAAAAGACATGATTTATCAACGGATAACGGAGTAAATAAACATGGCCCGGGCAATTGTGGTGGTACTGGACTCTTTTGGCATTGGTAGCGCACCCGATGCAGTCGAATTTGGCGATAGTGGCGCGGACACCTTTGGCCATATAGCCGAGTATCGCGCACAGCAAGGGCGGCCGCTAAAGCTGCCTAATCTTACCCGGCTCGGGTTGGCCGCCGCTCATCGTGGCGCAACTGGCCGTTTTGCAGCTGGTTTTGAGAACACCCGCGCCGAGTACAGCTATGCCTGGGCTGCGGAGCGATCTTCAGGCAAAGATACGCCGTCGGGACACTGGGAACTAATGGGTGTGCCTGTTCATTTCGACTGGGGTTACTTTGAACAAAAAGAGGATTCCTTTCCGCAAAGTCTGCTTGATGAGTTAATTCAGCAGTGCGATTTGCCCGGGGTACTTGGAAACTGCCAGGCCTCAGGCACCGAAATTATCGAGCAGCTTGGCGAGGAGCACATCAAAACTGGTAAGCCTATCGTTTATACCTCGGCTGACTCGGTCTTTCAAATCGCTGCTCACGAACAACATTTTGGTTTACCAGCCTTGTATCAGGTGTGTGAAACGGCTCGCCGGCTGCTGAATGACTATAATATCGGTCGTGTAATTGCCCGCCCATTCGTTGGTGAAGAGGCTGGCAGCTTTGAGCGTACTCACCAGCGCCGTGATTATGCGGTAAAACCGCCGGCAGCAACTGTGTTGGATAAACTAACTGCGCAGGGTGGCAAAGTCATTGCGATCGGTAAAATCGCTGATATTTTTGCGCATCAGGGTATTTCGCAGTCGATTAAGGCGGCCGGCAGCGAGGCGCTGCTTGATGCTACCCTTGATGCCATGCAGAATGCCCCGGAGCAAAGCTTAATTTTTACCAATTTAGTCGACTTTGACACCCTTTACGGCCATCGCCGCAACATTGAAGGCTATGCCGGCGAACTGGAAAAGGTAGATGCGCGTTTACCACAGTTAATGCAGGCTATGGGGCCTGATGATTTGCTGGTGCTGACCGCCGATCACGGTTGCGATCCCAGCTGGCCGGGTAGCGATCATACCCGTGAGTTTGTGCCTTTTCTGATGGCTGGTAATAGTTTCAGGGCCGGCAGTTATGGTCAGCGCGACAGTTTTGCCGATTTAGGTCAGACTCTTTGCGATTTATTTGAATTGCCGCCAATGGACGAAGGGCAGTCTATGATTTCTGGAAAAACAGTCTGATCTGTTGATAAAATTGCGCCTTAGCCCCCCTTAAAACTTAAAAAAGAGTGATTAATGTCCGATAAAAGTTATCAAAACGAAGTAGATAAGCGCAGAACGTTTGCGATTATCTCGCACCCCGATGCCGGTAAAACGACAATAACCGAGAAGGTTCTGTTGCATGGCCAGCAGATCCAGAAAGCCGGTACCATTAAAGGTAAAAAGTCGGGGCAGCATGCTAAATCTGACTGGATGGAAATGGAGCAAGAGCGGGGCATTTCGGTTACCACCTCGGTAATGCAGTTCCCTTATCACGATCAGTTGGTTAATTTGCTGGATACACCGGGCCATGAGGACTTTTCTGAAGATACTTACCGGACTTTAACTGCCGTTGACTCCTGTTTAATGGTGATTGACGGAGCAAAAGGGGTGGAAGACCGGACCATAAAGTTAATGGAGGTAACTCGTCTCAGAGATACGCCTATTATTACCTTTATGAATAAATTAGACCGCGACATTCGCGATCCGCTGGAGCTATTGGATGAAGTAGAAGACGTGCTGAAGATTATGTGCGCGCCGATAACCTGGCCGATTGGCTCAGGTAAGAATTTTAAGGGCGTATACCATCTTTTGCGGGACGAAGTTATTCTGTACAGAACTGGTCAGGGCCATCGAATTCAGGAAACTGACGTCATTTCAGGTCTCGACAACACTGAATTAGATCAACGACTGGGTGTCTGGGCGGAAGAACTGCGAGAGCAAATTGAGCTGGTTAAGGGTGCATCCAATGAGTTTGATAAGGAGCTTTTTTTAGCCGGCGAACTGACTCCGGTGTTCTTTGGTACGGCTTTGGGGAACTTTGGTGTTGACCATATGCTGGACGGGCTGGTTGATTGGGCGCCAAAACCACAGCCACGGGCAACGGACGGCGGTGAACAAGTTGATCCTGAAGGCAATAAGTTCTCTGGCTTTATTTTTAAAATACAAGCAAACATGGATCCTCGCCATCGTGACCGCGTCGCTTTTTTGCGTATAGTTTCCGGCAAATACGAAAAAGGCATGAAAATGCGACAGGTAAGAACGGATAAGGATATACGTATCAGTGACGCGCTGACCTTTTTAGCGGGCGACCGCTCCCAGGTCGAAGAAGCTTTCCCTGGTGATATTATTGGCTTGCACAATCACGGCACCATTCAAATTGGTGACACCTTTACCGCTGGCGAGACCTTTAAATTCAGTGGCATACCAAACTTCGCACCTGAGCTTTTCCGCAGAATCCGGTTAAAAGATCCGTTGAAGCAAAAGCAACTGCTAAAAGGTTTAGTACAATTATCCGAAGAAGGCGCAGTCCAGGTCTTCCGGCCTCTGATAAGTAATGACTTGATCGTCGGTGCCGTTGGTGTTTTGCAGTTTGATGTGGTTGTTCATCGCTTAAGAACCGAATACAAAGTGGAAGCCATGTACGAAAATATTAATGTTGCGACTGCTCGTTGGGTAAGTGGCGACGAGCGCAAACTGGACGAGTTTCGTCGTAAAGCGGAAGCTAATCTGGCATTAGACGGGGGTGATAACCTGACCTATATTGCGCCGACTATGGTCAATTTAAGTTTAGCCCAGGAGCGCTACCCTGATATCACTTTCAGCCATACCCGCGAACACTAAGTGCCGCGATCATGCAATTGTTTGATAGTCATTGTCACTTGAACTTCGAAACCTTTGCCGAGGATCGTGATAAAACCATTAAACGAGCCCGCGATGCCGGTATTAAAAAATTTATGCTGCCCGGCGTTTGTGTTGGCAGTGATCAGGAGCTTAAGCGCATAACACAGGACTTTAGTGATTGTTATTTTGCGCTTGGCTTACATCCGTATTTTATCGACCAGCACTGCATTGAACATGTCGACACCTTGCAGCAGCAGGTTGATAAATTACTGCAAGACAATAATCCGAACTTTAAAGCGATAGGCGAAATTGGCCTTGATGGTACCTGTGACAACATGGAATTACAGCAGCAACTGCTGCGACAACAGTTGAGGCTGGCGAAGGACCGCGAGTTACCCGTTATCCTGCATCATCGCAAGACCCTGGATAAGACATTAAAATTAGTGCGGGAATCGGGCCCTGAAAAAGGTGTTATTCACGCCTTTTCGGGCAGCTATGAGCAGGGTAAGGCCTGGGTAGAAGCAGGTTATTACCTGGGTATTGGCGGAACAATAACCTACCCCAGAGCGAAGAAAACGAGGGATGCTGTGGCGCGCTTGCCGTTATCGGCCATGGTGCTGGAAACGGATAGCCCTGACATGCCGGTCAACGGTCATCAGGGCGAACGCAATGAACCATTATGTCTGCTCAATACCCTGCAATCTCTGGCAAAACTCAAGGAAATATCAGAGCCTCAGGTCGGTGAGAGGTGCTTTAATAATACCCTCGAGCTGTTTAATCTTTAACCGCCGGTTGCCAGAAGCGATCACGGATCCGGTTAAAGCCCAGCATAATAAAAACCCCTGCCAACATAGCCAGCAACAGTAAAACTCTGCCTTGCTGCATTAACCCTTCATGTGCGGATTGACTGACAGAGAGCAGCTGTTGCCGGTCAAAAATGACTTGTAAGTAGCCATTTACCGGGCCGCTGTCCTTTAATTCGCGAGTAATCACCCAGGGTTCGCTCGGGGAGTTATCTGGCCAGTCAATAACACTGGACGGAGTCCCGCTACTGACGACCTGTTCACCCAGCTGATTGCGTATAACCACAGAGATCACCTGCGGCAGCGACTGCAAGTGATCGGTGCTGGCCTGCAACTGCTCAGTATCCTGGGTTTTTAAGGCGCTGACACTCTGGTGCGCAACCTGCGTTAAAGTTAACTCTATCAGCTGCCGCGTATGTTCTTTCAGCTGCTGCTGTGACTGCAGGCTGGCGATATTCCAGACATTATAAATGATGAGTAACAGTGCTGCTGCCATGGCTAAGCGCAGTAAACGTTTAGCAATCAGCCTTAGCCAGGCCCGGAACTGAGTTTCTGGCCTGAGCAAAGATTGCAGCTTGTCGCTCATTATTATTTTTAACATCGCTCTCCACCCCTGGTGGTAAAAACCGTCGGCGTTATGGTTTCTGATTCAGATTCTACCCTATTTTAATGCACCAGCCACTGTTCAATTCTTTGGCGCTGGCGCTTTCGGTGTTCTTCATCAAGGTCAGCAAACTTTAATAAATCTTCGGTCACATTCAGGGTATCTGCGATACCATAAACTTGCCACAACTCTTCTTCTAACTCATTCGCGCGATGCGCCGAGTAGCGTGACAAATAACTCATCTCTGCCTGAACGAACTGAGTATCCGGTCGCCCGGTTCGGCTTAACTCAAGTTGCACCGCAAGAAATACGGCGTCGGGCAGGCACTGATCGATAAAGGCGTTGATTGTCTCGCTATCAAGCGCATCAACGGCTTGCCATTCAGTTTGCAATACCGACTCACTTTGCTCGCGGTAGAGTTTAATTAGCAGCAGCTTACGCTCTGGCTTGTCTGCCCGGGAAAGATCTTGTAGTGCAGGTATCAGTTCGGTGTGCAGGTTATCGCCACGCAGTACCGGTTGGATATTTAAGCTTTCCGCGCTACTGCCCGGTAGCGAGTTAAGCAGTTGGTGCCAGACTGTAAGCCAGCTCGACAAACCGGCACGGCGCAGGGTAATTTGACGTTTTTTGTTTTGATAAAAAAATAAGGGCACCGTCGGTGGTGACTGGCAATATAAATTTCGCAAACACAGTTCCAGCCCGTGTAGTGAGGAATTTTCGTGTACTAACTGTAATTGCTGCCGATGTTTTTCTATCAAATACTTGAAAAATGCCCGTCCTTCATGGGAGTCCCTGGAATCTGCCGTCCGCAGACTGAGCGTAGTGCCACTCATGTCGACATTAACCACCTGATAGGGCAGATCGTTAAGTTTAAATTTTTTGTGTTGTTTCTCAAAGCCTGTCAATGAGACTAATACCGTATCATCTATTGTTGCTGACAGGGGGTCGTCCAGCTGAATTTTAAGACCATTTACGGACAGATCCATAATCATACCGTCGCGCCGCGTTTTGCCGAGTCTTAGACGACAACGGCTGCGGTAACTAAAGCGCTGCTCCTGGCGTAGATCGGTGAACTCCAGCTTTACCTCTTTTGTGCGCACCGGTATGGCAGGGGCATGGAGAAAAGTCTTTAATGCCCGCACTTTGCTTTTGTCATAATTGTCACCGGCGAAGCATTGCATGCTATCGGTTATGTCGGTAAGCACTCCCAAATACTGAATAGACTGCAGGGCGTCTTTCACTCTGGGGCTTGGCGGCTGCTGGCGAAATGGAATGGGTATATCCAGCGGGACACTTTGCGGTTGCCATGCCTGCTCAGTCTGAACTTCTTTTAAACGAAATTGATAGACCCTGAAACTTGCTTTACGCGCGGCAAAATTAACAAAGGTTTGCCAGTAGCCGCTTTTTATCAGCTCTTCCGCCATAGCTGAGTAATAATGGATCTTACCACGGGCAGTGATACTGAACGTCAGCAAAGTCACCGACGCGCTGGAGTTATCGACAAGCTGCTTTAATAAATAGCGGGAGCGGCGCAAATTAAACATAGAGCCGATGACGATATTATTTTGTTCATTTATCCAGTCTTCAATAATGTGTCGGTTATTATCGGTCGACAGAATGTAGTCCGCGTGTAACTGCTTATTTTGCAAAGAGAAATAAACAGGTAGACTGCTTAGACGGGGCATCAGAAACTGCTCATGTCCCTTATTCATTAATGCTTGATAGGTGTTATCTATATTGATTCGGTAGCGCTTTTTGTAGCCGTTAATAAACTGGGCCAGGAATTGATCAAATTGCTCAGAACTGAAGTTTTCATCGCGACTTAGGCTGAGATAACGGCGATCACCTTGCTGATCGACCGCAATTATGTGGTAAGGCACCGCTAAGTCAGCATCCAACGTAAACTCTTTCGCCAAACCGGTAAAATATACGGACACTGGCTCGCCCACTTCTCCTAATCGGGCTTTATCGACACGAACTCTCAAACCGGTAATCGATATGTCGCTGGTCAGAGCTTTTACTTCCCGGTCGTTGCTATCGGCGAGCCTTACTTCGACCGTAAAGTTCATGCGTTCTTCGGCGCGGTAAGGGTATTGACCAAAATGAAATGTGTCGACCAAATAAGGAGAACGGACCTGGTCATCTTGAGCGAGCTCGGCCCGGGTTGCAACGCGTTCGGCATGTTGTGAATCACGTTTAAGAGCCAGCTCTCGTTCTTTTTCCTGCATGACACGGTTATTGTTTTCCGCCGCCATGATTTGCTCGTAGGTGTCCTGGGTGAAAACACCCTGATAAATTTTTAGACCGCGTTCAAAAAGATCTTTTGCGACCTCATCAAAATAGTGTTTGCGGCCCAGGAACTCATAGGGCTGGCAGTCACCGGCTACCCGATTCCTAAGGTCCACCGTCTGTAAGCACGGAGATGCCAGACGCCGCAGCTCCATTTTTAACTGGAATCGGGTCGGCCCATCTTCTGCTTCCGTCAGGTCGCGAAAAATTGCATCAAACTCCGGCTCGTTAACAACCGGTTTGAGTTGGTCAATCAGTTGCTCGAAATGGTTGCTCGGCATTATGATAATCTGTTTGTATAATAGAGTGCTTTCATGCAGTGCATAATAGAACGAGTTGACGGCTAATGGCAAAAACAAAAACCGCTTACGTGTGTACCGACTGCGGCGCAGACTTTCCCCGCTGGCTGGGTCAGTGTACCGACTGCAAGGCCTGGAATACCCTTTCTGAAGTGCGCCTGGGTAGCGACAAAGTTCACCCGCGTGTCGCTGAACGCAGCGGATTTGCCGGCAGCACCCAGGCCCGGGTGCAAACACTTAACGAAGTTTCGCTGCAGGAGTTACCTCGCTTCAGTACAACGTTTACTGAGTTTGACCGGGTTCTGGGTGGCGGTGTTGTGCCTGGCTCAGCGATTCTGATTGGTGGCTCGCCCGGTGCGGGAAAAAGCACATTGCTTTTGCAGGTCTTATGCCGCTTAGCGCAGTCCCGGCGAACTTTATATGTTACCGGTGAGGAGTCTTTGCAGCAGGTCGCTATGCGTGCGCAGCGACTTAATTTACCAACGGATAAACTGAGGATGCTGGCAGAAACGTCAATCGAAACCATCTGTCAGCTTGCCGACCAGGAACAGCCTGAAATCATGGTTATTGACTCTATTCAGGTTATGCATTTGGCGGATATATCCTCAGCGCCCGGGAGTGTATCGCAGGTTCGCGAGACTGCCGCCTACTTGACCCGTTACGCCAAACAAAAGGGTGTCGCCATTATCCTGGTTGGCCACGTAACTAAAGAAGGGTCTTTAGCTGGTCCAAAGGTGCTGGAGCACTGTATTGACTGTTCGGTTATTCTGGATGGTTCATCGGACTCACGTTACCGGACGCTGCGCGGTACCAAAAACCGCTTTGGAGCGGTTAACGAATTGGGCGTTTTCGCAATGACAGAAGCGGGTTTAAAAGAAGTTTCAAACCCGTCGGCTATCTTTTTACAACGCGGCGAAGAACAGGGTAACGGCTCCGTAGTCATGGTCGTCTGGGAAGGCACCCGGCCCTTACTAGTCGAGATTCAGGCGCTGGTGGATTATTCTGCGTTAGCCAATCCGCGTCGCGTTGCGGTCGGACTTGAAGCGACTCGGTTAGCTCTATTACTCGCTGTTCTGCATCGGCACGGCGGCCTGCAAGTGTCCGATCAGGATGTTTTTGTTAATGTCGTAGGCGGCGTTAAGGTAACTGAAACCTCGGCTGACCTGGCTTTGCTTCTGGCCATTGTGTCGAGTTTTAAGGGCGAGCCGCTGGCACGCGATTTGATTGTTTTTGGAGAGGTCGGTTTGGCTGGTGAAATCAGGCCAGTGCCCAATGGGCTGGAGCGTTTAAACGAAGCGGCTAAACATGGTTTTAAAAGGGCCATAGTGCCGCTGGGTAACAAACCCAAGCAGAGTCCGCCGGGCATGACAGTTACTGCAGTTAAGAATTTACAGGAGGCGCTTGACGCCATCTAGGTAATAGCGCAGCGACCCGAGGCCGCTGCGCGTTTGCACGTTAAAGCTTTTTATTTGCTAATTGGCTTATATTTAATCCGGTGCGGCTCCATTGCCTGCTCCCCGTATTTATCCTTCATATAAGCTTCGTAATCGCTGTAATTACCCTCGTAAAATACAACTTCACCCTCATCGCGGTAATCGAGAATGTGCGTGGCAACGCGGTCAAGGAACCAGCGGTCGTGCGAAATCACCATCACGGAACCAGGGAATTCCAGAATGGCTTCTTCCAGTGCTCGTAAGGTTTCAACGTCCAGGTCGTTGGTTGGCTCATCGAGTAGCAGCACGTTGCCGCCAGCGCGCAATAACTTAGCTAAATGTACCCGGTTGCGCTCACCACCGGATAAATCACCGATACGTTTTTGCTGATCGGTGCCACGGAAGTTAAAACGCCCCACATAGGCGCGACCATTAACCTCAAAGTTACCAATTTTAAGAATGTCATTACCATCGGCAATTTCCTGAAACACCGTTTTACTGTCATCCATGTCATCACGGAACTGATCAACACTAGCTAACTCAACGGTTTCACCGACTTCAATATTACCGTCGTCAGGCTGCTCTTTGCCGCTGATCATACGGAAAAGGGTTGATTTACCGGCGCCGTTAGGGCCGATAATACCAACGATAGCACCTTTTGGAACACTGAAGCTTAAGTTGTCGATTAACTGACGGCCGTCGTAGGCTTTACTGATGCCATTAACATCAATGACCTTGTCACCCAGGCGTGGACCCGGCGGGATAAACAGTTCATTGGTTTCGTTACGCTTTTGGTAATCGCCGCTTTGCAGTTCTTCAAACCGATTAAGACGAGCTTTGCTTTTTGCCTGGCGCCCTTTCGGGTTAGTGCGTACCCACTCAAGCTCTTGCTTAATGGTACGTTGACGAGCTTTCTCGGAGCGTTCTTCTTGCTCCAGCCGTTTTTCTTTTTGCTCCAGCCAACTGGAATAGTTGCCTTCCCATGGAATACCGTAACCGCGATCAAGTTCAAGTATCCAGCCTGCCACGTTATCGAGGAAATAGCGGTCGTGGGTAATAGCAACGACGGTACCGGTATAGTCGTGCAAAAAGCGCTCAAGCCAGGCCACAGATTCAGCATCCAAGTGGTTGGTAGGCTCATCCAGTAATAGCATATCGGGTTTCGATAAAAGCAAACGGCAAATAGCCACACGGCGACGTTCACCACCGGACAGGTTGCCAATTTTAGCATCCCAGGGGGGCAGACGAAGGGCGTCAGCTGCCCGCTCAAGAATGTTATTGATATTATGGCCGTCTTTCGCCTGCAACAGGGCTTCCAGTTCTCCCTGAGCTTTTGCCAGGGCATCAAAGTCGGCATTTTCATCGGCATAGGCCGCGTAAATTTCGTCGAGCTTAGTCAGGGCTTCTTTAACATCAGCTACCGCTTCTTCAACGGTTTCCTGAACAGTTTTTTGCTCGTCAAGCTGGGGTTCCTGGGGCAGGTAACCGATTTGAATTCCGGCCAGCGGCCGGGCTTCGCCCTCAAAGTCCTTATCGACGCCCGCCATAATGCGTAATAACGTTGATTTACCAGCACCATTTAAACCTAAGACGCCAATTTTAGCGCCGGGAAAAAACGATAATGAAATATCTTTTAAAATGGTTTTTTTAGGGGGAACAACCTTGCTCACCCCGGACATGGAATAAATGTATTGCGCCATGCGTCCAACATCCCTTGCTTTGCGGTTAAGAAATTGCAGACAGTTTACTGCGAAAAGCCGCTTACACCCAAATTTGTTTGTGTTGACAAACTAGGCATTAGTGATGATTTTAAGTTAAAATGCCAACATGTTAGGTAACTGCCTTAGATTCAACACAATAAGTGGGAGCTGTAATGCAAAAATCGCAACACACGATAGCGGAATTTGATGCCGAACTGTGGGACGCCATGAGCAAAGAAGTTGAGCGTCAGGAACAACACATCGAGCTGATTGCGTCAGAAAATTATACCAGCCCCAGAGTGCTGGAAGCCCAGGGCTCGCAGTTAACCAATAAATATGCCGAAGGTTACCCGCACAAGCGTTATTATGGCGGCTGTGAGTTTGTTGATGTCGTTGAAGACCTCGCCATCGCACGAGCTAAAGAATTGTTTGGCGCTAAATACGCTAACGTACAGCCGCACTCCGGCTCGCAGGCTAATACTGCCGCCTTTATGGCGTTAATGGAAGCCGGTGATACCTTCCTGGGCATGAGCTTAGCGCACGGTGGGCATTTAACTCATGGTGCCGGTGTCAATTTTTCCGGAAAATTGTACAACGCCGTGCAGTACGGACTATCCGAAGAAACAGGCGAAATTGACTATGAGGAAGTGGCCCGTCTGGCAAAAGAACATCAGCCGAAGGTCATTATTGCCGGATTTTCCGCTTACTCAGGGATTATTGACTGGCAGCGTTTTCGTGATATTGCCGATGATGTTGGCGCCTACTTACTGGTTGATATGGCCCACGTTGCCGGCCTGGTGGCGGCCGGAGTTTATCCAAGCCCGGTGCCTTTTGCCGACGTTATTACCACCACCACTCATAAAACCCTGGCAGGGCCAAGAAGCGGCCTGATCCTGTCAGGTAAAGATGATGAGAAGCTACATAAAAAACTGAATAGCGCCGTATTCCCGGGTAATCAGGGGGGTCCTCTGATGCATGTGATAGCGGCCAAAGCGGTGGCGTTTAAAGAAGCCTTGCTGCCAGAATTTAAAACCTACCAGCTGCAAGTATTAGAAAACGCCAACACTATGGTGGAAACACTGCAACAGCGTGGCTATAAAATTGTCTCTAACGGCACCCAGAATCATTTGTTTCTAGTGGATTTGATTGATAAGGACATTACCGGTAAAGATGCAGATGCTGCGTTAGGGCGTGCTTTTATTACGGTGAACAAAAACACAGTACCTAACGACCCCCGTTCACCTTTTGTGACTTCAGGTCTGCGGCTTGGTACGCCGGCAATTACCCGCCGCGGCTTTAAAGAAGCAGAAGCGCGGCAGGTTGCCAACTGGATCAGTGACGTGTTGGATGATATCAACAACGAGCAAACTATCGAACAGGTACGTGAGCAGGTCAAAGCCCTGTGCGCTAAGTTTCCGGTTTATCAATAAATGATGAGATAACGGAGCGCCCGGATGCACTGTCCTTTTTGCGGAATGCAAGAAACCAAAGTCATTGATTCACGTCTGGTCGCAGATGGTGCATCGGTGCGACGGCGGCGTGAGTGCAGTGATTGTCGCGAACGTTTTACAACCTTCGAGACTGCTGAGCTGATCATGCCCCGGGTGATCAAGTCCGATGGTAGCCGCGAGCCCTTTAACGAGGATAAATTGCGCAATGGCTTCTTGCGGGCGCTAGAGAAAAGACCGGTCAGTCTGGAATTGATGGAGCAGGCTATCAATCGAATTAAATCTGCAATTCGGGCGACTGGCGAGCGCGAGATCAGCAGCGATTTCATCGGTAATCAGGTGATGGACAATCTGAAGCAAATCGATAAAGTCGCTTATGTTCGTTTTGCCTCAGTCTATCGCTCGTTTGAAGACATTCGCGAATTCGGTGAGGAAATCGCTCGACTCAATGATTAGTGCAGAGCAGCTTACTATTGACCATCGATTAATGCACCAGGCATTGATATTGGCGCGCCGTGGTGTACTGACCACAGCTCCTAATCCTGCCGTTGGCTGTGTGTTAGCGCGGGGAGAGCAAGTGGTGGGTGAGGGCTGGCATCAACGAGCCGGCCAGGCTCACGCCGAAGTTAATGCCATTAATGCGGCGGGCTGCGCTGCGCAGGGGGCGACCGCGTACGTTACGCTGGAGCCTTGTAGTCATTTTGGCCGAACGGCGCCCTGTGTTGATGCATTAATTGACGCGGGCGTGGCCAGAGTTGTGGTGGCGATGCAGGATCCTAATCCGCAAGTGGCAGGCAAAGGAATTAAACGTCTGCAGCAAGCAGGTATCAAAGTAGATGTCGGTATTCTGCAAAGCGCGGCACAAGCCCTTAATCCCGGGTTTATTCACCGAATGATAAACCAGTTGCCTTATGTCAGAGTCAAATTGGCCTGCTCGATGGATGGTAAAACCGCCTTAGCCAACGGTAACAGTCAGTGGATTACGTCACCGCAGGCGCGTTCCGATGTGCAGTACTGGCGCGCTCACGCAGATGCGATTTTAACCGGTGCCGACACCGTTTTAATCGATAACCCCCGGTTAACCGTCAGAGCCGGTCAGTGGCCTGCGTCGCGAACCCTACCGGATCCGTTGCCGCAGCCGGTGCGTATTATCATCGATAGCCAAAACCGAATTCATGATGACCTGGCATTGTTTGAACAGCCGGGCCCGGTATGGCTGGTGCGGATAAAAGAAACCGAAGCCAGCCGACATCCCCATTGTCACCAAATTCTGGTGAAAGAGTCGGCATCTGGTAAAGTTGATTTGCATGATGCTATGCTCGAACTGGCGTTAAGAGAAATCAATCTTATCTGGACCGAATGTGGTGCTACCCTCGGGGGAGCTTTGCTACGGCAGCAATTAGTCAGCCAGGTTTTCTTGTATCAGTCCAATTTAGTATTGGGTAACGATGCACAGGCAATGATCCAGTTGCCGATCTTAGAAGAGCTATCAGAAGCTCTGCAGTTAGATATTATAGACGGCCGCCAAGTCGGTCGTGATCGCCGTTTAATCGGTGTGCCAAAATACAACAGGTGAAAGGTTAGTTAATGGGCTTAAACAGCACAGAAGAAATCATCGAGGATATCCGCCAGGGTAAAATGGTCATCTTAATGGATGACGAAGATCGTGAAAACGAAGGCGATCTGATCATTGCCGCTGACTGTGTGACAGCAGAAGCCATTAACTTTATGGCTCGCTATGGCCGCGGTCTGATTTGCCTGACATTAACCGAAGAGCGCTGTCAGCAGCTCAATTTGCCGTTAATGGTAAATAAAAATAATGCTCCCTATGCGACTAACTTTACCGTTTCTATTGAGGCAGCGGAAGGTGTGACAACAGGTATTTCCGCAGCCGATCGGGCAAAAACGGTGAAGGACGCGGTAGCTCCGGATGCGCAGCCGAAAGATCTGGTCATGCCGGGCCATATTTTTCCGCTGAAAGCAAAGCCCGGTGGGGTGTTGAACCGGGCTGGCCATACTGAGGCAGGCTGTGATCTATCGCGTCTGGCTGGCTTTGAGGCTGCCGCCGTTATTGTCGAGATCCTTAATGAGGACGGCAGCATGGCAAGGCGACCCGACTTAGAGAAATTTGCAGCACAGCATCAGATAAAAATGGGTACCATAGCGGATTTAATTGAGTACCGCTCAGTAAAAGAAAAAACCATTGAGCGCGTTGCTGAGTGCCGTCTGCCAACTAGTTTCGGTGAGTTCCACTTGATTACCTATCAAGACTCGATTGATCAGCAGGTCCATCATGCGTTAGTTCATGGCGAGGTTGCGCCGGACAAAGTGACTAATGTCAGAGTTCATCTGCAGGATACCTTTCATGACACCTTGCTGACCGAGCGGGCTGCCAAACGCAGTTGGCCGATTTACAAGGCGATGCGTTACCTTGCTGAACACGATGGCGTGCTGGTAATTATCGGTCGCCAACAGAGCGCTGATGATATTATTGCACAGGTTAAAGAGTTTGAAGCGCAGGATTTGGGTGAACAGCGACCGACAGCCTCCGCCTCCAGTGCATCGAGAAATGTTGGCGTCGGATCACAGATCCTGGCGGATTTAGGTGTCCACAAAATGACGTTAATGAGTTCGCCTAAACGTTATTCAGCATTGTCTGGGTTTGGACTTGAAGTGGTTGATTTCCTCGAAGACAAAGGCTAGAAACACTGATTCTGGCGAGTTTTATTTGCGCGTTATTTGTGTGAGGACCCAACGGTGGTTGGGTACCTCAACGTCATAGCACTCAGCTTGATTAATTAGGTAGCCATTCAGTGCCGCAATTTCTGTAGGTCGTCCGTGCTCAATGTCTGTTAACATTGACGAACGGTTTTGCCGGGTATCGTCAATAACCTGATAAACAGCCTGCCGCGCGTCAGTTGCTTTGAAAGGGTAGCCCGCAAGTGCAGAAACGGCTAAAAATTCATCAATTAACGCAGCGATAAGTGGCTGGTACCTGTCTTTAGCCAACTCCCCGTTCGGAACCCGGTAAATAGCCGTTAAAGGGTTAATAATGCAGTTGATCAGCAATTTATACCAACGCCGCTGCGTGATGTCGTCAACCAGCTGCAAGGGTGCAAAGCTGTTAACCATAGCTTGAGCTATAGGAGGCTGCAATTTAGCAGAGCAGTTTTCAGCATAGTTTGCCAGCCAGCTGGCGCCATTACCTGTATGCTGAATTTGATAAGCCCGGCGGGTAGCTGCGTGGGTTGTAATCATCGTGAAAAGCGGGCGTTTACTGTGCTGCTGCACGATACCGTTATGACTTAAGATAATTGGACATTCGCTGCTGATGCCCAGGTTATCCAAAGCCGCGAGCGCAACACCGATATCGTAGGACTTGACGGCCATGATAACAGCATCGGGCTGCCACTGGTGTTGGTACGTTGGTGTTTCAAAAGACTGCAGGCCATTTTTATCATGAATTTGCCATGTAATCAGGTCAGTTGCACCGGTATTACGGGTAATAAAGGCGATGGCATGTTGCTGCCGCACTAAACCCGCGCTGATCAAGCCGCTGATTGCGCCCGGGCCAAAAACCAGCCAGCGCAGAGGCTTATGTTTCACGGCTGTCTCCTGTGCGCAGTCCTTCCATGCGCGTCAGTGGCTTGCGAATGAACCACAAAAATACCAGGCTCGGTATCACCATTAATGCTGTGAGCAAAAAGAATGTCGCCCAGCTGCCATCGAGGGCGTCAACCACCGCGCCGCTGTATGAGGATAACAAGGTGCGTCCCAGAGTCCCCAGTGAAGCCATTAACGCATACTGTGAGGCAGTAAAACTGCGATCGCAGAGCAAGCTAATAAATGCGACAAATGCAACGGTTGACCAGGCGCTGGTAAAGCCATCGATGACTACTGCGCTTAAAAACAGTGATTCGCTGGGGCCTACCAAAGCTATCCAGGAAAACATTAAATTAGAGGCTGCCATGGCAATACCACCAAACAGCAGGCCTTTAACGATACCTACCCTTAAATTAACTGCGCTGCCGATTAACGCAAAAACAATAGTGACCCACCAGGTAACTAACTTAGAATACGTACCAATCTGCTCGTTAGTAAAACCAATCTCTTTATAAAAAACAATCGACATACGGCCTAAAAAGGCTTCGCCGATCTTGAACAGAAAGATAAAAATTAATACAGAAATAGCAAACCTGGTCCCGCTACGGGTAAAAAATTCCCGGATAGGGGCGACAACCATTTCGTTAATACGAGCAATAAGGTTGGCAGGCGTTTTTGCTTTAGCTGAAAAGGGCTGATGGTAGGTTGAACGCCTTACGACCAGTACCACGCTGGCGATAGCCAGCATAATAACAGCCAAAACCGCGTAAGCGTCCTGCCAAACCCAGCCACTGGCATCGACGATGAAAAAAGGAATTGCGCCCAGGCCTGCATAGCCTGTCCACCAGCCAGCCGTGGCCATCGCGGCGCCGGCGCTTTGCAGCCGGCCCTCAGAAACAGAGAAAGATTCAATTCGGTAAGCATCAATGGCAATATCCTGAGTCGCAGAGCTGATGGCTATCGCCATAGCCAGCAGCCCTACCCAGTGCAAGTGGCTGGCTATCGATAATTGCGAGAGTAATAAACAACAGGCAGCAATAACTAACTGGCATAGCAAGATCCAGCTGCGGCGCTGGCCCAGGTAGCGGGTCAGCAGCGGGAGCTTCGCGCCATCGATAAGCGGTGACCATAAAAAGTTAATCGAGTAAGCACCAAAGACAGCACCAAAGTAACCAATAACAGAGCGTGTTAAACCTTCTTCCTGCAACCAGGCTGATAGTGCTGAGCCAATCATCACCCAGGGGAAACCACTGGCAATGCCAAGGATAAAGATAACCAATACGCGCGGCTGTGTATAAACTTTTAGGTCTTGCCAAAAACTTAAGGGCGCCGTCATCAGTTAGCAGGCACCACATCAATACGCTTCAAAACCGGCGGATTAGCGGGTACATCCCGCCAGCCGGTTTTTTCGTCGTAGGGCAAAGACTCTAACGTAGCCAGCTGCTCCAGTACCTCAATACCAGCGACAACCCGACCGAATACCGTATAGCCCCAGTCCCCGTTATCGGGATTAAGGGACGGGTTGTCATTCAGGTTGAAGAAGAATTGACGGGTGGCGCTGTGTGGTTCTCGCTGACGCGCCATCGCTACTGTGCCGTAGTGATTAAGCAAGCCATTGCCCGCTTCATTGACAATCTCTCCATAACTCGCTTTAGCATTAAAAGCCTGATCGTAACCGCCGCCCTGGATCACAAAGTCCGGCACCAGGCGGTGAAAAATAGTGTCGTTGTAACTGGCTTTTTTAACGTAACGAAAAAAGTTTTTCACCGTTAGTGGAGCAGCCTCACGATTCAGTTCGACAGTGATATCACCGGCCGAAGTGACAAAAACCACGCGAGGGAAAGGATTATCAGGTTGAACCTGGGCGTCAGCCTGACTACTAAAAAGCACACTGAGTAACAATAAAAAGCCCGGCACAATTAGCTGGCTAAGTGTGTCTCCTTTCATAACGAATGCTCCTGATTATTTAGTCTGAGTTTGGGATCCGCGGCGATATCACTAAGAACCGCATGCAGTAAACGCGAAAACTCGCGCTCGAGTACCGCCTCGTCGGGTGTAGCCAAACCTTTTGACTGTAAACGGCCGCGGTAGCTGTTGGTATAGCGCTGATTTTTGTACTCAGCCTCGACACGCAGCAGCAGATGATGCTCAAGCTGGTACTTTACGGTGCCAAGCTGGCCTTCAATCAACGCTTGCTCGATGCTGATGGTCCAGATGAGTGGGCTAGTCGCCGTTTGGTTACCGATCAGCGGTTGTAATGCGGTGCTAATGGTATCCTTTAACGGTTGCCGGGGTGGCGCAAAGTACGCTTTATCGGCAGACTTTTGCACCCGGTAAATATAGGCATGAGTGCGCTGGTCCTGAATAGTTAACTGAGCAACCTTTGGATTTAAACCGTCAGTAACAGGATTTGGGCTAATGAGCAGTGGACCAGGTGCGCTCTGGCACCCTGCCAGTGTGAAGGTCAACGTTGCTATATAAATAATAGCTCGAACAGATCCGATCATTGCTTTCGCCTCAAGTGGAGCATTCAACTGACTAACATTCGTGCTATCATACGGTAAAAGAAGGTTGTGCTTAACCGCTTTAACCGAGTTTTTACACGGGTTAACGCGTTAAGTACTGATAACTGCAGAAGTAATAAGGTCTGGCCGTGAAAAAATATGCTGAGATTACGGGATGGGGCAAATGTCTCCCTCCGGCAGTCATGACAAACGATGATTTAGCCACATTTTTAGAAACCTCTGATGAATGGATTGTGTCACGTACAGGGATCTCAGAACGTCGGGTCAGCCACGTGGGTACTTCGAAACTGGCTACAGTCGCAGCGAAAAACGCGTTAGCGGCTGCTGATCTTGATCCAGCAAGTTTGGATTTGATCATTGTTGGCACTTGTACTGCTGATGAGATTATTCCGAATGTTGCCTCGGCAGTCCAACGGGATATCGGTGCAAAAAATGCCGCTGCTTTTGACTTGAATGCAGCCTGCAGTAGTTTTTTGTACGCCATGCACATGGCGTCGCAGGCAATTCGTACCGGCGCGCATCAGCGCGTGCTGCTGATAGGCGCTGAGCGCTTAACTCGAATCTTAGACTGGACACAGCGCGAAAGTGCAGTGCTGTTTGGTGACGGCGCGGGTGCCATGGTGCTGGAAGCAAGTGACAAAGAATCCGGGTTATTAGCGAGTCACATTAGCTGTGATGCCGATGCCAGAGATGTTTTAAGTCTTGAGTTTGGGTTAAGCTTCGACCGCTTCGGTTTTGACGGCATTATGCCCTTTAGCTTCGTTGGCCAGGAAATCTTTAAACGGGCCGTTAAAGGGATGAACGCAGCGGTCGAGAATGTCTTCCGGCAAACCGGATTAACGACCGACGATATTGATGCTTTGATTCCGCATCAGGCCAACAAACGTTTGATCGATTATCTGGCAAAACTATGTAATGTTCCGACCGAGAAAACGGTAATTAACATTCAAAAATACGGCAATACCTCGTCAGCGACCTTGCCGATCGCGTTTGCTGAAGCGGCTGACAATGGTACCATCAAGCCCGGCGATAAGATAATCTCGGCAGTGTTTGGTGGTGGCCTAACCTGTGGTGCCGGTTTGATACAGTGGGGCGATCGGGTTAAGCCAAAGCAAAATAACCAGTTGCAGCTTGAGCCCGGAACGCAGTCGGCTCTGGACATGATTTTGCCGTTGCATCAGAAAACAGCTGCCGCGTGGAAAAAGCGTGAAAGTGAAGCTAAAGATTGATAACCTTGTCGGCAAGTGGTACAACCAGTTAAGTAACAGATAAGATGAGGTTGTAATGACAGAGCAACAAGTACAGGTTATCGAACAGGATCAGCTGGTCCGTATCCGCTTAAACCGACCGGACAAGAAAAATGCCTTCTCGCAGGCGATGTATCGCATTTGCGAAGAGGCTTTAAAGAATGCAGATAATGACTTAAAGATAAAAGCCGTGGTGTTTGAGAGTAGCGGCGACAGCTTTTCGTCCGGCAACGATCTGAATGACTTTCTGGCGGTAGAAAATCTTGATGAGTCGGCACCTCCGTTCCGTTTTTTGCATACGCTGAATCAAGTCACAGTGCCTGTTGTCGCTAAGGTTAATGGCCTGGCAATTGGTATTGGCACCACCCTGTTATTGCACTGTGATTTAGTTTATAGCAGTGATCAGGCTGTGTTTGCACTACCCTTTGTAAAGCTGGGGCTGCTGCCCGAAGCGGGATCCAGCCTTTTATTGCCGCGTCTTTGCGGTCACCAGAAAGCGTCTGAGCTGCTGTTGTTAGGCAATAACTTTGACGCCCATCAGGCGCAACAGTTGGGTATCGTTAATCAGATATTTAGCGCTGAGCAGCTGGATGAGCAAGTCGAAGCCGTATTAAGTCAGCTGGCCGGACAGTCTGCCCAGGCATTACGTACCAGTAAAAAGCTGATTAAGGCACCGCAGCAGTCCGTTGCCGAACGCATTAGTCTCGAGGCCGGCTATTTTGCCAATGCTTTAGCCTCTGATGCGGCGAAAGAAGCCATAGCAGCCAAATTGCAGAAAAAGTAAGCAGTCGGTACTTAAAGTCTTGTAACACCCGGGCGAGTGCGACATAATGCGCTCGCTTATTTTAAGCGTTATGGTGACTCTATGGGTCCCCTCGCAACGCTAACTGGCGAATCCGGTCAGGCCTGGAAGGGAGCAGCCGTAGTCAGGGATGTGTGTGCCGGGGTGTGGCTGGTAGAGTCGCCACCTTTCTTAAGCTTTCCAGACATGATAACTTGCCCTTAACAGCTGGGCATGGGCTCTAATTAAGCGGGTCAGGTTTCGCTGATAACCGCCACCAATGACGGCCGCTAATGCAATACCGTGGTCACGCGCCATTGTTAATACCATTTTGTCACGGTCAAAAATTCCATTCAGACTTATCGCCAGATGACCAAGCTCATCTTTTTGGTATATATCGACGCCTGCATCATAAAGAATTAAGCTGGGTTGGTGGACTCTGATTAAATCACCTAATGTTTGCCGTACTACCGCTAAATATTCGTCATCAGTGGTATTTTTTTCCAGTTCGATATCAACATTCGAGCGTGATTTTACAAAAGGAAAATTAGACTTGCCATGGACGGAGCAGGTAATAATGCGCGGCTCCTTAGAAAAAATGGTTGCGGTGCCATCGCCCTGATGAACGTCAGTATCAAAAATCAGCACTTTAGCGCTACTGTCCTGATCAATAATATGCCGTGCAGCTAAAGCTAAATCGTTAACTAGACAGAAGCCACTGCCCCAGTCCTTGTGAGCGTGATGGTAGCCCCCTGAGAAGTGAATAGCACAGCCGCTAGCAACAGCTAATTCCGCAGCTTTTATTGTTCCTCCGGCTGACGTTAAGGTTCTCAGCAGTAACTGCTCAGACCAGGGGAAGCCGACCCGTCGCCATTCCTTACGGTCAATACGGTTATTAACTAACTGACGGACATAGTTCGGGCTATGGCAGGTTTTAACTTTTGCCCAGTCGATCGGGGTAGGCTTTACCCACTGTTCTTGCTGCGCTCCATGTTCGACAGCCCATTGCCGCAGTAGCCGATATTTGTCAATCGGATAACGGTGACGCGGCGGAAGTGACAACTGGCTGTAACGGGGATGGTAGATAAAGGGGACAGGCATCAGCGACCTTCTTCCAGTTTTTGTATTTGCGCTTGCAAGTCAGTTATCGCCAGCTGGCATCGGTTTAGACGCTTTTGTTGTTGTTGTGCGGCGTTACTATCGTTGCTCTGCTGCAGATCAGCAACGGCTTTTCCAAGGCGTTGCTCGTAACCATGGTAAGTTGCTAGTTGGGTACGCAACTCGGCCAACCGCGACTGCCTTTTAACTCGCCGGTCCTGCTGTTCGCGCGGTAATTGATGACTATTCAGAGCCGTCTTTAGGGCCAGTAACTGGTTGCTGAACTGTTGTGCAATAAACTCGCCAGCCTCGGCATTTGTCGTGCTTTGTAGTTGCTGCCATAACTGGCAAGTCTCGCTAACATAGTCTATTGCAAGACTCGAACGGCAGCTAAATAAGCCGGGCGCAAACCATTGTTCTGACAACTGGCGTTGCTGTTTACGATTTTTTTCATCCAGTCTTTTCGCCTGTCCGGTGAGCTCTTTCAGGATACCGTCAATTTGCTGCACGTTAGCGCCCTTAAACCTGACTTCTATAGACTTGCATAGTAATGCAATCACCGTGACGAGACAAAATAAATGCTACTTAGGGTTAGCACGTTTAGGCAGATGTAGTAATTACGTTGAAATTTGTAACAGCCTGTTGTTCGACGATCAAAAAGTGATACTATGCTGATGTAGTAGTACCCTTCGGATAGCAAATTTATTTGGTTTACCGGGGGGTAATACAAAAAAACGGACGACAGGATGTCGTCTAGCAACTGTTCTATAAAACACATTAACAGCAATAAACCGATAGCCCCTGCGGCTGTTATAACGCAGTTAATCCTGCTTTGAGTCAGGTTGACAGCGTATAACCATCGTGGGAATATCAAGCGGTTATTGCTTGTGGTTTAAATAGACAGGCAAGAGTTGGATTTGATCTTTTCGTCACTCAAAAACTGGTGTTTCCCGCCCTTAAGTGGTGTGGAAGCGAAGTTAATTAAAATTGGTTGGGAACTATGACCAAAATAATCAAGAGAACCAAGCTCGCTGCAGCCCTGATGGGTGTGATGGCGTTTGCGGGTACCGGCGTAGCCGCTGCTCAGCAAGTTGATGTAGCTAAGCTACAGAACGAAGAACAGAAGATTCTGAATGCTCAAGCGCAATCACAGGAGAAAATTAATTCTCTTTTTGAGCAAAGCCAGGACTTATTAATTGAGTATCGCTCCGTTGTAGCAGAATACGAAAACCTGAAAGTCTATAATGACCATGTTGCAAAACTGGTTGCAGACCAACAGGCGACAATCGATTCTCTGCAGCGTCAAATTGATGGCATCGACGAAACTAAGCAAGGTGTTGTGCCGTTAATGTATGAGATGATCGATGCATTAGAAGAGTTCGTTAAACTGGATCTTCCAATTCATAAAGAAGAGCGGATGAACCGTGTTGCGCGTTTACGCGACATCATGGGTAATTCTAACGTATCAACGTCAGAGAAATTCCGTCAGATTATCGAAGCGTATCAAACTGAAATGGATTATGGCTCAGGCCTGATTTCATACCAGGGTAACTTGCAGGTCGGTGGCCAGGAAGTTGCAGTAGACTTTTTCCACATGGGTCGGGTAGCGTTTTTAGCGCAATCACTGGATCTTAAAAATGCGTGGATCTACAACAACGAATCTGGTGAATGGTCAGCCCTGGAAGACGAGTTTTTGAATCCTCTAACCACAGCGATTCGTATGTCGCGTAAGCAAACGGCTTACGATCTGGTGAAACTTCCAGTATTCGCAGCGGAGAGTGCAGAATGAAAAAAATAGTTAAATCGTTAATGATTGCAGCAGCAGTCAGCCTTTCTGCAGGTACGACTCTCGCTGCTAACGCGCAACAGGATACTGAAGCTAAAAGTTTAGAAGAGCTGTTGCAATTGGTTGAAAAAAACCGGGTTTCTTCACGCGAAATCAGTGCTGAGCGGGAACGTGAATTCACCGCTGCCCGTGCTGACAAGCAAGCGTTACTTAATCAGGCACGACAGCAGTTAAGTGACGAAGAAGCTCGCGGTAAGCGTTTACAGAATCAATTCTCTGAAAACGAAATTACCCTTGCCAATAAAGAGCAAGAGCTAGAAAACGCGAAAGGAACATTGGGTGAAATGTTCGGTGTTGTTCGTGGTGCTGCTACCGAAACCATCGGTCGTATCGCGACATCTATCGTCAGCGCTCAGTACCCGGGCCGTGAAGATGTTCTTGAAAGCCTGGCAGAAGCAAAAGAACTGCCAACGCTTACCGAGCTTGAAGAGCTTTGGACAGCGCTGCTGACCGAGATGGTTCAGTCAGGTAAGGTAGTTACGTTCGAAACTGATGTTTACCAGCTGGATGGTGGTGTTGAGAATAAAGAAATCACTCGGGTTGGTTCATTCAACTTGATTTCTGGTGGTCAATACCTGACTTATAATGATTCGACTGAGCAGGTCCAGCCTTTAGGTCGTCAGCCAGACGGTTACATCACTAGCCAAACAGAAGCCTTTACTGAAACCAGTAGTGGTTATGAAGGCGTTTATCTGGATCCGTCGAGAGGCCAGATTTTGGGTCTGTTGACACAAAAAGCGACTCTGGAAGAACGCTATCACCAAGGTGGTACGGTTGGTTATGTCATCACTGTGGTATTGATTATCGGTCTACTGATTTCAGTATTCAAATTGCTGACTTTGACAGCAGTTGGCGGCAAGATGCGTTCACAGCTTAAAAACATCGACAAGCCATCGGACAAAAACCCGTTGGGTCGTGTACTTAAGGTTTACCACGCTAACAAAAATGCCGATGCCGAAAACCTTGAGCTGAAGCTTGATGAAGCCGTTCTGAAAGAAACACCGAAAGTTGAAAGTGGCGTTAATGTCATTAAGATTCTGGCAGCCATCGCACCGTTATTAGGTCTTTTAGGTACTGTTGTTGGTATGATTGGTACGTTCCAGTCAATCACATTATTCGGTACCGGTGATCCGAAGATCATGGCAGGTGACATCTCAATGGCGTTGGTAACAACGGCTATGGGTCTGATTGCAGCTATTCCATTGATTTTGGCTCACAGCATTGTGGCAGGTCGCAGCAAATCTATTGTTCATATTCTGGACGAACAGGTTGCTGGTATCGTAGCTGCTCATTCGGAGAAGGAGTAATCCCATGCTTTACCTGATGGAACTTTGGGAATCTGTCAGGGATTTTATTGCGACCGGTGGCGATGTCTTGTACATCGTCATGGGGGTACTCTTTCTTATGTGGGTACTGATGATCGAGCGTTATTGGTTCCTCTCAGGCGCATTCCCTAAGCTTCGCAAAAAAATCATTGCGAACTGGGATGCGCGGAAAGATACCACCTCGTGGTACGCACATAAAATCCGTGAAGCATGGATTTCCGAAGCTAACGATAAACTGAATGCACGTATTCTGTTAATCAAAACTTGTGTTGCCTTATGTCCTCTGGTTGGGCTACTGGGTACAGTTACCGGTATGATTTCAGTATTTGAAATCATGGCAGTGCAAGGTACGGGTAATCCCCGTTTGATGGCATCGGGTATTTCGATGGCAACAATCCCGACAATGGCCGGTATGGTTGCTGCGTTATCCGGAATGTTTTTTGCGACTCGACTTGAAAGTAAAGTTCGTCGTGCTAAACAGGGCCTGGTTGACAGTCTGCCACATCATTAAGAGAGTAAAATTATGGCACGTAATCGTATTCGTGAAGAGGAAGATGCGTCGATTGATATGACGCCGATGCTGGACATCGTCTTCATCATGTTGATCTTCTTTATCGTGACAACCTCTTTCGTAAAAGAAGCAGGTATTCAGGTTAATAAACCTGAAGCTAATCAGGCGAACAAAGAGCCTTCAGCTAACATTTTTATCGCGATTCGCGATACTGGTGAAGTCTGGATGGATAAACGCCAGGTCGATGTAGAGCGCGTAGCAGCAAACCTTGAACGTATGCTGGCTGAGCAACCTACTGATCTAGTTGTTATTCAGGCAGACAAAGAAGCTGAACATGGTCGCGTTGTCGAAGTCATGGACCAAGTTAAGGAAGCGGGTATTGATAAGATATCCATAGCAGCGGAGAATAACTAATATGGTGCGCTTTTTAGTATCTTTATTACTAGGTGCCGCCGTTACGTTTGCTTTGTTTGCTTTTATGGCTTACTTAATCGGCGGGGGGGCAAAGAGTAACGAAGCTCCGCCTCCGACGCCGGTCATTGACATCGTAACGTCGCCGCCTGAGTCCGACGTTCAGCAGCGGCAGAGAACGCCGCCGCCACCGCCGCCACCACCAGAGGCGCCGCCTGAGACACCTCAGTCTGAGCCGGATACTTCGGGTAGTGATGGCATGAACATGAACATGGGCTTTGATGTCGATGTTGGAGGAGCAGATACCGGCCTTTCAGGTCCGGGCAACCTGTTGAATCAGGATGGCGATGCAACTCCAATCGTACGTATCGAGCCGCGTTATCCACCGTCAGCTGCCCGTAATGGCACCGAAGGTTGGGTACAACTGCGCTTCACTATTGATGAGCAGGGCGGTGTCACCGACGTTGAAGTAATAGACTCTGAACCTCGTCGAGTATTTGACCGGGAGGCTCGCCGCGCATTGTTGCGTTGGAAGTACAAGCCGAAGGTCGTGGATGGTAAACCTATCCGTCAGGAAGGTATGACCGTTCAGCTTGACTTTACAATGGATGGGCAATAAGAAATGAATGCAGCAATGAAAACATTTGTTAGTGCCTTTGCCTTTGCTTCTGTGTTGGCAACCACACCGGTTGTCGCACAGGATCTCGGTTTCCAACTGCCTAGTCAGGAAACTGTAGAAGCTCAAAAAGAAAGCCGTAAAAACCAGGCCGCCGGACAAAGTACGGGCCGGGCGATTATGGACGCTTTTGAGCTGTACGAGCAAGAGCAACTCCAGGAAGCAATTGACGTCCTTGAAGAAGAATATCCGGAGCTGGAACCAGGCTACGACCAAGCTTACATGGGCCGGTTCCTGGGTACTTTGTACGCGCAGGACGAACAAATTGAACGAGCACTTCGGATTCTTAAAACATCGGCGGACCAAGATGTCTTGGGCTGGAATGATCAGTCTGCGGTATTAAAGCTGGTAGGCCAATTGGCATTGCAGGAAGAACAGTATGATATGTCGATTGACTATCTTACCCAGTGGCTTAAGTTTACGGGTAATTTAGACCCGCAAGTTCTGACTTTCATTGCCAATGCCCATTATCAGAAGAAAGAGTTTAGTGACGTAGTGCCTTTTGCACGAGCTGCGCTGAACAATTCTGATGAGGCAGACAAGAACGTTTACACCCTGCTGATGGCATCGTACTACGAGCGTAAGATGTATCCACAGGCTATTGAAGTACTCGAGGAAGCAATCAATACACTTCCTGGTGTGACGACGTGGTGGCCCCAGTTGGCTCAGTTTTACATGATCGAAGAAGATTACACGAAATCTTTGGCGACCATGGAGGTGGCGTACCTGGCAGGTTATCTTGATAAAGAAAACCAATTTAAAATGTTGGTTCAGCTTTATGATAACGAGGGCATTCCCTACAAAGCGGCCACGACAATGGCTAAGCATATCGAAAGCGGTGATATTGAAGGGTCGGCGAAGAACTTTTCCACGGTAGCTAACAGCTTCCATCGTGCGAAAGAGTTTGAGCAAGCGGTCGCTTGGTATCAACGTGCAGCTGATGCTGCCGAAGATGCGGACGATAAAGGTGAATACCTGCGCAAGCGCGGCAACTTGCTGTTACTTGACGAACAGTACATTGCAGCGACGTCGCCGTTACGTGAAGCGCTGGATTACGTTGAAGAGAGTGACCAGGGCCGTATTTATATGTCGCTGGCGGAAGCCTTCTTCTATGGCGGTGAATACCGCGAAGCCTTACGCTATGCAGAGCGCGCAACCGAGTTTGATGGTCAGCGCCGTTCAGCACGTAGCTGGGTCGGTCATATCCGGTCAACTGCGGACCGTAAAGGCGTTAGCTTGTAAGCTATTATCTGTGTTGCAATTAACGCAATTCAAAAACCCCGATCGGTCATCGGGGTTTTTTATTTTCTTAAGGTATTTGTTAATCTTATGACGTTGGAGTATGATCAAAACCTACTATAGATGGAGAAAATAGTTATGGCTTCTGATACTGAAAAAGACCCTTCAGGTTTCCCGTTTTTATTGGTTGGCTTAGTCATGTTCGTCGTGATTGGTTGTCTTCCCCTTGTCGCGCGTTTAGTTCAAATTTTTACCTCTTAAGCTTGCTGCTTTGCCAGATATACTGCGGGTTAATCGACTTATGACCAATCAGGGATATTTTTGATGAGCTATCAAGTTCTGGCAAGAAAATGGCGGCCGGCACAATTTTCACAGGTTGTTGGTCAGCAACACGTGTTAAGGCCGCTGCAACATGCGCTGGAAAATAATCGGCTGCACCATGCCTACCTTTTTACCGGCACCCGTGGTGTTGGTAAAACGTCCATTGCACGGTTACTGGCAAAGGCCTTAAATTGTGAGACAGGCGTTACTTCGCAGCCTTGCGGAGAATGCCAGACCTGTCGTGATATTGAACAGGGCCGATTTGTCGATCTATTAGAAATTGATGCGGCGTCGCGGACAAAAGTAGAAGATACCCGGGAGCTTTTGGATAACGTTCAATACCGCCCGACGCAGGGTCGATTTAAAGTCTACCTCATTGACGAAGTCCACATGTTGTCCCGCCATAGCTTTAATGCGCTATTAAAAACCCTTGAAGAGCCGCCGGAACACGTGAAGTTCCTGTTAGCCACAACAGACCCGCAAAAGCTGCCGGTTACTGTTGTGTCCCGTTGCCTGCAATTTAACCTGAGGGCGCTGACGCAAGACTTAATTAGCGAGCAGCTGCGTCGGGTGTTAGGAGAGGAAGGTATTAATGCAGACAACGAGGCGTTAAGACTAATTGCCCGCGCTGCTAGTGGCAGCATGCGCGATGGCCTTAGCCTGACTGATCAGGCGATTGCTCAAGGAGCCGGCGCTGTTCAGTTAGAAAGTGTGCAACAGATGCTGGGCAACGTTCCGCGGGCGGATGTGGTTGGCTTGCTGGATGCTATTTCTGATGGCGAAGCAAATAAAGCCTTTAATCTGTTTGAACAAATGTCGGCGGTGGTGCCGGATATCAGCGTTTTATTAACGGAACTACAGGCACTGCTGCACCGACTGGCACTTATTCAACAAATACCGTCACTGGCAACAGAAGAAGAGCAGCAAACCAGCAAAAGTTTATTACGGAAATTACCGGCGGAGGTGATACAGCTGTATTACCGGCTGGTCATTGAAGGCCGCAAAGAGCAGCCGTTTGCCGTTGACGAGCGAGCCGGCGTGGAAATGACACTGCTGCGATTACTTGCGTTTAAACCAATGTCTGATGATGGCTTGGTAGATTTAGGCGGCGAACCAGATTCGCCAGCCACTAACATACCGACGCCGCCAGAACCCGTGGCAGAAGTATCTTCGGAACCGGGTCCGGCTTCTGATCTTGACGACCTGCTTAAGATGCGCGAGCAGCTTGCATCCGCACAGCAGCGTACCGAGTCCTCTGTGCCAACTGATTTTGTGTCTACTGACAGTAACGAGCAAAAAAAAAAGCCTGAAGTAGGTCAGTCTTTAGCAGATGATTTAGCTGCGCAGTTACCCGAGTTTAATGAGCAGATTCGCAAAGCGGAGCAGGTCGATGACTGGGCTGCTATGATTGCCGCGATGGAACTTAATGGTTTATCCCGGCAACTATTGCTCAATTCGAATTTGCGTAAAATTAGCGCGGACCAGTGGCAGATTGGCGTTGCCTCTGCACAACAAAGTTTAGTGAGTGAAGCTACCGTTCAGGCGGTTACTGAAGCGATGCGGGATATGGTAAGCCGGCAAGGTAATTTTGAGGTTGTGGTTGAAGAACCCGGTTACCCGACCCCATTAATGATCCAGCAATCGATCGATGCTTACCGGCATCAGCTTGCGGTACAATGGATCCATACGGACGCCGGTATCAATGAGTTAAAGCAGCGATTTGCTGCACAAGTTGTAGAATCTTCTATATCAGCGGTTTAAAAAGAGGAAGCGAATATGTTTAAAGGTGGAATGGGCAATATGATGAAGCAGGCGCAGCAGATGCAGGAGCGCATGCAACAGGTCCAGGAAGAAATCGCCAATATGGAAGTGACTGGCGAAGCCGGTGCCGGGCTGGTAAAAATTACCATGCTGGGAAACCACAATGTTAAGCGAGTAGCGATTGATCCCAGCCTTCTGGAAGATGACCAGGAAATGCTCGAGGACCTAATTGCAGCGGCTACCAACGACGCGGTCCGGCGGGTTGAAGAAACCAGTAAAGAAAAGATGGCGGATGTAACAGGTGGCATGGGCTTGCCTCCTGGCTTTAAGATGCCATTTTAGGTCGGTCAGAAAAAATGACAAAAGCTGGCATCAGTCCGGCCATTGACGCCCTGGTAGATGACTTAAAGCGGTTACCGGGCGTCGGCCAAAAGACAGCTCAGCGAATGGGCTTTTACTTACTCGAGCGTGATCGTGAAGGCGCAACAGCGCTAGCTAATAGTCTTCGCGAAGCTGTTGAGCGGGTTGGTCATTGCGAAAATTGCCGAACCCTGACTGAAGAGTCTGTGTGCCGAATCTGCGCCAACAGCAGGCGTCGCGAGAGCGGTGTCATCTGCGTAGTCGAAACCCCGGCAGATGTGTTAGCTGTAGAGCAGACGTCACAATTTCAGGGGCGCTATTATGTGCTGATGGGGCATCTTTCGCCGCTGGATGGGATAGGCCCTGCTGATATTGGCCTCGACGAACTGGAGAGGCAGTTGCGGCAAGACTCTGTGAGCGAAGTGATACTCGCTACCAACCCAACGGTAGAGGGTGATGCCACCGCTCACTATATTGCTGATATCGCGGAGCAGCTCAGTATTAACACCACGCGTATCGCTCATGGTGTGCCCGTCGGCGGCGAGCTGGGCTATGTTGATCAAACCACATTAGGTCATGCCTTTAGCGGCCGGAAACAATTCTCGCGTTAATCCAGACGCGGCGCCTTGAAATTTTTCCTATCGTCCCCACTTTTAACTGCACTAGCAAGGTGACACGATAGGAGAAACACACTATGGCGGAAGCCGGTCAAACAGAAAAACATGGGTTTCAGACAGAAGTAAAACAACTTTTGCACCTGATGGTCCATTCCCTCTATTCCAACAAAGAAATTTTCTTACGTGAGCTTGTGTCTAATGCCTCCGACGCAGCTGATAAGTTACGTTTTAAAGCCTTGAGTGACAATTCACTCTACGGTGATGACAGCGAACTACACGTACGCATTTCGTTTGATAAAGAAGCCCGCACAGTCACTATCAGTGACAATGGTGTCGGCATGACCCGCGACGAAGTGATGAATCATTTGGGAACAATCGCTAAGTCCGGTACGGCTGACTTTTTTGGGCAGTTATCTGGTGATCAGGCGAAAGACAGTCAACTTATTGGTCAATTTGGTGTCGGTTTTTATTCTGCCTTTATCGTTGCTGACGAAGTGGTAGTGCGTACCCGGTCGGCCTTTGATAAAGGCAGCATTGGCGTTGAATGGCGCTCTAAAGGTGAGGGCGAGTTCGAAATTACCGAAACTGAAAAAGCCCGCCGTGGCACCGACATCATTCTGCATTTAAAAGAAGACGAAGATGAGTTTTTGGACGATTTTCGTCTGCGCGGCATTGTCAATAAATACTCTGAGCACTTGAGTATTCCAGTACAAATGTGGAAGGAGCCGGTTCCTGAACAAGAAAATGAAGAAGGTGAAAAGACACCAGCAGAGCCCGGCCGCTGGGAGACTATAAACTCAGGCCAGGCTCTTTGGACGCGGGAAAAGTCAGACATTTCTGACGACGAATACAAAGAGTTTTATAAAACGGTTGCTCATGATTTTGATGATCCGCTGCTGTGGAGCCACAACAAGGTCGAGGGTACAACGGAGTATACGAGTCTGCTCTATATCCCGAAACGTGCGCCCTGGGATTTGTGGAACCGTGAGCAGCAGCACGGTGTAAAACTGTATGTGAAGCGCGTATTTATTATGGACGATGCTGAGCAGTTAATGCCGACTTATCTGCGCTTTGTGAAAGGGCTTATTGATACTAATGATTTGCCGTTAAACGTTTCGCGTGAGATTTTACAGGACAACAAAATCACTCGTTCGATGCGCAATGGCAGCACTAAAAAAGTATTACAGATGCTGAAAAAGCTGGCTAAAGATGATGCTGAGTCTTATCAGCAGTTCTGGGATACTTTTGGTAACGTTATCAAAGAAGGTCCGGCTGAAGATCAGCCCAATCGCGAACGTATTGCGGAGCTATTGCGTTTTGCCTCAAGCGAGAACGATTCGGCTGTACAAAACGTCAGCCTCGATCAGTATATCGAGCGGATGAAGGAAGGTCAGGACAAAATTTATTACATTGTTGCTGATAGTTATGAAGCAGCAAAAAATAACCCGGCACTGGAAATTTTCAATAAAAAAGGTGTCGAAGTACTGCTGTTATCCGAGCGCATTGATGAATGGCTTATGAGCCACCTGACCGAGTTCAAAGAAAAGTCGCTGCAATCAGTTACCCGTGGTGATCTGGATCTTGGTGAACTTGATGATGAGCAAGATAAACAAGAGCAGGAGCAGGCAGAAGAGTCGTTTAAAGATCAGATTAAGCGGTTTGAAGAAGCCCTCGGTGAGCGGGTTAAAAAAGTCCGTGTTACTCATCGCTTAACGGATTCTCCGGCATGCATTATCACTGATGAGAATGACATGAGTACACAGATGGCAAAATTAATGGAGGCGGCAGGGCAGCCGGTTCCGGAAACCAAATACATTTTGGAAGTTAATCCCGGCCATCCATTAGTTGAAAAAATGACAGCCAAAGACGACAGAGAGTTCAGCCAATGGGCCGAAGTATTGCTTGATCAGGCAACGTTAGCGGAGCGGGGTAGCCTGAAAGATCCTGCCTCGTTTGTCAGCAAACTGAACAAGTTGATGCTAAACGTCTAATACCGCAAAAAAACGCCGTAGTTTATCAGGCTACGGCGTTTGTTCCCGCTTGTAATAACGCCCGCATCGGGGTACAGTTCTGAGCAAACTTTTCAATAAAAAATGAGGCTGTGTATGCGCATCATTCTATTAGGTGCCCCTGGAGCAGGAAAAGGAACCCAAGCTCAGTTTTTGATGACGACCTTCGGTATTCCACAGATTTCTACTGGCGATATGTTGCGTTCCGCAATCAAGTCAGGCTCTGAGTTAGGTAAAAAAGCAAAGCAGGTGATGGATGCCGGTCAGCTGGTGTCTGATGAGATTATTATTGAGTTAGTAAAAGAGCGGATTGCCGAGCCTGATTGCCAGAATGGCTTTTTGTTAGACGGATTTCCGCGGACTATCCCACAAGCTGATGCAATGCGTGAGCAGGGCATAGAAGTGGATTACGTGCTCGAGTTTTCGGTTCCGGACGAGGTTATTGTAGAGCGCATGAGCGGCCGCCGTGTTCACCCCGGTTCTGGTCGTGTTTACCATGTTGAGCATAATCCGCCAAAGGTTGAGGGTAAAGACGACGAAACGGGCGAAGACCTGGTAATCCGCCCGGATGATCAGGAACAAACTGTGCGCAAGCGCCTGTCGGTTTATCATGAGCAAACCGAACCTTTAGTTGAATATTATAAAAAATTATCTGCAGAAGGCGAAACCGAGTACCATGAAATTGATGGCACTCAACCCGTAGAGCAAGTGAGCAAAGAGCTCGGTAAGTTATTGCAAAAATAAGCGCACTGCAAGCTGACGTTCTCGATCAGGGCTCACTTAGTGTGGGCCCTTTTTTATTAATTCAGGTGGATGATGCAACAAATCAGTGAGGGTATTTACCATTGGCCAGCCGCTCAGGATAAAGCTGAGGTGGTTATTTTGCTGCATAGCTCGCAAAGTGCCAGTTCGCAGTGGCGCAGCTTAATTAAGGATTTGAGCGGAAACTTTCATCTTATAGCCGTAGACTTGTTAGGTTATGGGCAGGCTCCGAAAGTTGATAAACAACCACATTTTCGGCTAGCGGACGAAGCTGAGCGGGTCAAAACAGCATTACAGCAGCTGGGTTTTAGTCAACCGGCGATAATAGTTGGTCACTCTTACGGTGGAGCTCTGGCTCTAAAAATGGCCGCGGACGAATCGATCGCAGTGAAAAAACTGGCTCTATACGAGCCGGTATCTTTTCATGTATTACCTGAAGACTCCCCGGGTATGATTGAAATTCGCGAAATTAACGACGCAATGCACGGGGCCGATGCGCGTGCATGCACACGCACGTTTGTTGATTACTGGAATCAACCGGGCTACTTCGATGCGCTGCCGGAAAAAATTCAGGCATTGATGACAAAGCAAGCCGACAAAGTGGCACTGGATTTTGACGCTTTACTGGGAGAACCTCTGGAGTTAAGTGATTATGCCCGGGTAGAGAAACCAGTCTTACTGATGACCGGGGAATATACCCGCCGCAGTGCTAAAGCTGTGGTGAAAGCTTTATCCGATGCTTTGCCCGACGTAGAAAAAGTTGAAGTAGCAGCTGGACATATGGGGCCTCTAACACACCCGGCTGAAGTTAACCCGGTATTAGTAAACTTCATCCAACGGAACAGCTGATCTGATGGCGGTGGTGACTAAAGAACTGGTCAAGTTAGCCCGTTTAACGGGGCCGATATTAATAGCACAACTGACGCAGATGCTGATGAGTGTGGTAGATACGGTTATGGCCGGCCGCAAGGGCGCAGTTGATCTTGCCGCGGTATCTGTCGGCGGCAGTATTTTTGTCCCCATTACCTTGCTTATCTTCGGGCTGGCACTGGCTCTGGCACCTATTATTTCGCATTTTGATGGCGCTCGCCGGCATCGGCGAATAGCGAACATGTTGCAACAGGGTTTTTATGCCTGTGCCATTTTTGGGGTCATTGCGATGCTGGCGATGAGCGGCTCGTCCCACATACTGGATGCAATGGGGGTGGAGCCTGAATTCAGGGCAACGACTCTGGAGTACCTTTATTATATTGCCTTTGGTATTCCCGCTTTTGTTATTTATGTGGTACTACGGAATTTTTGCGAAGGCCTTGCTAACACCATGCCGTCTTTGGTGATTGGCTTAATTGGTTTAGCGGTTAATATACCGGCTAATTATATTTTTATTTACGGTCATTTTGGCGCACCGGAGTTGGGTGGTGCCGGTTGTGGGCTGGCATCAGCGCTTGTGTTGTGGGCCATGGCTATTTCAATGGCAATTTACGTTTTTACTGCCCGGCGTTATCAAAAATTACGGTTGTTGAGACGCTGGTATGCACCAAATTTTGATGATGTAGCTTATGTGGTACGTATTGGTTTTCCTATTTCCATGTCGTTATTTTTTGAAGTCAGTTTGTTTGCCATTATTGCGCTGCTAATTTCGCCGCTTGGGGCCGTGATTGTGTCTGCCCACCAGATTGCTCTTAACATTAGCTCACTTGTCTATATGGTACCGCTCAGTATTTCCATGGCAGTGACATTAAGGGTCGGCTTTGCGCTGGGGGCAGGCGAGCCCAAAAATGCCTTATTAAGTTTCAAACTGGCAATGTGGATTGGTGGTTTGTTTGCGGCCATTAATGGTTTGATTATGTGGCTGGCGGGACAATGGTTAGCCAGTCTCTATACGCCAAATGCAGAAATTATAAAACTAGCGGGTACGTTAATGGGGCTGGCCGCTATATTCACCTTATCGGATACTTTTCAAGCCATTGCGATGGGTACCCTGCGGGGCTATAAGGATACTAAGTATCCGATGGTCATGGCATTTATTTCCTACTGGCCATTCGGATTAAGTGTTGGCATGGTGCTGGGTTTGACCGATTGGGTTGTTCCGGCAATGGGAGCCGCCGGTTTTTGGATTGGTATTATCAGCGGCTTGTCTGTGGCTGCCGTCTTACTCAACGCGCGTCTTTACCGGGTGGCGCGGCGCTATCAACGCGAGCAGTTTCGGCAGCAGCTTAACAGTGCAGATTAATTTAACTGTTGCGCTGTTGTAAAACCTTCAGCACTGATTCTAAATCGGTATCTGAGGCATGCAGTACGACCAGTAAATGATATAAAAGGTCAGCGCTTTCATTAAGTAGCTCCTGCTGGTCATTTACTGCCGCAGCCAGCGCAACTTCAACTCCTTCTTCGCCAACTTTTTGCGCTGCACGCTTTACCCCTGCAGCCAGTAGTCTGGCCGTGTAGCTGTGTTCGGGATCCGCCGTTTTGCGACTACCAATCAGCTGATCGAGTTGTTGTAAAAATGGAGCGGGTGCAGCGGCAAAACAGCTCCAGGTGCCTAGATGACAGGTTGGTCCATGGGGGATTACTTGTGCCAGCAGGGCGTCTTGATCGCAGTCCTGGTAGATACCCCGCAACGCCAGTATGTTCCCGGAGCTCTCACCCTTAGTCCATAGCCTTTGCTTGCTGCGACTGAAAAAAGTCACTTTGCCTGATTGCAGCGTTGTCGCCAACGCCTCGGGATTCATGTAACCGGTCATCAACACTTCGCCGGTAAGCGAATGCTGAACCGTACAAGGCAGCAAGTTATCCATTTTTTGCCAGCTTAGCTGGTTGATATTGTCTTCAGTCAGTTGCATAAAGTCGATCCTGCGCAATAGGGCGAATACTAATCCCCTGGTCAGCCAGCTGCTGTTTTAAATCAGCCATAGTGATAAGGTTTTTATGAAATACTGATGCTGCGAGTGCACCGTCAACATTTGCCCGTTCAAAAACATCGCTAAAATGCTGGATTTTCCCCGCGCCGCCGGAAGCTATCAGCGGCACACTACACTGTTTCCGGATAGCCGCCAACTGCTTAATGTCGTAGCCCTGTCGAACACCGTCCTGGTTCATACAATTAAGTACAATCTCGCCGGCCCCGCGACCAATTACTTCGTTAACCCAGTCGCTGGTATCCCAGGCTGAGCGACGCGCTTTGCTCTGGTCTCCGGTAAATTGGTGAACCTCATAACGGCCAGAGTCTTCATTATAAAAACTATCAATGCCGATCACTACACACTGTTGGCCAAACTCATCAACCAGTTGGTTAATCAAGTCAGGATTTTGCAGTGCCGGAGAGTTAATTGAAATTTTGTCAGCGCCCATCGAGAGCAGGGTTTGTGCCTGCTGTTGGCTGCGGATACCGCCAGCAACCGTGAAGGGAATGTCAATTTCCCGAGCCACTCGTTCTACCCAGGATTTGTCCACAGTGCGACCGTCTGCCGAGGCAGTGATATCGTAAAAAACCAGCTCATCAGCACCGACTTCGGCGTACCGGGCCGCTAATGGCAAAATATCGCCCACGATTTCGTGATCGCGAAACTGCACACCTTTAACGACTTGCCCATCGCGAACGTCCAAACAGGGTATTATGCGTTTTGCCAGCATGCCAGGGCCTCCTGCAGTTCGAACTGTCCGGTTAATAATGACTTACCCAGAATAACAGAATCGCATTGAGCGGCTTTTAATTCGGCTAGGTCAGCTAATGAACTGACTCCGCCGGAAGCTTGCCATGCAATGTTCGGGTAGCGTGCTTTATAACGCCGGTACAGCTCAACATTAGAGCCGGTTAGGGTACCGTCCTTACTGATATCAGTACAGAGTACGTGACGGCAGCCCACATCCAGATACCGCTCTAACACATTATCCAGGGTCAAAGTACTTTGTTGCTGCCAGCCGTGGGTGGCAACCATCGCCTGGCCTTCGCTGTTAATGTTGACATCCAGCGCCAGTACAATAGCGTCAGGACCATAGTGACTCAACCAGCCACGGACTGTCTGCGGAGAGTTAACTGCCGTTGAGCCAATAACAACACGTTCTATACCGGCCTTGAATAGTTGCTCCAGATCGTCCTCATTGCGGATGCCGCCACCCGCCTGACAGCGCAAACCGGATAGCCGGGTAATGTCAGCAAGCAGCTGCTGCTGACGTTTGAGGGGATCCTTGGCGCCATCAAGATCGACCAAATGCAACCACTCAGCGCCTTGCTGATGGTAGTACTGAGCCTGCTGCAGAGGATCCAGATCATATTCGGTTTTTTGTCCGAAATCGCCTTGAAAAAGCCGGACTACCCGGCCATCAATTAAGTCCAGTGCTGGAATCAGCATAACGGCAGCTCCAAAAAACGTTGTAAAATGCGACGGCCCGCAGCACCGGAGCGCTCAGGATGAAATTGGGCGCCGATAAAATTATCTTTTTTAATCATAGCGGCGAATGGCTGATGATAGTGACAGCGAGCGATGGTGTACTGGTCTTCAGCCACGGCGAAACTGTGAACAAAATAGCAGTAGGGTGACTGCTCATCAGTTAATAAAGGATTATCGTTGACCGGCTCAATATTATTCCAGCCCATATGAGGCAGGGGTAAGGCATCGGTTTGCATCCGCTGAGTATTGGCCGGAATCACGTTAAGGCAGTTAACGTTGCCTTCTTCAGAGTGGCTGGTCAGCAGCTGCATACCCAGACAAATACCCAGGACGGGCTGAGTTAGGGACTGCAGCGGTTCAATCAGTTGTTTGTTTTCCAGGTTGCGCATGGCTGCGGCAGCGGTTCCCACGCCTGGTAAAATGACCCGGTCGGCATTTTTTATCAGCATTGCATCATCACTGATTGTTGGCTTAATGCCCAGCCGTTCCAGTGCAAACCGAACTGAGGTAAGGTTGGCACATTCTGTATCAACTATCACAAGGTTCATGCCAACATACCTTTACTGGATGGCAACTGGTTATCGCCGCTGGCGCTAACGGCTTGTCTTAATGCCCGACCAAATACTTTGAACAAACTTTCTACCTGGTGATGGCTATTACCTTCAGTTGTTGATAAGTGCAGGCTCATAGCCATAGCATCCGTCAAAGAGCGAAAAAAGTGCTCAACCATTTCCGTTGACAGCTCGCCCACTTTGTCGCGGGAAAAATCAGCCTGCCATTTTAAATAAGGTCGG
This sequence comes from Idiomarina seosinensis, assembly GCF_044797955.1. Taxonomy (GTDB): domain Bacteria; phylum Pseudomonadota; class Gammaproteobacteria; order Enterobacterales; family Alteromonadaceae; genus Idiomarina; species Idiomarina seosinensis_A. The sequence goes on along the minus strand of NZ_CP085211.1, from coordinate 1,741,907 downwards.
CCTGATAAATCTATCAGGCATTCTGCCCGACATTCATCCATAGGCAGAGCAAAGCCAAAGCGGCCAATTCCGCGTTTGTCTCCTAAAGCCTGACGAAGCGCCTGACCTAACGCCAGGGCGGTATCTTCGACGGTGTGATGATCATCAATATGCAGATCACCCGTGACTTTTACAGTCAGAGCGATGCCGGCGTGGGTCGCAATTTGTTCCAGCATATGATCAAAAAAGCCAATGCCGGTACTGAACTCGTGCGGACCTTGAGCATCCAAATCCACAGCGATACTGATATCCGTTTCGCGTGTTGTCCGGACCACTTCAGCGCTGCGCGGGCGTTCGGTCAGCTGTCGACAAATGGCGTCCCAGTTAAGGCCGTTGCGTTGGTAACGAAGGCCGGCAATACCCATGCTCTGTGCTAATTGCAGGTCAGTTTCACGGTCTCCGATAACGTAGCTATCGGTAAAATCCACCAGGCCCTGCTGCAGGTAATGTTGTACCAGACCTAAGGCGGGTTTTCGGCAACTGCAATTATCGTCAGCAAAATGTGGACAAATAAGGACTTCTTCAAAAATAATGCCCTGGGACTCAAATAATTGCATCATTAACTGATGAGGCGCATCAAAATCGGCTTTGGGGAAGCTCTCGGTTCCCAGGCCATCCTGGTTTGATACCATAACTAATTTGTAACCGGCGTCCTGCAGTTTAAGTAAAGCAGGGACTACCCGGGGTTCAAAAACCAGTTTGTCGAGCCGGTCAAGTTGTTTATCAACGCTGGGTTCTTCAACCAGGGTACCGTCACGGTCAATAAATAACCAGCGCTGCTGTCGGGATGCCGTGTTACTCATAGCCTGTCTCCGTTTACAGAAGAAGAAAAAAAGTGATTAAAAAATTCCAGCAGTTGTTGATTTTCATCAGCACTGCCGATGCTAATTCTAACGCAGTTATCTAATCCTTTCTGGGCCGATTGGTTGCGTAGTAAAATTCCCTGGGCAGCGGCCGCTGCCACTAAGCGTTCAGCATTGTCTACCTGAATTAAGACAAAGTTAGTTGCGGACTTTGCCACTGTGTTTAAGCCAAGCTGCTGCAGTGACTTTAACAGCTTCTGGCGCTCGTCCAGTAGGTTGGCGACTTGCTGTTGGAGATGTTCAATTCCACTCTCAGCAAGAGCCTGGCAGGCTACCTGTACAGTAGGGTCCGGCAACGGATAAGGCGCTAAAACTTTCTTCAGGACATCTATTATTTCGGCATCAGCAAGGGCAAAGCCGCAGCGGGCACCGGCAAGAGCAAAGGCCTTTGATAACGTCCTAAGAATGACGAGATTGGGAAAACGTTTGAGCCAGCAGGTAAGCGTTTTGTCCGGACAAAACTCGATGTAAGCTTCATCCAGCACCACTAAAGTTTGCTCGGCGTGTTCTAATACCTGTTCGATATCAGCGCTGTTTAAGTTGTTGCCTAAGGGATTAGACGGCGAGCACAAAAATACCAGCTTACTGTCTTTTAGTGCTGGTAAAAGGCGTTTCAGGTCAAGTTGCCAGTTGCCAGGCAATAATGGAATTTCATTGACGCCGGCGCCCTGGGTCCGGGCCGAAATGGCATACATACCATAGGTTGGTGGACAAATAATAACTTCATCCCGGGCCGGTTCGCAAAAGGCCCGGATCAACAGGTCAATGGCTTCGTCCGAGCCCCGACAACTCAGTACTTGCGAGGGACTAACCCCGGCATAGTTGGCGTAACGGGTATTTAACTCGTCTGACTGAAAAGCCGGATAACGGTTAAGTTGACTACTGTCCATTTGATAGTCATTAACAAAGGGAGACTCGTTGGCGTTCAGCCAGACAGAACCGCCGATCATGCTGCGACGAGCTGACGCATAAGGTTCCAGTTCGGCTAAATGTGACCGTTGTAATTGCTGTGCAATGCTCATTCCAGGCCCTCCAGGCGAACCGTTACCGCACGCTTATGGGCGTCCAGTCCCTCAATTTCCGCGAGCCGGCTTATGGCTGCAGCCAGACCACTCAACCCTTGTTGTGTTGCTTCCTGAATGGTGTAGCGGCGATAAAAGTCGGTTAGCCCCAGGCTGCTGTAGTTACGCGCGTAACCATAAGTTGGCAGCACATGGTTGGTACCGGTTGCATAATCACCACCGGACTCCGGGGTATAATGGCCTAGAAAGATTGACCCGGCCGTTGTTAACCGGGGCAAATAATCTCGCGCGCGATCAAATTGCAGCGATAGGTGTTCGGGCGCGTAGCGCTCCGAAATAGCAATTGCATCAGCCAGCGAATCGGTAACCAGCAGGCGGCTATTGGCCAGCGCTTGTTTGATGATATCAGCGCGGGACAGTAACGCAGTTTGTTTAATAAGCTGCTGTTCAACCTCCTTCGCCAACTCTGCTGACGGAGTCAGTAACAGTACCTGCGAATCAGCGCCATGTTCGGCCTGAGATAGTAAGTCGGCAGCAACAAAAGCCGCATTGGCGCTGTCGTCGGCAATCACCAGTAACTCAGAAGGGCCGGCCGGCATATCAATGGCGACGCCGCTACTGTCTTGACTGACTTGCTGTTTTGCCTCAGTGACAAACGCATTGCCCGGACCAAAAATTTTATCAACGGCGCGGATGCTGTCGGTGCCGTAAGCAAGAGCGGCAACAGCCTGAGCGCCGCCGCATAAAATGATCTCATCAATTTGACAAAGTTCGGCTACGTAGACAATAGCTGGCGGAATACTGCCGTCACGCGCTGGCGGTGTAGCCAACACTTTGCGTGGACAACCGGCTAACTGCGCTGGGATTCCCAACATTAATGCGGTCGAAGGTAGTGTTGCGGTGCCGCCAGGGATGTATAAGCCGACCGAATTAATGGCCGCATAGCGCGACTCACAGATAACACCCGGTGCTGTTTCTACCTGAGTAGAACTGGGCTGCTGCGCCTGATGAAAGCGTTTAATGGTACCGTATGCAGTGTCGATCGCAGCTTTTGTTTCGCTATCGAGCAATTGTAAAGCCTGCTGTTTTTCCTCTGTGTTTAAGGTCAGGCTCTTAGCTTCCGGATAATCGAAGCGCTGCGTCAGCTGCAAAACTGCTTCATCCCCCTGCTGCCGGACCTGCTGCAAAATTTCGGCGACCGTGTTTTTGAGTCCTTCGGAACGGCTTTGCTTTGGGCGAGCGAGACGCGCAGCTTGTTCGGCTGCGGTAAGCCCGGACCACTGCTCAATGCTCAGTTGTACATCGGACATGACAATCTACCCCATCATTTTTTCAATAGGCAGCACTAAAATAGAGCTGCAGCCAATGGCTTTTAGATCTTCCATGGTTTCCCAAAATAGTTTTTCGGTACTGACCATGTGCACGGCAACTTGCTGGTCAGTATGGCTTAGCGGCAGCACTGTAGGAGTTTCGGCTCCGGGCAGCAAAGCAATAACTTGATCCAACTGATCTTTCGGCGCGTGCAGCATAATGTATTTGCTTTCCCGGGCAAGCTGCACACCGTCAATGCGCGGTAGTAATTGATCGATCATTGCCTGCTTATCAGTAGATAAGTCGTCGCTGCGCTGGATTAGCTGAGCCTGAGAACGAAAGATCACTTCTTTTTCGATCAAGCCGTTGGCTTCCAGCGTGGCACCGGTTGATACCAAATCACAAATCGCATCGGCAAGGCCGGCACGGGGGGCAACTTCAACGGAGCCGGTCAGGTTGACGTTTTTGGCCTTGATACCTTGCTGTTTCAAATAATGCTGTAATAAATACGGATAGGTACTGGCGATGCGCTTACCATTCAGATCGCTCAGCGATTGGTAGTCAGCCTCACGGGGTACAGCAATAGACAATCGGCAACCGCCAAAGTCAAGCGGACGTAATGACTTAAAGCCGGCGCCGGCAGCAACGGCCTCACGCTCCAGACGCACCTCTTCAAGTACGTTTTCGCCGACCAGGCCCAAGTCGACCACTCCGTCCATAACCAGACCCGGGATGTCATCATCGCGAACGCGCAGCAGATCAATGGGGTGACTGGTACTGTGAGCAATCAAGCGGGCTTCATTAAGGCTGAATTTAACACCGCAGGCATTAAGTAGTGCGATAGACTCTTTACTTAAGCGTCCTGATTTTTGAATAGCAATGGTCAAACGTTCGGTCATAACGACTCCTAATAGAAAAACCCCTCGAAAGTTTGCCTTTCGAGGGGTTGTATAGTCATGCGAAAGGCTAGCGTTTTGTGGCTAGCCAAGAAGCAAATAGCTGGCTAACCCAAATAAAACCAATGATGATGGTGGTGAGTACGCGGCTTAATTTGCATCTTTAGCTCCGTGGTGATGTAACTAATAAGTCAGTTGTATAGAAGGATACTTAACTATTTTAAGAAAGCAACCCCACAGCTTATTATTTTTAGTCTATAGTTGGTTAAAGTTTAGCCGATAGGAGTTCAGGTTGTCGACTGCAATGGCAGCTAAGTTTCCTTTAGCCGGTGCTTTAGGTTAATAAAAGAGAGGTTATCTGTGGCTAATTTTGATGCGATGGTACCTTTGATTCCAAAAGATTCACGGATACCGATAGAGCAAAACCGCGACTCGCTGCGCATCCATCAGGTGCAGCGTGCGCAGGCGATCGAAAAAATCAAAGAGGAAGAGAGTAACTCGATTACTGAGCGGGACGAACGCAGCCAACATCATCAGCAGATGCAGCACAATCAACAGCAGAACGAGCAAGGACAGTCAGCAGCTGAGCCTGAGAGCGAAGGACAGGACAGCGACGGCCATATCGACACCTACGCTTAAACGACACTTTGCCTAACTGTCCTGCCTGACAGCATTTAAAGGCTGTGCCATAATATCCCGTCTTTTTATTTTTTGCTGTTCCGGATTCGCTGCCATCATGACTCAAGTCGCTAATGTTTTTAAAGCTCAAGGTTCTTTATCCTCAGCGATAGAAGGTTTCCAGCCACGCGATGCGCAATTAAAAATGGCGACAGCAATTGAGTCCACTATCAAAACCAGCGGTCAGCTGGTGGTCGAAGCAGAAACTGGAACGGGGAAGACCTTTGCCTATCTGGCTCCAATTTTACTGACAAAAGACAAAGCCGTTATTTCAACCGGCACAAAAAACCTGCAAGAGCAGCTTTTTCATCGCGATCTACCACGACTGCGCAAAGCCCTGGCGCCGAAAAAAGTCATTGCCCTGCTCAAAGGGCGTGCCAACTATTTGTGTATCTATCGGTTAGAGCAGGCGCAGCAGCAGGCAGGGCAGTTTTCGCCGGTAGTGCAAAGCCAGCTATTAAAAGTAAAACGCTGGGCAACCATGACCCGTAGCGGTGATATTGGCGAATTGAATGAATTGCAGGAAGATGCACATGCGATGTCGCTGGTGACCAGTACCAAAGATAATTGCCTGGGTAAAGAATGTCCTGTTTACGATGACTGTCATTTAGTGCAGGCACGGGAAGAAGCCAGAAAAGCTGATATTGTGGTGGTTAACCATCATCTGTTCTTTGCTGATTTAGCGGTAAAAGATACCGGTTTTGGCGAAATTATTCCTGACAGTGAAGTGGTTGTCTTTGATGAAGCCCATCAGGTTCCGGATATAGCCAGTCAGTATTACGGCGAATCAATTTCCAGCCGGCAATTAATCGAATTGGCCGAGGAAGTGAGCCGTTTATGTTTGACTGAGCTTAAAGACCTTTCGCAGGCGACCCAAATGGCTCGGCTGTTTGAGCAAGTGGTAAAGGATTGGCGGCTACAGTTTCCCCGGGAACCAATGCGTGGTAACTGGAGAGAATGGCGCGAGCAGGCCGAGATGCCCGAAGCGACCGAACGTTTGCAGGAAAAATTAGAGCTGTTTCTGCAGGTTATAAAAACCGCGCGTGGAAGACATAAGGAAATGGACAGCCTGATTGAGCGCGGTGAACAATACCTGCAGCTCTGGAAACAGCTAATGGATACGCTGGAAACCGGTTACAGCTACTGGTTCGAAACCACAAACCGACACATTATTCTGCACCAGACGCCATTAAGCGTGGCAAAAAAATTCGGTGGTATGGTTAAGCATAGCCAGCGTGCCTGGATTTTTACCTCGGCTACGATTGCCGTTAATGAAAAGTTTGAGCATTTTACCCATAGACTGGGTTTATACGACGCCGAGACCCTGCTGCTGGCCAGTCCATTTGATTTCGCCCGTCAGGCGTTATTGTGTTTGCCGCGCTACCTGCCCGAAGCTAATGATATTGGCCGCCATAATCAACTGGTTAAAATCGCAGAACAGTGCATTCAGCATAACTACGGCGGTACCTTTTTGCTGTTTACCAGCCACCGTATGCTGCAGCAGATGGCATCGCATTTAAGAGATGTCCTGGAGCGGCCGGTTTTGGTGCAGGGTGATGCCGGAAAATCGGATCTGCTGCAGCAGTTTGCAGCGGCCGGCAACGCGGTACTGTTAGGTACTGCTTCGTTCTGGGAAGGTGTCGATGTGCGCGGAGATGCGTTGCGCTGTGTGATTATTGACAAACTGCCGTTTGCCTCGCCCGATGACCCCTTACTTAACGCGCGTGTCGAAGATGCAAGATTACGCGGCATTGATGCCTTTAATACCATACAGTTACCACAAGCGATTATTGCTTTAAAGCAAGGCGCAGGCCGGCTGATTAGAGATAGCGGAGATCGCGGCGTGTTACTGGTGTGTGATAATCGCTTAGTAAACCGTTATTACGGAGCGCGGTTTTTGAAAAGCTTACCGCCGATGACCCGAACGCGCTGTTTAACTAACGCCTTAAACTTTTTGCAAGAGAAAAACGATGACTGAGATATTACTGGCCATTGATACGGCTACAGAAAATTGTTCGGCGGCACTGCAGGTCGGCGATCGCGTTTATCAGCGGGTAGCGGAAAGCCCTCGTGAGCACTCGCAGCGGCTATTGCCGTTTGTACAAGAGCTTCTTAGCGAGGCTGACATAAGCTTGCAGCAATTACAGGGGCTGGTTGTGGGTAGCGGTCCGGGGAGTTTTACCGGGGTGCGGATAGCCATCTCTATTGCCCAGGGGTTAGCTTTCAGTCAACAGTTGCCGGTCTATCCTGTAAACAGTCTGCAGACTCTGGCTCAGCATGCCATTCGCAGTCACTCTGGTAAAGATGGTGCAGCCCATCCTGCGATTATTTTAAGCAGTATCGATGCGCGCATGGCTGAAATTTATTATGCCCTTTACGAAAATATAAATGGTATAGCCGTGCCCTTGACTGAGCCGGCGGTCGCCAAGCCCGGGCCCGAGCTGTTCCAGCAGCCGCTAGCGCAACTGCAGATCGATCAGGATACTGTCATTGCCGGGGCAGGTACGGGCTGGGACAGCTATCATGATTTATTAGCACAAAGCCTGCCTGGACCGGTTAATCTGCATCCAGACTGCCGATTGCCGGAAGCTAAAGATATGTTGAGTTTAGTACAGGCAAAACAGGTACAAGCCATCAGCGCTTCTGAACTGGAGCCGCTTTATGTTCGTAATGAAGTGACCTGGAAAAAACTGCCCGGGCGTTAATCGGTCAGTATAACTTGGCATTAGCGACTGAACTCGCCATAATAGAGGTAGTCAAATGATAGGTGAGAGCTGGTGAGATTAGATGGTTTAGGTGTACAGCCGTTTGAACGTTACCCGGGGCAACCGGCCGAAAAGCCGCGTCCGCAGGATAGCGTTAAAACCGAAGCGACGGACACTTTACGACGTAATGAAGTGGTGCCGGCTGCCGACTCCAGCCGCCAGCGTGCGCAGCGTTGGCAGCAGCTGAACACCTTTTATGATGAGCCTCCACAATCGTCGCGCCGGGCACTAGAAGCCTATCAGGGAATTCAGTTAAACGAACGGCGTGAGCAAGTGGAATCCATGTTTGGCGTTGATTTATACGCCTAACCGAATCAAGGTGGTGCATTATGAGATACGGTATAATGGTATTAGCCGCGTTGTTCTTAGCCGGCTGCAGTATGTTTCCCGATCCTATCGCGACAGAAAATGAAGACGCCTTAGTGAGTTATCAGTCAGCAGCCGAGAATAGCGAACAGGTGGTTGGCGAACGAGCCCGCTGGGGTGGCGTAATCGCTGACGTGCGCAATGGCGATGAAATGACCATTGTTGAAATGGTTCACTTTCCGTTAAAAAGCTGGGGTCGTCCGGTAGTAAGCGACGACACACAAGGTCGCTTCTTGGTTCTGGTTGACCGTTTTCTTGACCCGCAGGTTTATAAACAAGGCCGCAGCCTGACAGCTTTAGGTACTATTCGTGCTGCGCAATCGGGTAAAATCGACGATTACACTTATACTTATCCGGTTCTTGAAGCGGATGGTGTTTACTTGTGGGAAAAGCCAAAAGAAAAGATAGAAACGGGAATCGATTATTCGCCTCTGTGGTTCCGGCATAATTTTTATGCACCCTTTCCTTATCGGCCATACTACACGCCGCATCCTGTTGTTCGACCCACTGGCAACGAGAAAGACAGCGGTACAGAAAAACAATAATGCTTTCTGCTTACAGCAAGACACTGGCTGCAGCTAATGCAGTCAGTTATCGTCTGCCCTGGGGAACCATAAGAGGTCTTTGTTGGGGTAACCCCGGACAGGTTGCTGTTGTTTGTACTCATGGCTGGCTGGACAACGCACACAGTTTTTTACCTGTTGCCGAACATTGGGACACCAGGCAGGGCGCATTGATTGCGCTGGATTTCGCCGGTCATGGGCTATCGGATCATCGGCCCGCCGGGAACCACTATCACTTCATCGACTACGCTTATGACTTGTGGTTAATTATTCAGCAACAAGACTGGCAGAACCTGACCCTGGTGGGTCACTCAATGGGCGGTTTTGCCGCTAATATCGTAGCCAGCCTTTGCTCAGACAGGCTTAAGCACCTGATACTGATTGAAGCTTTCGGGTTAGTGGTGAGTGACGGTGAAGATGCACACCAACAACTACTGGATGGCTTTCAGTCACGGAGAAAATTAAGCTGCGGCCGCTGGCGCGATTATAGTGAATTGGCCAGCGCGGTTGATGCGCGTCTAAAAACCGCTGACTTTTCCAAAGAACTGGTGGAAATGCTATTGCAACGCGGCTGTTACCGAAACGCAAAAGGCCGTTGGCAGTGGCGCGCTGATCCTCAGGTTAAAAGCACGTCTCCTTACCGGCTACCGGCTGCGACAGTGGATCAGGTATTAGCAAAAATTGACGTGCCCGTGACTTTATTGCGCGGCGAAGCCGGTTATTCTAAGCTGGCTAACGCGGTAGAAAGATGGCAACACTGTATTGAGCAGCTGAACATTAATACACTACCTGGTGGCCACCATCTGCATATGGAAAGTCCACAAGCGATAGCGACATTATTGGCCAATATTTGCCGGGCCGAGTGACTAGGATTCACTGGTCGGATATGCGATGATTAACGACTAAATATCAGCATAATAACAATAAAACGATTCATTCGGAGCTCACTATGGATAAAATTTGGCTTAAAAATTACCCGGCTGGGGTGCCAGAAACAATTGATCCTGATCACTTCTCCTCGTTAGTTGACATTCTTGAAATGAGTGTCAAAAAGTACGGCGATAAAACGTCATTCGTGAACATGGATCGCGAAATGAGCTTCACCGAATTGGGCGAAAAAGCAAAGTATTTTGCTGCTTACTTACAAAGTACCGGCTTGAAGAAAGGTGATGCGGTAGCTGTGATGATGCCCAACATCCTGCAATACCCCGTAGCGCTCTTTGGTATTTTATCCGCCGGCATGACGGTAGTTAATGTCAACCCTTTGTATACACCGCGCGAACTGAAGCATCAGTTAAACGACTCGCAGGCCAAGGCTATTGTCATCCTGGAGAACTTTGCCCATACCCTGGACAAAATCAAGACAGAAGTTCCGGACGTTAAACAGGTTATCACTACTCAAATTGGTGACATGTTACCGGCCCCGAAACGTTGGGTAGTTAATGTCGTGGTTAAATACGTCAAGCGCATGGTCGAGAGCTACAATCTGACTGGTGTGACGGATTTTAACAGTGCGGTTACAAAAGGGAAATCGCTGAACTACGAGCGGCCGGAACTGACCGGCGATGACCTGGCATTTCTGCAATACACCGGAGGGACGACCGGCGTCGCCAAAGGTGCGATGTTATCGCATCGCAATATGGTCGCCAATCTGGAACAGGTGTCTTCCGTAATTACTCCCATTATGAACGACGGTGAAGAGGTGATAATCACCGCCTTACCGCTCTACCATATTTTTGCTTTAACCGCTAATTGCCTGACGTTTATCAAGCATGGCGGTAAAAACATTCTGATTACCAATCCCCGAGATATGGACGGTTTTGTCAAGGAGCTGAACAAGTACTCGTTTTCTATGATTTCGGGGGTCAATACCCTGTTTAATGGTTTACTGAATACGCGCGGCTTTAAAGACCTCGACTTTTCCAACCTTAAAGTAGCTCTTGGCGGCGGAATGGCCGTTCAAAAAGCCGTAGCTGAACACTGGGAGCGAGTAACCAAGTCACGTCTGCTAGAGGGCTACGGACTGACTGAGTGCGCACCTGTGGTAACCGTTAATCCTTATGATATCGAACATTATACCGGCAGTATCGGCTTACCGGTTCCCAGTACTGAAATGAAGATCTGTGACCCTGACAGTGGCGAGGAATTGCCGTTGGGTGAGCCCGGTGAGCTGCATGTCAAAGGGCCGCAGGTTATGCTGGGTTATCTAAACCGCCCTGACGCAACTGCAGAGTCTATGCAAGATGGCTGGTTTGCCACCGGAGATATGGCAACCTGTGATGAGCGCGGTTATTTTAAAATTGTTGATCGTAAAAAAGATATGATTTTGGTTTCCGGTTTTAACGTTTACCCCAATGAAATTGAAGACGTCCTGGCTGATCATCCTAAAGTGCTGGAGTCGGCTGCTATCGGCGTACCGCATGAGTCTTCCGGTGAGGCTGTTAAAGTCTTTATTGTGAAAAAAGACAGCTCGCTGACTGAACGTGAAGTGATTGATTTCTCCAGGGAAAATATGACCGGTTATAAAGTACCTAAACTGGTTGAGTTTCGTGATGAACTGCCAAAATCTAACGTGGGTAAAATACTCCGTAAAGAACTGCGCGACGAGGAAAACGATTGAGTTTAATAAAAGTTCCGCAATCGACTTTGTCTTATCAGACCATCGATAATACACCCGACTTAACAGATTTTTGTCAGCTAGCCCGCAGCGCGGGCTGGTTTGCTATCGATTCTGAGTTTGTCCGTCAGCGTACCTATTACGCAAGGTTGGGCTTACTGCAAGCCCATGCTGAAGGTGCGACGGTGATTATTGACCCACTGGCTGAAATTGATCTCGCGCCATTATGGGAAATCATTGGCGATGCTCGAATAAAAACCGTATTACATGCCGGTGGAGAAGACATTGAGTTATTTTACCATCAGGCCGGGCAGCAATCTCCACAGTCCTTATTTGATACTCAAATTGCTGCTGGCTTCTGCGGTTTAGGCGCGTCGCTGGGTTACGCAAAGTTAGTTGACCAATTGTGTGGTGGGGTAGAACTGGATAAAAGCTTATCGCGCACGGATTGGTTAAAACGGCCCCTGAGCCAGGAACAACTTGATTATGCTGCGGCTGATGCCAGCTACCTGTCTGCCATGTACCCCTATTTACTGGAGCTGTGCGAGCAACGTGAAGTAACCCAGCTGGTGCAGGCAGAAAGTCGCTTACAAGTCGAAAAAAGAACCCAGCAAGTGGCACCGGACCTGCTGTATCTGTTTGTTGGTAATGCCTGGCAGTTAAACCGGCAGCAGTTGGGTATACTCAGAGCGCTGACTGCCTGGCGTCAGCGCAAAGCGCAACAGCGTGATATACCCTTAGGCTTTATTTTTAAAGACGGTGTTTTACTAGAGCTGGCGCGGCGCCAGCCAGGGACAGAAAGACAGCTGCTGGCCATAGAGGGACTGCCGCCATTGACGCGGAAATATTCAGGTAAAGAAATCGTCCAGGTAATTAGTCAGGGGCAGCAGCAAAGCGAGCATCAACTTCCGCAAAATCTGCAGCGACTTGATGATATGGACGGGTATAAAGCGGCAGTAAAAAACATTAAGGCAGCGATTCAAAAGCTGGCTGACAAGCTGCAAGTGGATACTGCTCTTATCGCATCACGAAAACAAATTAATGATTTTCTGAATTATTACTGGCAGTTTACCAGTGAACAGCAACAACGCCTTGCGCCACCGGACCTAAGCCGTGGCTGGCGCTGGCACTACCTGGAACCAGAGTTAAAAGGCTTGGTTTAGTTATCTCGGGAGCACGAAAAAGCATGTTATGTGAAGTTTACCGCAGCGGTAAAAGAATGGATACCTACCTATATTTGCCGATGGGGGCAGAATACCAGGAGTTACCTGACCAGTTGCAACAGCAGTTTGGCCCGGCCAGCAAAGTCTTAACGATTAATTTAAGCGAGCGTAGTCAGCTGGCCCGAATCACTAGCCAGGCATTGATAGAACATCTTAACGACACGGGGTATTACCTTCAGTTACCCCCAAAGCAGGAGCTTAACGCGTGAAAAAATTGATTAACTTCGGCTGGCTTGCTTTATTTGCAAGCCAGTGCCTACTGACCCTGCCAGCTTTTGCCAGTCCCCATGATTCGCAAGAGGGTAAAGAACATAGCCATGAAGCAGAACAAGCTGAAGTTGAACAGCAATTCGCTGATTACGTCACTAGTTTAAGAGAAGAAGCTTTAGCAAAGGGCTATCAAGCTGAAACACTCGATAAAGCGTTTGCAGATATTGAATATTACCAGCGTGCCGTGGAACTTGATAAAAATCAGCCGGAATTTAAGTTAACTCTGGATACCTATCTACCGCGGGCAGTACCCGAATGGAAAGCGGAGAAGGCGCTGGAAAAATATCAGCAGCATAAAGAGTTGCTGGATGAGATTGGCCAGCAGTATGGCGTGCAGCCACGCTTTATTGTGGCGCTTTGGGGGATAGAAACTAACTTCGGTTCATTTACCGGCGGTTTTAAGGTGGTGTCGGCGCTAACGACTCTGGCTTTTGACGGACGCCGAGAAGCGTTTTTTAAAAAGCAGCTATGGGAAGCTTTAACGATAATCGAAGAAGGTCATATTCAGCCCCAACAAATGAAGGGATCCTGGGCCGGCGCTATGGGGCAGACCCAATTTATGCCAAGCTCATTTATGAGTTTTGCGGTCGACTATGAAGGGGACGGTAAAAAAGACATCTGGAACAGTTACGGCGACGTTTTTGCGTCTGCGGCAAACTATTTAAAGTCGGTTGGCTGGCGTGATGATGTAACCTGGGGCCGGCAGGTTAAGCTACCTGACAACTTTGATACGACCCTGGCTGACCTGGATGTTAAGAAGTCACTGGACCAGTGGCAGGCACTTGGTGTTACACGTATGGACGGTTCAGCACTGCCGAACCGAGACGATATTAAAGCTTCTGTAGTGATACCCGATGATCGCGAAGGCCGGATTTATTTAGCGTACTCAAATTATGATGCCTTAATGCGCTGGAATCGTTCTCATTATTTCGTTGCTGCGGTTGGTTATTTGTCCGACCGGATACGTTTTGCACCTTAGCCTTGAGCTTAATGCAGTGGTATGACAAACCCCTGGAAAGCCTCTCTGAGTCCGAGTGGGAGGCTTTGTGTGACGGCTGCGGTCAATGCTGTCTGAACCAGTTGCTTGATGAGCAGGATCAGCTGTATCAGACTGATGTTGCCTGTCGGCTGCTGGATACCGACCGTGCTTTGTGCCAAGATTATCCGAATCGCTCGCAGAAAGTTCCTGAATGTGTTCGGTTAACTGCCGATAACTTGCAACAAGTTTACTTTATGCCGGCCACTTGCGCCTATCGACTGCGTGCCAACGGGCAACCGCTGCCCGGCTGGCATCCTTTGCGCCATGGTGGTGATAAAAAAGCCATGAAAGCAGCCGGTGTCCATGTCGCCGGGCGCTGCATCAGCGAACGGGATTTTAACGGCGATTTAGAAAGCCGGATTGTTACCTGGCCATTAGGGCCTGCCGCGAAATAGGTGCAACAACGAAACCAGCACCGCAACAATAAAAAAGCCGGCAAAAATAAATGTCATCCAGCCGGGCATCCCCATGCCTAAAAAGTCCCAGTCAATATCACCACATAATCCTGTGGCTCCAAAAAAGCCGGGCAGCCACTCATGTAATGGTAACCAGGCGGGAAAATTAGGCTGATTTTCACAAACCGCAAAAAACGCATTTTTTGATGTTTGTAAATCCCAATGGTCATAGGCTACTAAAAGCCCCTGAAATGAGGCGTAAGCCCAGCCCAATAACCCTAGCCAACGCGTCACCCAGTAATTACGACCAAGCCCGCCAATCACTGCAGCAACAGCAATAGCGGCTACTGCAGCCCGCTGATAAACACATTTAACGCAGGGCTCTAAATCCATTGCGTACTGAAAATAAAGTGCACCAATGAACAATAAAGTGCTACCGAGAAAAAGTAAGGTCCAGGGTAGCTGCTGCAACGGCCAGCGGGCAATTGATGTCATTTTGAGTCCTAGAAGTAAAGTTTGGCGAAATAACCGCTAAACTTTATCGAAATGCCGCCATGTTGTCGATATAAAGGTAGCAGCGCAGCTTGTCCGACCTGATAGAAGGCTGGTAGAATTCGTCTATTGTTCAATCGACAGGCATCAGAATGATTATAAAAGCGAAAAGCCCCGCCGGCTTTGCCGAGGAATACATTGTGAAATCCATTTGGAATGGCCATTTCGCCCCCGGCACGATATTACCGGCAGAACGAGAGCTGTCGGAACTCATTGGCGTTACCCGGACAACCCTGCGTGAAGTGTTGCAACGGTTAGCACGCGATGGTTGGTTAACCATACAACACGGCAAACCAACCAAAGTGAATAACTTTTGGGAAACTTCGGGTCTTAATATACTGGAAACATTAGCGCGTCTTGATGAAGACGGCATGCCCGAGCTGTTGGATCAGCTGTTATCTGCGCGGACCAATATCAGTGCCATCTATATTCGTGCTGCAATACGGCACAATCCGGACAGAGCACTGCAGTTATTGCAACAGGCTGCGGAGCTTAACGATGACGAGCAAGAATTTGCCGAATTTGACTACCAATTAAACCATGACATGGCGATGGCTGCAGAAAATCCAATTTATGTGCTGATTCTGAATGGCTTTAAAGGTCTTTACTCACGGATTGGCCAGTATTACTTTTCCTCAGCAGAAGCAAGACAGCTGGCGCGTGATTATTATGCGAATCTGGCCGAGGTTGCAAGCCGTGGCGATTACAATGAATCAGTGAATTTAGTCCGCCGATACGGGTATGAGTCGGCTAAAATCTGGCATAGCCTGCGCGGCGATATGCCTGGAGATCTGGTAGATTAAAAAGCAAAAACCGGGCGAACAGCCCGGTTTTTTATCTAACTCAGCAACGTTAAGTGTTAGGCAAAGTTTTTGTTAACAAAGTCCCAATCGATCAGCTTCCAGAACGCTTCCAGATAATTTGGGCGAGAGTTGCGGTAGTCAATGTAGTAAGCATGTTCCCAAACATCGACGGTCAGTAAAGGCTCGACATCGTCGTGTGCGACAGGGGTGTCTGCATCATCGGTATTTAAAATATCGACTGAGCCATCCGGCTTTTTAACCAACCAAGTCCAGCCTGAACCGAAGTTGCCGGCAGCACTGGCATTGAATTCTTCCTGAAACTTCTCAAACGAGCCCCATTTGACATTAATTGCATCAGCAATCGGGCCGTTTGGTGCACCGCCGCCGTTTGGGTTTAAGCAGTGCCAGTAAAAGGTATGGTTCCATACCTGAGCAGCGTTGTTAAATAAGCCGCCGGTTTGCGATTTGATGATGTCTTCCAGGCTTTTGCTTTCCAGGTCAGTACCCTTGACTGCATCATTTAATTTGCTGACATAAGTTGCGTGGTGTTTGCCGTAATGGTATTCCAGTGTTTCCGCTGAAATGTGCGGTTCCAAAGCATTTTTTTCATAAGGCAGAGCAGGTAGTTCAAACGCCATAATATTCTCTCCGTAGTTTTTCTTATGCAAAGACCACTCGCACAAAGTGTTTGTACAAGTTATACGCTAACTACGATATATAGGTCCGACTGGTTCTGTTTTCAAGTGCTTTATTTTTTTGGTGATGGATTTTTTATCAAGAAATTCGGGGTTGAGTTTGTTATAATACTTGAGTATTTTAATCAACCATTAGCCCTAGGTTAGTTACTCTAACGGTCAAACAGAGGTCCCATGGAAACTGTCGATAAAATTAAGCAACAAATCTCTGAAAATCCCATTCTTCTTTACATGAAGGGGTCCCCTAAATTACCAAGCTGTGGTTTTTCATCGCAGGCTTCGCAGGCATTAATGGGATGCGGACAAGCATTTGCGTATGTGGATATCTTGCAAAACCCTGACATTCGTGCAGAATTACCTCAGTACGCTGACTGGCCGACGTTCCCGCAATTGTGGGTCGAGGGAGAGTTAGTCGGTGGCTGTGATATTATTGTAGAGATGTTCCAGACAGGTGAACTGCAGCAGTTAGTCACTGAAGTAGCAGATCGTCATCCGGAACCAAGTGAAGAGTCGTAGCACAAACTCTTAGCATGCAGCCCTTGAAAATAACTCGTTGGGTTCGCACTTAACGATGGTCTGCATTATGGTTTGCGTTAACGCGCTTTGCTGAAGCAATTTTTATTTCAACAAATGGAGAGAATCAATGGCTGTACTTGTAGGTCGTAAGGCACCTGATTTTACTGCGGCAGCAGTACTGGGAAACGGTGAAATCGTTGAAGACTTTAAGCTTTCTGAGCAAATCAAAGGCAAGAAAGCGGTTATTTTCTTTTACCCTCTGGACTTCACTTTTGTTTGTCCTTCAGAACTGATTGCATTTGACAAGCGTCTGGATGAGTTCAAAAAGCGCGGTGTTGAAGTGATCGGTGTTTCAATTGATTCACAGTTCAGCCACAACGCATGGCGTAATACCTCTACTGATGACGGTGGTATTGGTCAGGTTAAATACCCACTGGTTGCTGACGTTCGTCACAGCATCTGTAAATCTTACGATGTTGAGCATCCGGAAGCTGGTGTTGCGTTCCGTGGTTCGTTCTTAATTGACGAAGATCGCGTTGTCCGTCACCAGGTTGTTAATGACTTGCCATTAGGCCGTAACGTTGACGAAATGCTGCGCATGGTTGATGCCCTGAACTTCCACCAGAAGCACGGTGAAGTATGCCCGGCCGGCTGGGAAGAAGGTCAGGAAGGCATGAAGGATAATCCTGAAGGCGTTGCGGCTTACTTATCTAAGAACGCCGATAAACTGTAAATATTAAGCAGTTGAAAACCGCCCTCCAGGGGCGGTTTTTTTTATTCTGCTTACTTAGTTAGCTGCGAGTTAGCTGCGCGGCCAGCCACCTAAAGTCTTCCATTCGTTGACCATCCAGCAAAAAAGTTCTGCGGTGCGTTCTGTATCGTAAATTGCTGAGTGAGCCTGTTTTTTATCAAAAGCTATACCTGCGGCTTCGCAAGCCTTCACCAGTACTGTCTGGCCAAGGGTCAAAGCGGCCAGAGAGGTAGTGTCAAAACTGACAAATGGATGAAACGGGTTGCGTTTTATACGCGCCCGCTCAGCGGCCGCCATCATGAAACTGTGGTCAAAATTAGCATTATGCCCGACTAAAACGCAGCGCTGGCAGCCGGCTTCTTTTTGTGCTTTGCGGATGGGCTTAAACATCTCTTTTAACGCCAGCGCCTCGCTAACAGCGCCGCGCAAGGGCGAATCAGGGACAATGCCATTAAAATCAATGGCTGCCTGCTCGATATTCGCGCCGGCAAAAGGTTCAACGTGATAATGTAACGTTTGCGTGGGTTTAAGTAAGCCTGTTTCGTCGAAGTCCACTAATACCGCGGCAATTTCTAATAACGCATCCTCGCGGGCATTAAAGCCCCCTGTTTCCACATCAATAACCACTGGCATATAGCCGCGAAAACGTTGCTTCATCATTGACTCGCTTGAGTCCACCATTAACACTCCTGGTTGTAAGGTTATCGCATTAGCAGCTACAGTATGCCAAAAACTACCGGGAGTTGTCGCCTATTGGCATTAAAGCATTTTGATTTCAGGCCGATAGTCTAGTTAACCAAGAGTTAAAAAGCTTAAACCAGACCTTCGAACTGTGCAGGGGAAATTATGCCGTTTACCCAATCGCTGTTAACGTCGCGATTATTCTCGCTTATGCTATTGACCAGCAGTGCAGCTGTCACTCTGAGTGTGTCGGCGAACTCTGTGCGCCACTACAGTGCGAATCTGGATAATTCCATCTGGTACATAGAGCAAGACTCCCCCCTTGCCTGTGGTCTTGAGCATCGCATCCCCCGTTATGGCAAAGTTGAATTCAATAGTAAGGCCAGTAAAAATCTGAATTTGCGTATGCAGATGGAGATGCATCAGCTACCGGATAATTATGGGGTAGCTAAAATCGATTCTGTTGCGCCGCGCTGGCAGCCCGGGGCTTCAACTTATGAGTTAGGTGAAATGTCGCTGTACAAGCAATTTGACGGCGAACTGCAAAAAAACATGGCATGGACGGTTCTGGCTGAGCTGGAGAAAGGCCGCTTTCCAACCTTTTATTACCAAGACTGGTATCAAGGGAAAGATACCGTAGCGGTGGCGTTGTCGGCGGTTAACTTCCGGACTGCGTATGATGCTTTTAAAGATTGTGTCAACGGCCTGTTGCCTTTTAGCTTTGACGACATCGCGTATACTGTCTTAAACCATAAAGACAACAGTGAAAAGCTAACGTACGCGTCCAGGCAGAAGCTGGAGCAAATAAGCCAGTATCTGGCCGCTGACGGCGAACTCGACCTGGTCTTAGTCGATGCTTACACTGACTCGCTTGGCGCCCGGGGCCCTAACCAGGAACTGTCGGAAAAACGTGCTGAGGAAATTAAACAGTTTTTTGTCGAACGGGGAATTGATGAACAGCGCATAGACACGGTTGGTCATGGTGAAGACCGACCGGTAGCGGGCAATTCAAGCGAACTGAGCCGGGCAAAAAACCGGCGCGTGGTGGTACAGCTGTCAAAGCAAGAAGGTTTTCAGCTTTAATCGCAGGTTTTATCTTTATACTCGCAAAGATCTTCGATAATACATGAACCACAGCGTGGCTTACGCGCCACACAGGTATAGCGGCCGTGCAGAATTAACCAGTGGTGAACGTCGACTTTAAACTCTTTCGGCACTACTTTAATGAGCTTTTCTTCAACCTCTTTAACGTTTTTACCCGGCGCCAGGCGGGTACGATTGGATACTCTGAAAATATGGGTGTCAACGGCTATGGTTGGCCAGCCAAAAGCTGTATTGAGAACTACATTAGCGGTTTTACGGCCAACTCCGGGTAACGCCTCTAACGCCTCTCTGTCAGCAGGCACTTCAGCATCGTATTGGTTAACTAAAATCTTGCAGGTTTTATAAGCATTCTCGGCTTTTGAATTAAACAAACCGATGGTTTTGATGTAGTCCTTAATACCCTCAACACCCAATGCCAGCATTGATTGGGCGTCCGGAGCGGCGGCGAAAAGCTTACGGGTGGCTTTATTGACACCGACGTCAGTTGCCTGAGCCGAGAGAAGCACGGCTATCAGTAGCTGAAATGGTGTGTCGAATTCAAGCTCGGTTGTTGGGTTGGGATTATTGTCCCTTAACCGCGATAAGATTTCATAACGTTTTTGTTTGTTCATTGTTTTGCCATTAAGACTGAGCGGTAACGCGGGCGCGGGTTACGGTTTTTTGCGCTCTTTCGGCCCTGGCTTCCAGACGCGCATCGATAAAGTTTTTTAATGCAATAATAAAGCCCATACCAATAAAGGCTCCGGGCGGTAACACCGCCAACAACAGGGGATAGTCGACCTGAAATAATTCTATTCGAAGGTTGGCTGCCCAGTCACCCAGCAATAGCTCGGCACCATCGAATAAGGTGCCATTACCAACAATTTCGCGCAGGGCACCTAGTATAATTAAGACCAAAGCGAAGCCAAGACCCATCACGAAACCGTCAAATGCCGATCTCTGCCAGGGATTTTTGGAGGCATATGCTTCGGCCCGACCGATAATGGCGCAATTGGTAACAATTAACGGTATGAAAATCCCTAATGATTGATAAAGTTGAAAAACATAAGCGTTCATCAGTAGCTGAACTATGGTCACAAACGTGGCGATGACCATAACAAAAACGGGAATGCGAATCTCTTGTGGTACCCACTGTCGGACCAGTGAGACGGTGACATTAGAACCGATCAGTACAAAAAGTGTAGCAAGCCCCAGCCCCATAGCATTGGTCACCGAAGCAGTAACTGCCAGCAGGGGGCACAAGCCCAAAAGCTGAACCAACGCCGGATTATTATGCCAAAGGCCTTGCTGGGTGAGTTGTTTATACTCATTCATTAGATGCCTCCTGACAATTTGCCAGATCACTGTTAAACAGAGTTGTACTGTTTTCTTCTAAATAAAGGGCGGCTGTTTTTACAGCCTGTACCACTGCCCGTGGGGTAATGGTTGCCCCGGTGAACTGGTCAAACATGCCGCCATCGCGCTGTACTGTCCAGCGCTCATCGTCAGCCGAGCGAACCTGCTTGCCAGCAAAGGATAAGATCCAGTCACTTTTTTGTAACTCAATTTTGTCTCCCAGACCGGGCGTTTCTTGATGCTGCAACGTTCTGACCCCGAGTATTTCTCCGTCAGGCCGGATAGCTAATAGTAACCGAATAGGTCCGGAGTAACCATTCGGAGCGATAATTTCGGCAGCCAGCGCGGTCGGTTTCTGATCATCGAATGCACGGTACACCGGCATTGGTTGCTCGCTGCCGAGCGCCGGATTACGAACTAAACCGCAAGACTGATATAGATCATTGTCGTGTCGATCGGCAGGGATAATTTCATTGAGGCTACGGAGCGTTTGTGCTCGCTGCTGTGACTTAATCCGATCAGCGGTTAACGCTTCTACTGCTAATACCAAAAAGGTCGCCACTATTGCGAAAGCGGCCAACAGAAAGCCATTACGCTGCATGCTTTTTTTAGTCATCAGAAGCCCTCTGTTGGTGCCCGTAAACAATTGGTCGGGTATAACGGTCGATTAGGGGTACACTTAAATTGGCCAGTAAAATGGCAAAGGCAACGCCGTCAGGGTATCCACCCCAGCTGCGAATTGTCCAGATTAGGAAACCGATCATCAAACCGAATACCAGCCGGCCTTTGTTTGAGGTTGCAGCTGAAACAGGATCCGTAGCAATAAAAAACGCGCCCAGCATCGTTGCTCCGCTTAACCCGTGAAAAATGGGTCCCGGCATCACCGAAGGGGCAAACAGGTGAGCAATAAAGGCAGGTATCAGCAGACCGGCTAAAACGGCTACCGGAATATGCCAGCTGATCACCTGCTTATACAACAGTATGAAGCCCCCCAGCAAAAAGGCCAGGTTGACCCACTGCCAGCCGACGCCGGCAAGGCTTGAAAATTGAGGCCTGTTATAGATTTCCGTCAGAGTATAACTTTGTGCTAACGCCGTTTTTACCGTATCCAGCGGCGTTGCCATAGTTACACCGTCTATTGTAGTACGCAGTTGCTCAACGCTGTACCCGGCAGGGGTGTATTCAAACAAAATGGTATGCAGGGTTTGCCAAAGGGTTAAATCGTACTCGGTCAGTGTTGCCGGCGGCAACCAGTTTGTCATTTGCACCGGAAACGAAATCAGCAACAGCACATAACCGGCCATTGCCGGATTAAAAATATTTTGCCCCATGCCACCATAAATCTGTTTTACCACCACAATTGAAAAAGCCGTACCGATTACGATAACCCACCATGGCGCAAGGCCGGGGATCGAAATAGCCAGCAATACGGCCGTAACCAGTGCGGTATTGTCACGCAAAGCCGAGCGAGCATCGCGGTTGCGCGCCAGCATACAGAGGCCTTCGCTAATATACGCCGTAATTACTGCTAACAGTATTTGAATCCAGACACCGGCACCAAAAAAGTAACTCTGGACCAATACTCCCGGAATGAGCGCATAACAAACCCAGCGCATAATATCGCTGGTACGGCGTTGGCTATGGCCATGAGGGGCCGCGGCGATGCGAAAATTCATGATTTGTTGTCCTCATTGTCCGCCTGCTGCTGTTGTGCGGCTTTTTTGGCTTTGGCCCGGGCTATCGCGGCGGCTACAGCACTGGATTTATCCTGTGCGGGTTGGTCATCGGAGCCTGTTGACGAAGTACTGGCTTTACTCTGCTGCTGCTGGGCTTTTTTACGGGCCTCGGCTGCTTTGCGGTGGCGTTCCTCACGTTCTTGTTTTTCGCGTTCAAGGCGTTGCTGGCGATCCTCAAACCGTTGCCGGGCAAGCTCCGCTTTGGCCTTGTCGCGGGCGATATTTCGAATTTCCGCTTTTGCTTTGCGGTAATAATGCACCAGTGGAATTTCGCTGGGGCAGACATAAGCACAAGCGCCGCATTCAATACAGTCAAACAGATCCTGCTGCTCGAGGTCGTCATAATTTTTTGCTTTTGCAAGCCATTGTAACTGCTGCGGTTGTAAACTGGCAGGACATACATCTGCACAGGCACCGCAGCGTATACAGGCCATTTCGGGTCCGCTTTCAGGCAGCTCTTGCTGACTTGGGGTCAAAATACAGTTGGTGGTTTTAATGACCGGAACCTTTAGGCTGGGCAGGGTAAAGCCCATCATCGGACCACCAGCAATAATGCGGGGCTGGTCAGTAGCCTGATATTCGCCTGCGGTTAACAGATGCTCGACCGGAGTACCCAGTAAAGCCCATACATTACCGGGTTTTTGCATTTGTTTACCGGTTAAGGTGACAACTCGTTCCAATAGGGGCTCGCCGTCAATGACGGCACGCTTTACGGCATAGGCGGTGCCGGTGTTTTGCATGATCAAACCCATATCAAGAGGCAACTGCTGATGCGGTACCTGTTCTCCTGTCAGCATCTGGATTAACTGCTTTTCGCCGCCCGACGGGTATTTTGTCGGTACCACCCTTAATATAATGTCATCGATGCCCTGAACCGCAGCCTTCATAGCCTCGATGGCCTCCGGTTTATTGTCCTCGATAGCCAGAATAATCCGTTGTGCGGAACTGATGAACTGAAGAATCTGCATCCCGCTGACAATTTCGTCAGCTTTTTCGCGCATTAGGCGGTCATCGGCACAGATATAAGGCTCGCATTCCACGCCATTAATGATTAAATACTCGATCGGCTTTTGTCGAGCCAGCTTTTGTGCGGTCGGAAAACCAGCCCCGCCGAGACCCGCAATGCCGGCAGACTGAACTCTTTCCAGCAGGGTTGCTTTATCAGACTGTCGATAATCGGCAAGCGGTGGTAATTTTTGCCAGCGCTCTTCACCATCCGGGGTAATAACAATAGCTAACTCGGGCAGGCCGGAAGCATGGGCCGTTGGCCGTTCTTCTACCGCGCTGACGATACCGGATGTAGGTGCATGTAAAGGTAAACCCTGGCTAAGTACTGCTTCGGTCAGTTGTTGGCCTTTTAACACTGTATCACCGGCTTTTACCAGACACTGCCCGGAGGGGCCAATATGCTGTCGCAGCGGCAATATCAGTTCGTCCGGCAGAGGTAAGCGGCGCAGGGCAACTTGATTGGCTGGCTGTTTGTGCTCCGGAGGATAAATTCCTCCCGGAAACTGACCAATGACGCCAGCCTCGACAAATGAATTAATGTCCCGCATACGCTTAAGTTACTCCACCATCTTAACCGGAATACTATCCGCCATTGATACATTTTTTCTGACTGACGATAGGTCCCACTGCCAGGTTTCCGGTTTAGCCTTTAAAGGAATCATGTCAATACAGTCAACCGGGCATGGTTCAACACAGAGATCACAGCCAGTACATTCGTGTTCAATTACTGTATGCATTTGCTTGGCGGCACCAAGAATAGCATCGACGGGGCAGGCCTGAATGCATTTAGTGCAGCCTATGCACTCATCTTCACGAATGACAGCAACCTTTTTTTCGTCCTCTTCGCCGTGGGCTGAGTCCAGCGGCTTAGGTTCCACTCCCATCAAATCGGCCAGTTGCTTAATGGTTGCCTCTCCGCCGGGGGGGCATTTATTAATATCATCGCCATTGGCAATGGCTTCGGCATAGGGGCGACAGCCGGGATAGCCACACTGACCGCACTGGGTTTGTGGTAATACCGCGTCAATTTGTTCAACAATGGGGTCGCTTTCGACTTTAAATTTTACTGCGGCATAACCCAGGATCAGACCAAAAATAAGTGCCAGCACACCAATGCTGATTAAACCTGTCAAAATATCCATTAACTTGTCACCAAACCGCTAAAGCCCATGAACGCCAGTGACATCAGGCCTGCCGTGATCATAGCGATGGCTGACCCTTTGAATGTTTGCGGGACATCGGCTGCGGCAAGCCGCTCCCGTAACGCCGAAAAGAGAATTAAAACCAGGGAAAAGCCAATAGCGGCACCAAACCCATAGACAATCGACTGGACGAAATTATGTTGCTCGTTGATATTCAGTAACGCGACGCCTAAGACAGCACAATTGGTCGTGATTAAGGGTAAAAAGATGCCCAGTAAACGATAAAGCGTCGGGCTGGTTTTATGCACCACCATTTCGGTAAATTGTACGACCACGGCAATGACCAGGATAAAACTTAGCGTCTGCAGGGCCATTAGACCTAAAGGTTCCAATAAATATTGGTTAACCAAATAACTGCACACGGATGCTAATGTCAGGACAAAGGTTGTTGCAGCGGACATGCCGATGGCCGTATCGAGTTTATTCGATACACCCATAAAAGGGCATAAACCAAGGAACTTGACCAGTACAAAATTATTAACCAGTACCGTTCCAATTAGTAGCAGCAAATAGTCGGTCATGGCGCTTTCCGAAGGCTTAAAATAACCTGGCTATTATCGGCGTTTTAGCGTCGATAAACAACCGACACAGAGTAGGGCTGTTATCATTTTCTTGGTTTTACTCTGATTTTGTCATTATTTTGTCAATTAACTTTCCTTTGCTTGCAACATCAGTTGCTGATAGTAACCCAGTGAGCATGTCATTAGCGAAAGGACGGTTGAATGCTTTTTATGCTTCAACAGCGGGTAACTCGATGGGATCGGCGTTTATACCAGCGGTTGTCAGAATGTCGGCGAAAACCTTTTTATGCGGTATTTATTCGTACAGTGTCAGCTTCCGGAGACGGCTACTGGTATGTCATTGGTACATTGTTGGCAACCATTACGCTGGCACTTCCATGGACTTATTTTTGGACCTTAGCCCTGGCATTCAGTATCGAACGGCCAATTTACTGGTTACTTAAAAACAGCTTCCGCCGGACTCGGCCCAGTGGCTCCTGGGTAACAATTAATGCGCTACTGAAAGCACATGATAAATTCAGTTTTCCATCTGGGCATACTTGTGCAGCTTTTGTCTTTTCTTCGATAACTCATTGCTTCTTTCCTCCATTAAGCGTCGCCCTCTGGCCCTGGGCTTTAGCTATTGGTTTTTCTCGTGTTGCTGTTGGCGTTCATTATCCTACGGACGTCATCGCTGGCGCATGTCTGGGTTTAGCGATTGCTGAAGTCATTCTGTTGCTGGCTATTTAACGAAATAATTAACGGTGGTTTATGCGCATATTGTTCGGGATCCAAGGCACTGGTAATGGTCATCTGAGTCGCTGTTACCGAATTGCCAGTGAGCTTGCTAAACTTCCGGTACAGGTTGATTACCTGATTTCCGGTCGAACCGCATCTAATCTATTTGATGAAGAAATTTTTGGTGAATATCAGCATAAAAAGGGTCTGACTTTTCATACTGACGCAGGGCGCGTGCGAATTTTAAAAACATTGGCGGCTAATTCATTAATAGGTTTTAGTAAGGAGGTGCGGGAATTAGAAGTCGACAAGTATGATCTCGTCGTCTCTGATTTTGAACCTGTTACGGCCTGGGCAGCAAAGCTCGCTAATAAACGCTGTATTGGTATCGGTCGGCAATATGCGTTTAAAGACCCTTGCCTTTACCACAAATTAACGCGTTGGCAGCGCTTCCTGGTGGATAGCTTTGCACCAGCAAATGAATGGCTGGGCATGCACTGGCAGCCTTTAAATGATTGTCTTCCGCCGGTTGTCAGGCAACATCATAGTGTACAGCTATCGGCAAAACACGTATTGGTTTACCTGCCATTTGAAGACTTATATGCGGTTGTTGATGCGTTGCTGCCATTTAAAGCCTATTCGTTCAGTCTTTTTCATCCGGCAATAACCGATGTGAAGTATTTTGCCAGCGATCATATTTTGGGTTTACCGCCATCAAGAGAGGCTTTTGCTGAACAGTTAGGATTAGCTGATGGTGTTATTGCAAATTCTGGTTTTGAAACCACCTGCGAATCACTCAATCAGGCAAAACATTTGGCTGTGAAGCCTCTGCGCGGACAATTTGAGCAGTTCTGGAATGCAAGGTTACTGGAGCAGGACGGACGGGCGACGGTGCTACGCTCAATTGATGAACATCATATTGGTCAATGGCTAATGACAACTTTGGGGCAGAAGCGGCCTGCGGAGCTGCAGTGGAGTAATGTTGCTGCGGCAACAGCGCATTGGTTAGCTAATGGCGCAGTGCAGTCAAAAGGTGAATTACGGGAATCACTTTGGAATGGCTCCCCAGGTTGGATTCGAACCAACGACACATGGATTAACAGTCCACCGCTCTAACCAACTGAGCTACTGGGGAATTGCATACTATGTTGAAGCTAATGTTGTTTGGCTCCCCAGGTTGGATTCGAACCAACGACACATGGATTAACAGTCCACCGCTCTAACCAACTGAGCTACTGGGGAACAACGTTCAACGGCAGCGAATATTAAAGAGGTTGGTCGGGGGTGTCAACTGTTGGCAGGCATTTTTTCGTTAATTTTGATGCAATTGCTGAATATTTCTACGGATTAATTATAAACGGACTAATTACAGGGGTAATGAAGCGTACTTTTAGGCTTTTCGGGGTTTTAGTTGTATTAAATGCTTTACCGGACAATGTCAATAGACTGTCATGTTAATGCCTATGCTATTAGTTATAGTTACAGGTGGTTAGTAATTATCCACAGATTGCGCTAACCGTTGTAAGCTAACGGCTACAGGATCTTATCCACGGATTCTGTGGATAACCCTGTGTTTAAGTCTGTGCAATTGCTTGTCTGATGCGGCCTTCAGGGAAAAAATAAGATTGGTCAGAAAGTAATTAGAAATAAATAAAATGTTAAAAAACAATGGCTTATTAAAACCTTCTAAATTTAATACTTGACTAAATTAGAACACTTATGGAATCGGGTGAAGATTCAGCAACTTGTGTATTTCTTATCTTATTTGTATAAAATATAACCCTGAATTGCCCTTGCTGAGCTATAAAGCTGGCCTGTTTCTTGATCCAACCTGGCCTGTAGACAACAATTGGCCTGCAGAGCAGCCACTGACTAGTTGTAATATAATTGTAGTTTAAAAAGTAAGGGGAATTGACTGAAAAAGAATTGGTAAGTGTATAAAAAAACAGGTAATTGAGTCACTTCGCATCGAAGTTTCTTAAACTACCTGTTTTTAAAGGTTTTATATTAAACGAGGGCGTCCGCGAAGGCCCGTATTCTGCTGATGGCCTGTTTCAGGATATCCATGCTGGTGGCGAAAGATAGTCTGCAGTAGCCTTCTGCTCCAAACGCGGAGCCAGGTACTAAAGCGACTTTGGCCTCTGTCAACAATAGCTCGCATAGCTCAACATCGCTGTTAACGCCGGCTTTGGCCATTAACCCTTCGATGTGGGCAAAACAGTAAAATGTACCGTCACCTTCAAGACAATCAACCCCATCAATGCTATTCAGCGCGTCAACTAAATAATCATGGCGTTTTTTAAATTCATCTACCATTGTTTTGATGCAGGATTGATCTCCGCTAAGTGCTGCAGCCGCCGCATGTTGACTGATGCTGGCCGGATTTGAAGTACTTTGCGACTGGATCTTTTTCATTGCGGCAATAATGGTTTTGGGACCTGCAGCATAGCCAATGCGCCACCCGGTCATTGCATAAGCTTTGGAAACACCGGAAAGAATCACGGTACGTTGGTTAAGATCCGGGGCAACCATGGGTAGATTGACAAAGCTATTTTCTGACCAGAGTATGTGTTCATACATATCATCAGTGGCAATTAGCACGTCAGGGTATTCGCGAAGCACTTCTGCCAGCGCCTTCAGCTCATCTGCGGAGTAAGCAGTACCGCTAGGATTCGATGGGCTATTAATGAACATTAAACGCGTTTTATCGGTCAGAGCTGCACGTAACTGTTCAGCCGTTATTTTAAAGCGTTGTTCAATGCCGGCCTGCACGATTACCGGCTCAGCGCCAACCAGTTTTGTCATGTCGGGGTAGGAGACCCAGTAGGGAGCCGGTATAATCACTTCGTCGCCGGGGTTTAACCAGGCCGACAACAAATTGAAAATACTGTGTTTGCCGCCCGACGAAACAATGACCTCGTCGGGCTGATAGTCCAGCTGGTTATCACGTTTGAATTTTTCGACCACAGCTTGCTTCAGCTCATCGATACCATCCACTGCGGTGTATTTGGTTTTGCCATCACTGATGGCCTGCACGGCAGCGTCTTTTATAAATTGTGGTGTGTCAAAGTCGGGCTCGCCGACGCCAAGACCAATAACATCATGGCCCTGCTGTTTTAATTCGTTGGCTTTTTGGCTAACCGCCAGAGTCGGTGAGGGCTGGATCGAGTTGACGCGATCGGACAATTGATATTCCACGGCAAATCCTTTCATCGAAGTAAATTGATATCCAATAGGTCATGATACGTAGGCTGCTCCGGAAAGTCTATCGACATAGCCAAGCCAGGCCATTTTAGGGTACACTGAGCGTCTCATTTTTTACGGAGGTGACCATGTCTGCTGCCGACGCTACACGAAGTCTTGTTCATGCGCCGGTCGGTAAAACTCTTTGGGAAATGACCTGGCCCGTCATTTTTGGCGTGGCTACCTTGATCAGCTTTAATGTGGTTGATACCTTTTTTATCAGTTTGCTGGGTACTGATCCCCTGGCGGCTGTCAGTTTTACATTTCCGGTAACTTTTACTGTTGTAAGTTTAACCATTGGACTGGGCATCGGCACCTCAGCAGTGATTGCCCGAAAATATGGTAGCAGTAAGCCTGAAGAAGCCCATTTTGATGCGTTTGGCGCCATTTCAGTGTCCGCTTTACTGGTGCTGCTGCTGGCGGTTATTGGTTATATTTTAATGGACCCCATCTTCTCTTTATTACAGGCCCATGATCGGTTACTTCCGTTAATTCGTGATTATATGACCCTGTGGTATGCAGGTTGTGTGATGCTGGTCACCCCAATGGTCGGTAATGCGGTTCTCAGAGCTTCCGGAGATACGCGCACTCCCTCCATTGTGATGGCCTCCGGCGGACTTGCGAATGCAATCTTTGATCCGATTTTAATTTTTGGCTGGGGACCCATCCCGGCTATGGGGTTACAAGGGGCCGCACTGGCTAGTGTCATTTCCTGGGCCAGTGGTCTGGTACTGATTTTTTGGCTGTTGAAGCGTAAAGCATTAGTATCGCTGACTCCGGCCAATGGCTTATCCTTTGCCGCAGGCTGGATAAAGTCCGCCCGTCAGGTATTAAAAATTGGATTGCCCGCTTCCGGAGCTAACATTCTGACTCCCTTAGCGATGTCAGTAATGACCGCAATTATAGCTTCCTACGGGGCGCCGGCCGTTGCGGCATTTGGCGTTGGTACCCGATTAGAATCGCTGGCCAGTATCATTATTCTGGCTCTGTCGATGTCACTTCCACCCTTGATAAGCCAGAACTTTGGCGCCGACAAAATACAGCGGGTTCGCTATGCTTATAATATAGCCCTGAAGGCAGTGCTTATTATTCAGGCGCTGATTTACCTGGTGCTGGTATTGACTGCAGACTTGATTGCTGCGGCTTTCGCTGAAGAGCAGGCGGTTGCGGATATTTTGGTTCTGTTTATTTACATCATGCCGCTGGGTTATGGTTTACAGGGCTGGATTATATTAACCAACTCGAGCCTTAATGCGATACATAAGCCCATGCATGCGCTTTGGCTGAGTTTCATCCGCTTGTTCGTTTTTTTCGTACCCCTGTCTTACTTGGGAAGTTTGCTGGCTGACATTACCGGTTTGTTTATTGGCGGTCTGGTGGCAAATTTAATAACAGCGGCCATAGCGTATTTTTGGTTTACACGAGAATTAAGGAGATTTGGTGAGTAAGTCGTTTGAACTGGTTTCTAAATATCAACCGGCGGGAGATCAACCCAAAGCCATCGAGCAAATTCTTGACAACCTTGAGGCTGGACTGGCTCACCAGACATTATTGGGGGTTACCGGCTCCGGTAAGACCTTTACTATGGCCAATGTCATTGCGAACTCGCAACGACCGACATTAATACTGGCTCATAATAAAACCCTGGCTGCACAGTTATATGGCGAGATGAAAGAATATTTTCCGAATAATTCGGTCGAATATTTCGTTTCTTATTATGACTATTATCAGCCAGAGGCCTATGTACCGACTACCGACACCTTCATCGAAAAAGACGCGTCGATCAACGATCACATCGAGCAGATGCGGCTGTCAGCGACGAAAGCCTTGATGGAGCGAAGAGACGTTATTCTGGTTGCTTCAGTATCTGCCATTTATGGCCTGGGTGACCCGGAATCCTATATGAAAATGATGCTGCATTTAAGGCGCGGCGATATTGTTGATCAACGTGATATTCTGCGACGGTTGGCGCAACTGCAATATAAGCGTAATGATGCTGCTTTTGAGCGGGCAACTTATCGGGTGCGCGGCGAGGTTATTGATATTTTTCCGGCCGAGTCAGAGGAAATGGCTGTGCGGGTCGAGTTATTCGATAATGAAATTGATCGCATCAGTTACTTTGAGCCGTTAACCGGCAAGGTCACAGACGCTGATGTCGCAAGAACAACCATTTATCCGAAAACCCATTATGTTACGCCCCGTGAGGTCCTGCTGGACGCCATCGAGCATATAAAAGAAGAGCTGAAAGAACGTCGTGAAATTTTGCTACAGCAAAACAAGTTGATAGAAGAGCAACGCATTGCTCAACGGACTCAATTTGACATTGAGATGATGTTAGAGCTGGGCTACTGCTCTGGAATTGAAAACTATTCACGCTATCTGTCACGCCGGGCTAACGGCGAGCCGCCGCCGACACTTATGGATTACCTACCCGATGACGCGCTGCTAATTATTGATGAGTCACATGTAACCGTGTCGCAAGTCGGGGCGATGTATAAAGGTGACCGTTCGCGCAAAGAAAACTTGGTTGAATACGGTTTTCGGCTACCATCAGCGCTCGATAACCGACCACTTAAGTTTGATGAATTTGAAGCAATTGCGCCGCAGACTCTTTATGTGTCGGCAACTCCAGGCAAGTATGAGTTAGAGCGTAGCTCGGATGAAATCATCGAGCAAGTGGTGCGGCCAACAGGACTCGTGGATCCGGAAATTGAAATTCGTCCGGTGGCGACCCAGGTAGATGATTTGATGTCAGAAGTGCACCTGAGAGTAGCAAAAGGCGAGCGAGTGCTGGCTACTACATTAACCAAAAAAATGGCTGAAGATCTGAGCGACTACCTGGATGAACATGGCATTAAAGTCCGTTATCTACACTCGGATATTGATACCGTAGAGCGGATGGAAATTATCCGCGACTTACGCCTGGGCGAATTCGATGTGCTGGTCGGCATCAACCTGCTGCGCGAAGGACTGGATATGCCCGAAGTCTCATTGGTGACTATCCTGGATGCAGATAAAGAGGGCTTCTTAAGATCCGATCGTTCTCTGATCCAGACTATTGGTCGGGCGGCACGGAACATTAACGGTAAAGCCATTTTGTATGCCGACCGTATTACCGGTTCAATGCAACGGGCGATAGACGAGACAGAGCGGCGTCGGGCAAAACAAATCGCCTTTAATGAGCAGCACGGTATTACCCCGCAGGGACTTAATAAGTCAATTACCGATGTTATGGACTTAGGGCAGGGACCTAACCGGAAAGCTAAATCGAAATCTGCCCAGGCACTGGCTGAGGTTGCTGCCGGTTATGATCCCCGCGTCACCCTGGTCAATGATCCGAAAGCGCTTATGAAAGAACTGGAAGCGAAAGAAAAAGCCATGTACGAAGCAGCGCAGAACCTTGAGTTTGAAAAAGCGGCCCAGCTTCGTGATGAGGTTGCTCAGTTACGGGAACAGGTCAAACGGGCGGTATGACGGCGGTGAAAAAATCGTCCAGCGCCACCGCCTTTATTGAAAAGGTGCGCTACCTGGATAAAGAGGGGCGGGCAAAAATTCCGTTGCCACTGTTACTGGTTTTCTTGTTTCAGTTACGTGGTTATGTAGCTGGTGTTGTGTCGCTGACTTTTGCTGAAGACAGAACCCGCCTGTTAGATCTTTTTTATACTTCAGCGCAACAGTTTGGTTTGATGCTAGTGGTAGGCTTGCCGTCCCTTGTGGTGCTGGCGGCGACCACCTTTGCGGCGGAAGACGTGCCGAACTGGGCCAATCGTTTGATGAAAATAGCTCAACCTTTATTGTTGTTTTCGTTACTGGTCGATGGTGCTTTGATCGGCTGGCTGTTCGTTGACCAGCAGGGCGTTTTCTCCTTTGCCCGGGCGGCAATTATTATGGGCTGGTTTATGACACTGTGGTATCTGTTAAAATCACGGCAATGGCGCTTCTATCGTCACCATTTGGCAACGATAGAAGCCAATTCAGACAGTTAACGTACTAAATGCTTGGCATGAAACCGCAACTGAGCTTCAATAAACGAGGCAATGAAGTAATAGCTGTGATCGTAACCTTCGTGCATATGTACCGAGCCATCACCATTCACCTCAGCAATAGCCTGCTGCAAGTGCTCAGGCATTAGCTGTTCAGTTAAAAAGTTGTCAGCCAGTCCCTGATCAACACGAATCGGCAGGGTTTGGCCCAGACTTTTGATAAGTTCGACAGCATCATAAGCCTTCCAGCTCTCTACATCCTCACCTAAATAGTGGCTAAAGGCTTTTTTGCCCCAGGCACAGGCGCTCGGATGACAGACTGGCGAAAAAGCGGAAATACTGCTGTAACGCTCGCTATTACGTAGGCCAATGACTAAAGCGCCATGGCCACCCATTGAATGGCCGGAAATAGCCCGTTGTGCGGTTAACGGAAGCTCCTGTTCGACCAGAGCCGGAAGCTCGCTGACGATGTAGTCGTACATTTTATAATGTTGTGACCAGGGCTGTTCTGTGGCATTAACATAAAACCCCGCCCCTTTGCCAAAGTCATAGGCTCCGTCCGGATCGTCCGGCACCTGTTCGCCGCGCGGGCTGGTGTCCGGAATAATTAACGCCAGTCCAAGCTCATTGGCAACACGCTGAGCGCCGGCTTTAGCCGAAAAGTTTTCGTCAGTGCAGGTTAGCCCCGACAGAAAATAGACGGCAGGAACCTTAATTTTTTCAGCTCGCAGTGGCAGGAACACACTAAACTGCATACGGCAGTTTAGTGTATTGGAGTCGTGTTCAAAGCGCATTTGGCGCCCGCCAAAGCAACGTGCTTCACTCACTTTTTCCATAGCAGCCTCCATTAAAAGTGAATGACTGAGCGAATGGACTTACCCTCATGCATCAAGTCAAAGGCTTTATTAATATCTTCCAGTGGCATGGTATGGGTGATAAAAGTATCGAGGTCGAATTTACCGTCCATATATTGCTGCACGTAGTCGGGCAGTTCGCTGCGCCCTTTTACGCCACCAAAGGCACTGCCACGCCACACACGGCCAGTCACTAACTGAAAAGGACGGGTAGAAATTTCTTCGCCGGCACCTGCTACGCCTATAATAACCGACTCGCCCCAGCCTTTATGGCAGCACTCTAATGCGGCGCGCATGACATCGACATTACCGATACATTCAAACGAGAAGTCGACACCACCGTCGGTTAATTCAACAATAACGTCCTGAATGGGCTTTTCGTGTTGGGTTGGGTTAACACAATCGGTTGCGCCCAGCTCTTTGGCAATTTCGAATTTATCATCGTTGACGTCAACCGCAATAATGCGGGAGGCTTTCGCCTGAACTGCTCCGATGATTACGGCCAGACCAATACCGCCAAGACCAAACACTGCAACGGTATCGCCTTCCTGTACTTTTGCCGTGTTTTTCACTGCGCCCATACCGGTGGTGACACCACAGCCCAGCAGACAGACCTTTTCAAGGGGGGCTTGTTTGGGAATTTTTGCCAGAGAAATTTCCGGTAATACGGTGTATTCCGAGAACGTTGAAGTGCCCATGTAATGAAAAATTGTTTCGCCATTCAGTGAAAAACGGCTGGTACCATCGGGCATTAAGCCTTTGCCCTGCGTGGCGCGGACCGCCTGACATAAATTCGTTTTGCCTGACTGACAAAATTTACAAACACCACATTCCGCAGTATATAGCGGAATAACATGATCGCCGACGGAGACCGAAGTGACCCCTTCACCCACGGATTCAACAATACCGCCACCTTCATGGCCCAAAACCGACGGAAAGATACCTTCAGGATCATTACCGGACAGGGTATAGGCATCCGTATGGCAAACACCAGTGGCGACGATGCGCACCCGCACTTCACCTTTTTTGGGAGGGGCGACGTCAATGATTTCTTCTTTCAGTGGCTGACCCGGACCCCAGGCTACCATCGCACGCGATTTAATTGTTTCCATGACAACTCCGTTTTTGTTGAATGCCAACTACTACGTACTAATTTGCGGAAAGTTTACCGATAATTAAGGTTGTTTGGCAATCAGAGGAGTCTAACAGATATTTAAGGAAGTGGTGGTTGCTACTGGGCTCGAACCAGTGACCCTCGCCTTGTAAGGGCGATGCTCTCCCAACTGAGCTAAGCAACCACTTTGGGACTTTCACAGGACTTGATACAACGGCACATGGGCATTGAAGAGGTGGTGGTTGCTACTGGGCTCGAACCAGTGACCCTCGCCTTGTAAGGGCGATGCTCTCCCAACTGAGCTAAGCAACCCTCTTCACTGTGACACTTCTGCGTCGTTGCGAGGTGGCATTATAGGGCGCAGAAATAAACTGTCAAATAAAATTTTTGCCGTCCGGTAGCGTTTGCTGAGAATTTAATCAGTTGCGCATTAATAATGCGTACTGAACTCACACTTGGTAAACTAGCACGGTTTTATAATCTGATATTTAAATGATTTGACAGAAAGGATGACAGCATGAGTGTGGTTACGCGTTTTGCCCCCAGTCCCACTGGGTATTTACATGTAGGTGGTGCCCGGACTGCCTTGTATTCCTGGTTGGTGGCTAAAGCGCAGGGCGGCGAATTTGTATTGCGGATAGAAGATACCGACCGCGAGCGCTCAACTCAGCCTGCTATTGATGCCATTTTGGAAGGTATGGAGTGGCTAGGTTTAAACTGGGATCGCGGGCCATACTATCAAACAGAGCGTTTTCAGCGTTATCAGCAGTTGATTGATAAATTACTTGCTGAAGATAAAGCTTATAAGTGTTACTGCTCGACTGTGCGCCTGGAACAAATGCGCGAGCAGCAGATGGCTGCAGGCGAAAAACCCCGTTATGATGGCCATTGCCGGGATAACCCGGAAGCAAGTGGCGATAGTTATGTAATCAGGTTCCGAAATCCGCAGTCGGGGAGTGTGGTATTTGATGACCATATTCGCGGCCGCATTGAATTTTCAAATCAAGAGCTTGATGACCTGATCATCGCCCGTACCGATGGCACACCAACCTATAATTTCTGTGTGGTTGTGGATGACTGGGATATGGGAATTACGTCGGTGGTGCGTGGTGAGGACCATATCAATAATACCCCCCGTCAAATCAATATTCTTAAAGCTTTAGGCGCACCGGTACCCGATTATGCGCACGTATCGATGATTCTGGGCGATGATGGCAAAAAGTTGTCTAAGCGCCATGGCGCGGTCAGTGTAATGCAATATCGTGATGACGGGTACTTACCTGAAGCCGTTGTTAATTACTTAGCCCGACTGGGCTGGTCCCACGGCGATCAGGAAATCTTCAGTGTTGCCGAGCTGACGGAGTATTTTAAGCTGGATGATGTTAATAAGGCGGCATCAGCGTTTAATACCGAAAAGCTGAACTGGCTTAACCAGCATTATATGAAAACACTTCCGGCTGAAACCATTAAACCTCAGTTACAATGGCAGTTTGATCAGCTGAATGTGGATACAACTGCCGGGCCTTGCCTGGAAAAAGTGATCGAGCTGCAGGCAGATCGCGTTAAAACGTTAAAAGAAATGGCCGCGATTAGCCGATATTTCTTTGAAAACGTTGAAGAGTTTGATGCAAAAGCGGCGAAGAAGCATTTACGTCCTGTGGCAAAAGAGCCGTTACAAAAGGCCAGAGCGCTTTTGGCCGGACTATCAGACTGGAACAGTAAGGCAATACAGGGTGCTATAAACCAGACGGCTGAAGTACTGGAAGTCGGAATGGGTAAAGTTGGCATGCCGTTGCGCGTGGCGGTAACTGGTGGCGGCAATTCACCATCGCTGGATGTCACTCTGGAGCTTATCCCTCAACAAGAGGTATTGCAGCGTATCGATAAAGCGTTAGACTTTATCGCCAGGCGTGAAGAAAGCAATTAATCACGCTTTTGATGGTAAATTGTGCAGATTGTAAAAAAATTCGTCAACCGGTTCAAAAGTTTCAAAAAACAGTTGACACATTAGCGCTGCTCACAATAGAATGCGCCCCGCTGTCAGGGCAGTTTGACTGCCGCGGAACGGGGCTATAGCTCAGCTGGGAGAGCGCTTGCATGGCATGCAAGAGGTCAGCGGTTCGATCCCGCTTAGCTCCACCAATTCCGATTGGTTAAAACGACCATGACAGTAGTAGCAAGTAATTTGCGTCCCCTTCGTCTAGAGGCCTAGGACACTGCCCTTTCACGGCAGTAACAGGGGTTCGAATCCCCTAGGGGACGCCAACTTACTGACTACAAATGATGCAAAAAAATACAGCGTCCCCTTCGTCTAGAGGCCTAGGACACTGCCCTTTCACGGCAGTAACAGGGGTTCGAATCCCCTAGGGGACGCCAACTTTAATGCATCAGTTACCACAGTCCGGGTCCCCTTCGTCTAGAGGCCTAGGACACTGCCCTTTCACGGCAGTAACAGGGGTTCGAATCCCCTAGGGGACGCCATACTGAACAAACCGCCATCCGGCGGTTTTTTTATCTCCAAAATGCGACTTCGCAGTCCTTTAGTCCTTTACAGAATGCCCATTAACGAGCTTTTTCCATTAGCTTCAGCAGGTGGGGCTCGAGAAAGTCGGCGATCTTAGGCTGTGCCTCGGCAGTGGGGTGAATCCCGTCGTTTTGCACATAGTCCGGACTCTCCTCCATCAAGGGTTCCATAAAAAACGGAATTAAGGGTACGTTTTTGTCATCCGCCACTTCTCGGTACAGGTCTTTAAAGCGCTTAGTAAACCTGGGACCATAGTTAGGCGGCACCATAACCTGACTTAGCGCCACTTTAACGCCCGCAGACTGTGCTTTGTCGATAATCTGTTCCAGATTGCTCCTGACTGTGCTGAGGTTAAAGCCGCGCAGTCCATCGTTACCGCCTAATTCAATAAAGACTGCATCGGGCTGATGGCGCTCAAAAATACCGTCGAGGCGTTTTAAACCTCCCCGGGTTGTCTCGCCACTGATGCTGGCATTAATGATTTGATAATCAGGGTGTGATTGTTGCCAGCGGCGATCTAATTCGGCAACCCAGGTCTGTTCACTGGACAAACCGTAGCCAGCGCTTAAGCTGTCTCCTAATACAACAAGTGAAACATTTGCCGAAACTGTGCGTATAGACACTAACAGTATGACAACCAGACTCAATTTCAAAAGGAAGTTTTTCATCATATGCTCATTCAAGCCCAACAACTGGAAAAAATCGTCGACACCTCAGAAGGCGAGTTACAGATTCTGCACCCAATAAACGTTTGCATCAACGCCGGTGAGACCGTTGCCGTGGTAGGTGCGTCTGGCTCGGGTAAATCAACTTTGTTGGCGCTGCTGGCGGGATTAGACCTTGCCACCCAGGGTGAAGTTCTTATTGATAACGAAAAACTCAGCGAATTGGATGAAGAACAGCGGGCAAAAGTCCGTGCCGATAAAATTGGCTTTATTTTTCAGCAGTTTTTACTTGTCCCCAGCCTGACTGCGCTGGAAAACGTTATGTTGCCGGCAGAACTGGCCGGTCACCGGGGCGCTGAAAAAGAAGCGCACGAGTTACTGCAGAAGGTAGGGCTGGAGGATCGCTGGCACCATTATCCGAATCAGTTGTCTGGCGGAGAACAACAACGTGTTGCAATTGCCCGCGCCTTCGTCGGCCAACCAAAGATTCTTTTTGCTGATGAGCCGACAGGTAACCTGGACTCGAAAACCGGACAAACGGTTGAACAATTACTGTTTGAATTAAATAAAGATTACGGCACAACGCTGATTATGGTTACTCACGATAATGAATTAGCCGAACGCTGCCAGCGTGTACTAAGAATGGAAGCGGGTCAGCTAACGGAGGCAAACCAGGATGTGGCATAAGATTTCGTTTCGGTTATTGAAGCAGGAGCTGAAACGAGGCGAGCTGACCGTAATGGCGTTAGCCATTATTTTATCAGTGACTGCGGTGTTGTCGTTATCCCTGTTCAGTGAGCGGTTACAGTCTGGTTTGCTGGAGCGCAGCAGTGAATTTCTGGCCGCTGATCGAGTACTGAGTTCGCGGCGGGATATCCCCACGCAGTGGATTGAGCAGGCGCAACAGGAAAACTTAGAAACTGCCTGGCGGGTCGTTTTTAACTCAATGGCTTTTGCTAACGAAAGGTTACAGCTTATTGATATTAAGGCCGTTTCTGACGGCTACCCTTTACGCGGCGAGTTAAAAATTGCTGACAAGCCCTACGCCGAAGGTGAAGTTGCAGATGGGCTACCGGGTCCGGGAGAAGCATGGGTCGCAGGCGCCTTATTTCAGAGCCTGCAAATTGACCTGGGTGACAGTATCGAGGTAGGTAATAGTGAGTTTAAGGTGACAAAAGTCGTCACGTACGAGCCCGATGTCGGGTTTTCGGTGTTTACCGACAGCCCGAATGTCATCATTCGCTACTCGCAGCTGGGACAAACCGGTTTAATCCAGCCCGGCAGCCGCGTTCGTTATAACGTGTTGATGGCCGGCAGTCAGGATGCGCTGCAACGCTATGAAGACTGGTTACTCCCGCGATTAAATGAGGATACCCATAGCTGGCGCAGTATTGAAGATGGCGAAAGCCCGTTGGCCCGCTCGCTAAACCGCGCCGAGCGCTTTATGATGCTGGCCAGTTTACTGGGGGTAGTGCTTGCCGCTACCGCGGTTGCGGTTGCCGCCCAGCGCTACTGCCAACGTAATTACGATGTGGTCGCGATCTTTAAGACTCTGGGAGCCAGCCGGCAACAAATTCGGCGTATTTTTATCACCCATTTATTGCTACTGACAGCGATGAGTGTAGCGATTGGCATGCTGCTGGGCTGGATTATCCAAACTGTGGTAATTGACTGGGTAGCTCAGCAGCTGGATGCCAGCTTACCGACAGCCAGTGTTAAGCCCTATCTGCTGGCAGCAGCGACCGGCGTTATCAGTGCAGTCATGTTTACGCTTTATCCGTTATTCCGCTTAGTCTCGATTCCGCCGCTGCGGGTTTTACACCGCCAACTGGTGGGTGGGCAGGCTATACGCTGGTTACAGTGGCTGTTAACCGGGGGCACAATATACGGCTTGCTGGTGCTCTACTCTCAGCAATGGTGGTTATCGACAGCCTTATTCGCCGGAGGGGTTTTTGCAGCGGCTGTACTTTTGGGCATCGGCCGCCTGTTAATTGGCGCCAGCCGAAAAGCCGGTATGCAGGCGGGCAGCGCCTGGCGCCTGGCAATGGCAGGTTTACAGCGGCGTGCTGCCGCTAACAGTGTGCAAATGCTGGCATTCTCGACGGCGATTATGTTGTTGCTGCTGGTCACGGTTTTACGTAATGATCTGTTGGCTGACTGGCAGCGCCAGTTACCTAAGGACGCGCCAAATTATTTTGCCCTTAATATAGCCGAGGAAAAAGTACCCGAACTAAAAGCGATGTTCGAGCGCGAAGACATTACCTCGACCGACCAGTACCCGATTGTACCTGGCCGGGTGACGCAGCATAACGGTGAGGACCTGTTAGCCGAAGTTACCAAAGAAGAGCGCGAACAGGATGCTGAGCAAGAGGGGCGGGAAGGCTTTGGTCGCGAATTATCAATGACCTGGCGCGATACGGTTCCGCCAAATAATGAAATTGTTGAAGGTAGTTGGTGGGGCGACGATGCTGAACCTCAGGTGTCAGTGGAAAAAATTGCTGCCGAGCGGCTTGATATTCAGGTGGGAGATACGCTGACATTTAATATTGGCGGTGAAGAGTTTAGTGTCCCTGTTACCAGCTTGCGCGAGGCAGACTGGAGTACTCTGCAGCCAAATTTCTACATGATCTTTAATACCAATACACTGCAGGATTTTCCGGCCACCTACATAACGAGTTTTCATCTGGATGAGGAACGCAAGGATGAACTGTACGAGTTATTTAAACCCTTCCCGGAGGCGTCGTTAATCGATTTGGATGCGATTATTGATCAAATTCGCGAAGTGATTTCGCAAGTCAGCCTGGCCATCTTATTTGTACTAGTATTAGTTATTGTCGCCGGGTCACTGGTGCTTGTTGCTCAGGTTCAGGCCAGTATGGAAGAGCGCCAGAAAGAACTCGTAATTCTGCGGACTCTGGGGGCGCCGGGTAAGTTACTGAGCCGAAGCATCACCTATGAATTTCTCGTGCTGGGAGCCATCAGTGGCCTGATTGCTACTATTGCAATGGATATTGCGCTGCTGATTCTACAAACCCAGGTCTTTAATATGGATGCGACCTGGCACTGGCGGTTGTGGCTGATTGGGCCTGTAACGGGCGCACTTACGGTTGGCTTACTGGGGCGTTTGTCCTGCGCCCGCCTTATCCGCAGAAATACAGCACAGCTGATACGCAAACTCGCATGATAGCCAGCGGCGTAAACAGGAGGTTACTATGAAGATTCTAATGACAGGCGGGACCGGCCTTATCGGCTCCTACTTTATAAAAAAATACGCTGATCAACATCAGTTTACAGTGACTTCACGATCCCCCTCAAAAGCACAAGAACAATTGGGCGATTCGGTGCAGGTGCTGGAGTCGGTAGATGCGATCGATGATATCGGTTCTTTTGATGCCGTTATTAATTTACAGGGAGCCGGTATTGCCGATAAGCGCTGGACAGAGCAGCGCAAAAAGGTGTTACAGGACAGCCGTTGGCAGGTAACTGAAAAGCTATCTGAAATGATTAATGCCGCGGATAAAGCTCCGCAGGTATTTATCAGTGGTTCGGCGATTGGTTACTATGGGCCGCGGGATTCAAAACCTGTTGATGAGCAGGCTTCTGCTGAAACCGTCGATTTTGCGGTGAAGTTATGTCAGCGCTGGGAACAGCTGGCTCTCGCTGCGCAAGACAGCACTCGCGTGGTTCTGTTAAGGACCGGTGTGGTGCTGGCTGCCGACGGAGGAGCTCTGGATAAAATGAAACTGCCCTATAAATTGGGCCTGGGTGGGCCGATGGGCTCAGGCGAGCAGATGATGTCCTGGATACATATTGAAGATATGGTCCGCGCTATTGAATTTTTGCTGCAACATGATGAGGTAGCGGGTCCGGTTAATATGACAGCGCCTGGTCCTGTGACCAACAAAGCTTTTAGCCGTACACTGGCCTCAGTACTTAATCGTCCGCACGTGTTTAAAGTACCCGCCTTCGTGTTAAAAATTGCCATGGGAGAAATGTCGAACATGGTGCTGGAAGGGCAGGCCGTTGTTCCCGACAAGCTCCGTCAACACGGCTTTGAATTTCATTATCCGACGGTTCGCCAAGCTTTGTCGGATGTCGCTTAAGAAGGGTTTACCACCCCTGAATTCGCTGCCAGCAGTTATGCGAACCATCTTTCATTAGCAGATGGTAAACTCCGTGCATAGCTGCG
This sequence comes from Idiomarina seosinensis, assembly GCF_044797955.1. Lineage (GTDB taxonomy): Bacteria > Pseudomonadota > Gammaproteobacteria > Enterobacterales > Alteromonadaceae > Idiomarina > Idiomarina seosinensis_A. The sequence continues at coordinate 1,699,667 of NZ_CP085211.1, read as the reverse complement.
GTTGCGCAGGCGTGATTCGGCAAAACACGCAGCCTGGTGCCAATCGGAAAATCGTTGAGCGAGTATGCTGCGGGCACTTCAATAACGCCGTGTTCCTGTGACACGCTGTTAATCAGTAAGTCGGGCAGTATGCTGCCGTTCAGACTGCAGACCTGACCATAGGCAAAGTCCTTGCTTTGGGCTGCTGTGCCGCGGTCCCGGGACAACGCCATCCAGCCACTGTCGGTTAACAACCAGTTTTTGTCGGAATTATGGCCAATGACTGTGGTGACGACTGACATCGCAATATCGTTAAAATCGCAGACGCCAATGTTTTTCATGACCAGGTCAAACGTCATGTAAACACCGGCCCGCACTTCGCTGATCCCGGCTAAGTTATCAGCAAAGTGCGCCGTGGGTGTCGAACCGACACTGCGCGTCGGGCAACTGAGCCCTGCCTGCTGTAAACGTTGCACGGCCAGCCGCACTGCATCACATTCCTGTTGGGCAAACGCCCGCAGCGCTGCTGCAGTGGAGCAGCCGTAAGACCCTCCGGCATGAGTCATAACGCCACTAAAATGTGGACCCAATGAGCGGGCCAGAGTGACTAATTCGGGATCGTCGGCGCTGATACCGCCGCGGTGGCCGTCGCAGTCTATTTCAATTAACGCAGAAAATTGCTGCTCCCACTCTGCAGCGTAGTCCAGCAGCGCCTGCACTTGTTGCGGATGATCCAGCAAAATGTGCAGGTTAACGCCTTGTTGGCGTAATTTTGCTACGCTTTTTAATTTGTCCGGCGCGATACCAACGGCATAAAACAAATCTTTATAGCCTGCTTTGGCGTAGGCTTTAGCCTCCGCCAGGGTTGATACCGTGGCCGGCGACTCTGTACTGTTGAGCACGTAGTCAGCAGCTTCGATGGTTCGTAGCGTCTTTAAGTGCGGTCGCAATACGCTGCCTAAGGATTCAATCCGGCGCTTAAGATGTTCAATATTATGTTTTAACCGGGTTTCCTCAATCAGTAAGTAAGGGGTGTCGAGTTCGCTTATCCACTCAGCCGGTGCGGTCATTATTATTATCCCTTTAAATCTTCGTTTTTTAGCAACAGTTGTGCGTAGCGTTCCAGGTCGACATTACCGCCACTGATAATGATACCGACTCGTTTACCATAGAGTTCGGGCTTTAGTTGATGAGCTGCGGCGAAGCCAAGACAACCGGTTGGCTCGACAACCATTTTCATACGTTCGGCGAAAAAAGCCATAGCTTCAATTAGCTGGTTATCGGTAACGGTTAAAATATCATCAACCGTATCGCGAATAATCGGAAAGGTGTAATCACCTAAATACTGGGTTTGAGCACCATCGGCGATGGTTTCCGGGGTTTCAATACGGACAATTTTACCCTGCTGAAAAGATTGTTGCCCGTCGTTACCGGCTTCTGGCTCTACACCATATATTTTGCAGCCAGGGTTAAAATGGCGGGCCGCAAGGGCACAACCTGATAACAGGCCGCCACCGCCAAGGCAAACCAGGAGTGTGTCTAACCCCTTAACCTGTTCAAACAACTCTTTTGCTGTTGTCCCCTGGCCACTTAAAACCTGAGGATGATCGTACGGCGGTATTAGCGTGTAACCGTATTGTTCAGCTAGCTGTTGTCCAATTTGCCGGCGATCTTCCTGGTAGCGGTTGTAACGAATAATGTCAGCCCCGTAACTACGGGTCGCATCGACTTTTGCTTCAGGTGCATCTTCTGGCATGACAATGGTTGCTTTAATCTCCAGCAGTTTCGCAGCCAAAGCAATGGCCTGAGCATGATTGCCCGACGAGTATGCGATAACGCCTGCTGCTTTTTGTTGATCGTTAAACTGCAGCAACGCATTCATCGCACCACGAAACTTAAAAGCGCCCATACGTTGAAAGTTTTCACATTTAAAAAATAATTCAGCGCTGAACATTTCATTCGCCGTGGTGGATGTGTAGACCGGTGTTTTTTTCACATACGGCTGTATTCGGCCGGCTGCTGCTTCAACATCTTTATAGGTTGGCAAAGAAATTGTCATGGCGTATCCATTAGTTAGTAAACTTAAATCACAGTATAACGTGAACTATTCGGCAGATGTCATTCTATAAATACATCTACACTATGATTAAAACACCGACGTTAACAGAGGTTAATAACAATTATGGGAAAATTTCTTTTAATATGCTTGAGCTTGCTGATGGTCGGTATCAGTCAATCTTCGCGGGCGGATGATTTTGATCACTCTCATGCGCAGCTGACTGCAGTGCTAGCAGAACATGTCGAAGTCTCGGATGATAATCTGAGCTCACGAGTTAATTATCATTCACTGGCACAGCAGCCGGGTAACCTGAAAAGTTATCTCGCCTCGCTATCCGGTGTGTCGGCTAGCCAGTACCAACAATGGGCAGCGCCGCAACAGCTGGCGTTTCTGATTAATGCCTATAATGCGTTTACGCTGGAGCTGATTATCGATAATTATGATAAGTTTCGCTCTGGCGATGCCGAGTCTATTCGTGATTTAGGCGGACTGTTCTCCGGCCCCTGGGAAAAAAGCTTTTTTTCCTTGTTAGGAGAGCGGCGCACACTAGACTGGCTGGAACACGAAAAAATACGGGTCGATTTTGACGAACCCCGGATCCACGCAGCCTTGGTCTGTGCCGCAATAAGCTGTCCCAAATTACGCGCGAAGGCCTTTGCCGGGCCTCAGCTTGAGGCTCAGTTGGAAGATCAAATGGTGACCTTTCTCAGTGATGAGGAAAAAAATGGTATCGATCAACAAGGCATTTATTTATCGAAAATATTTTCCTGGTATCGTGATGACTTTGGCAATCTTAAAAGCTACCTTGGTAACTACGCAAAAGCACTTGCTGATAGTCCGCAACAGCGAGAGAGAGTAAAGCAACAGCGCGCTGACATTCGCTTTGTTGACTACAACTGGCGACTAAATAAGGTTACACAACAGTGGCGTGAAAAATCGGCCCGATAATGCTTTATGCAACTATTAAGATACGAGAGTGATTGATGCCGTGCCCACTATGTACATTACACTCAGTTTTTTACTGCCAGGACCGCTTACGTCGCTTTTTCCGTTGTGAAAACTGTGAATTGATATTTGCTGATCCCGCCAGTCAGTTGAGTACTGAAGAAGAAAAAAAGATTTATGACCTGCACGAGAACCGTCCGGACGATCCCTACTACCGGAAGTTTTTATCACAACTGAGCGAGCCTTTACTTGAAAAGTTGCCGCCTGCAGCACAAGGGCTGGATTACGGCTGTGGCCCCGGCCCGGCACTTAAGTTGCTACTGGAAGAAAAGGGCATGGCGGTCTCTCTTTATGACCTTTATTATTTTCCGGATAGAGACACGCTAAACAAGAAATATGACTTTGTGACCAGCACGGAAGTTGTCGAGCACTTCGCAAAACCTGCAGAAAGCTGGGTGCATCTAGCCGACTTAGTTAAGCCGGGTGGCTATTTGGGTATCATGACGTCGCTGTTTACCCGCGCTGACTGTAACGGCTTTCAGCGGTGGAGGTACAAAAATGATCCCACCCATGTCAGCTTTTACACTCCTGAAGCAATACATTGGTTAGCCACCTATCTTGGTTTTCGTGTTGAGATTGTGTCACAGCAGGTTATTCTTTTTCAAAGACCAGATTAGCAGGAGCAAGCAATGAATTACGAGTGTGTCCAGGGTGACATCAGTAAACAAAAGGATATTGAAGCAATAGTCAACGCTGCCAATGCCCGCCTGCAGTCGGGTGGCGGCGTTGCCGGCGCCATCCACCGGCAGGCAGGCCCGGAGCTGGCTAAAGCAGGGCAGGAGCTAGCGCCCATTGAACCGGGTCAGGCGGTTATAACAAACGCATTTAACTTGCCTAACGACTATGTTATTCACTGCTTAGGGCCTGTTTATGGGCGCGATGAACCGGCTGACCAGCTGTTAGCAGACTGCTATCGAAATGCTCTGGATTTGACTGAAAAACATAAAATAGAGTCGATTGCCTTCCCGGCTATTTCAACCGGCGCTTTTGGCTTTCCCTTTGAGCAGGCCACTGACATTGCGCTGAATAGCCTAGCGGAGCACGTTAGTAAGCTGAGTCATCTAAAGACAATTCGGTTTGTCTTGTTCAGCGATGAAGACTATCAGCATTACCAAAATGCACTGGCAAAAACTTTGTAGTCTAAACGCTTACCGTTCGAACCTATTCAGACCCGTTGCATTGATTGCGGTGAGGCGACCGATGGATAATCCCTGCTGATAACCGGCCTCCAGACGCTCGCGGTCGCGGGTAAAACGGCCGACTTTAAAGTCACCCGGAGGGGCTATAACATGTATTTGACAGTCATCGGGCGGGTTATTAATAAATTCCAGTGCCTGGTTGTAGTTTTCATTACGGCCAATAATAGCGTCTTGTAACTCGGGTAAATCTTTAAACAGTTGTCGTACTAACACACTATTTTTACTGACTTTCTTTTTATAACCTAAGGCTCGCGAGAGAACTACGGTAATCTCCCGCGCTCCTTGCTGATAGGCTTTGATAACCGGAATTGAGTCGCCAACACCGCCATCAGTCATGGGTTCACCGTCAACTTTTGGAAAATCGCGATAAGCCAACGGGATAGCACATGAGGCCGGGAACAGTTGATGCATATTGTCCGGCGTCACTTTGAGGTAACAGGGTTTGCCCGTTGTTACGCTGGTGGTAACCACGTACAAAGGAACACCAAGCTGTTGGTAATGTTCTACATCTAACCAAATATCGTCGAACGATTGGCGCCACAACCAGTCTACATCACAAAAATGGCCACCGCGCAGCCACCGCACCATGTCAATAAAGTCGGCGCTGGTGGCAAACTCGGTGATAATTTTGTGACTGCGGCCCAGATGTCCGCAAAGGTAACCAATACCATTAGTGGAGCCGGCGGAAACGCCAATAGCAAAATCAAATGGGTTGTATTTTTGCTCTAAAAAGCCGTCCAGCACACCCGCGGTAAAAATACCACGCATTGCACCACCTTCAAGGACCAGGGCTTTTTTAGACATTACGTGCTCCTAACGTAAAATCAACAGTGGAGTCTTGCTCGCTTCCAGCATGTTAGTGGTTGTACTGCCAACCAAAAACTGGCGAATTTTCGAATGTCCGTAGGCGCCCATGATCATTACGCCAATATCATGTTGGTCCTGATACTGATGCAATGCAGGTTCGACATCACCGGCAACAATAGCGGTTTCAACATCATGGCCGCCTTGTTCCAGTGTTTCACGCGCCCAGTCCAGTTCAGCCTGATTGGTTTCAGAATCAGCGCCCACCATGACAACATGTACAGGCATTCCGGAAAATAGCGGACTTTTAGCCAACAACTCGACACTTTTTTTAGTGCTGTTACTGGCATCATAAGCCAACATAGCCGACTGCGGGGCGTTGAACTTGTCCGGACACAACATAATCGGCTTGTGAACACGGCGTAGGACAGTTTCTAGCTGGCTACCAATGTGAGAGCCGTCACTGTGGTCCTCGCCGTGCAGCCCCAGTACCAGTAACCGTGTCTCCGGTTCAAGCTTTAGCAGCGAGTCAACTAGCTCGCCGTGGCGTTGACGCATAGAGACATCGGTTACATTGTCTTGTTGCAGGGCTTTTTGTTTCGCCTGCTCCAGCAATTGGTGGCCGTGTTCTAGCAGTAGTTTGCTCTTCTGGGCATCCAGTTCGGCTAATTCATCCAACAGCTTCTCACGACTACCGAGGCCGATATTACCGGTCATATCCTGCCTGGCTGCGGCGTGACCTTCTTCGATCACGTGCAGCAAGGTGAGAGGAGCTGACATTTGTGAGGCTGCCCAGGCCGCGGATTCAACAACACCGTTTGTAGCGGTAGAGCCATCAATACAAGCAATGACATTACTCATGGTTATTCTCCTTTATTGTGGCTGCCCACATTAGTGTCCGCCTAAAATGTCTTCGGCATTGGCCTTGTCATGCACACCAAACCGGTCAACGATAGTGGCACTGGCCTCGTTCAATCCAATTACCTCAACTTCGGCGCCTTCCCGACGGAATTTAACCACAATTCTGTCCAGCGCGTTGACGGCAGTAATATCCCAAAAGTGCGCGTTGGTTAAATCGATGACTACCTTATCAACCGCCTCTTTTAAGTCAAAGGATGCAATGAACTTTTCTGAGGAGCTGAAGAACACCTGGCCGGTGACCTGATAACGACGGGTGGTACCTTCATTATCAATCGACGAGCGCACATGCATGTAATGACCAACCTTGTTAGCAAAGAACAATGCGGCCAGCAGCACACCCACGGCAACCCCGATAGCCAGGTTATGGGTAGCAACGACAACCACGACAGTTGCGACCATCACGATATTAGTCGAAAGCGGATGTTTTTTCAGGTCACGGATTGAGCCCCAGCTAAAGGTACCGATAGAGACCATAATCATGACTGCAACTAGTGCCGCCATTGGTATGATTTTTAACCACTCGTCCAGCACCAGAATCATAATCAGCAAGAATACGCCGGCTGTCAGAGCGGATAATCGCCCGCGTCCCCCTGATTTGACGTTAATAATTGATTGCCCAATCATGGCACAACCAGCCATACCACCGAGCAAACCCGAGCCAATGTTAGCGATACCCTGGCCACGGCATTCTTTATTACGATCACTGGTGGTGTCTGTTAAGTCATCAACAATCGTGGCGGTCATCATAGATTCAAGCAGACCAACAACACTTAGCCCAATCGAGTAGGGTAAAATGATCCACAGGGTTTCCAGGTTTAACGGCACGTCAGGCCACAAAAATACCGGTAACGTATCAGGCAGTTGGCCCATATCGCCAACCGTACGAATATCGAGCCCCAGGGCGACAGCAATAATGGTTAATGTAATAATACAAACCAGTGATGAGGGAATTGTCTTGCCGATATAGGGTAAATAAGGGAAGCCATAAATAATCGCTAAACCCGCGGCCGTCATCCCATAAACATGCCAGGTAACATTGGTTAATTCCGGCAGCTGCGCCATGAAAATAAGAATGGCTAAAGCATTAACGAATCCGGTTACAACAGAGCGCGAAACAAACCGCATCAGCTCACCTAAACGCAGGTAACCGGCGACGATTTGCAGAATACCGGTGAGCAGCGTGGCGGCTAACAGATACTCGAGGCCATGCTCTTTCACCAGGGTTACCATCAGCAGAGCCATGGCGCCGGTGGCGGCACTGATCATGCCGGGGCGGCCACCGACAAAGGCAATAACAACGGCAATACAAAACGAGGCGTACAGGCCGACTTTCGGGTCGACTCCGGCGATGATTGAGAAAGCGATGGCTTCAGGGATTAGGGCTAAGGCAACCACAATGCCTGACAGCAGATCGCCTTTTAAGTTAAAGAACCAATGTTCTTTCAGATACTTAATCATAGGGAAATAGGTCCAGTTAATTAACGGTTAAGTAAAATACAGGGGCCAGTGTTGGCAATTAAAAAAGTAATGGAATTATAGAAGGCGTACCGTAAGTGAGCGATATAGGATGCCCACAAATAAGCGCCATAACTCTCCGGGGGATGGAGCGTCTAGGGTGGCGTAATCAAATTGTTGTTAGCAACTCGGGTACTCATAAGGTCCAGCAAATAGGTTAAAATAGAAACTCGCGCGGATAATACATTGATATACCCCATAAGTAAAACTTTTCGGTTGAATAGCAGCCTATTACGCGGTATAGAATCCAGAAAGGGTAACAGTTAATGCAGTACTTTCGGTTGTTAAAAGCCTATCCGGGCTTTTTAATGTTTGGCTTTATAGCGACCTTTGCTTCAAGTTTCGGGCAAACCTTTTTTATCTCGCTATTTGTTAATGACATCGTATCTGCTAATCAGCTGAGTTACGGTGACTTTGGTAGTTTGTATGCGATAACAACTGCTGTAGGCGGTGTGTTTTTGATGCGTCTGGGCAGGCGTCTGGATGTGGTTCCGCTAAAATACTTTGTCCATTTTGTGGTGCTGGGACTGGCTGCTTCTGCTGCGGTAATGGCACTCAGTATGCAGCTGTCATCCTGGTTGCTACTGATATTGGCACTGTTTGGACTGCGACTGTTCGGGCAGGGCTTGATGGGCCATATGGCGGTGACCAGTATGGGCCGATATTTTGACGAGTTGCGTGGCCGGGCAGTGGCTTTTTCCGGAATCGGTTTTCCTGCCGGCGAGATACTGTTACCCAGCCTGGTATTACTGCTGCTGGCTTATTTGGGTTACATTAACACCTGGTGGGTAATTACCGCAGCAATCTTAGTAATGCTGTGGCCATGCCTGGTAACTTTGCATAGCCGCCATCCGGTGGTATCTGTTGCCGAAGATCAGGAGTCAGCAGCGCAACCCCTTCCATTATTACGGCAACGTGACTTAATTCGCGATCGCCGTTTTCTTGGCGTATTGCCGGCGATGCTGGCACTGCCATTTGTAATGACCGGTATTTTGATCAACCAGACCTGGTTTGCTGACCAAAACGGTTGGTCGGCGGCGGTCATTGCCGGGGGTATCGCGCTATTTTCTGTAAGCCGTGTCATTACCTCTATTGCGGCAGGTAGCCTGGTTGATAAAGTCGGTTCCTTTAAGCTCATTGGCGTTAATGTCTTGCCGGTTGCCATCGGCTTAGTTTTCTTAAGCTTTATCGATGCTGGCTGGGGTTGGTTTGTGTTTATGGCGTTGTCAGGTTTAAGTGCCGGGTTTAATTCGGCAATATCCGGTACCTTATGGCCGGAGCTGTTTGGCATTCGTAGCTTAGCGACTGTGCGGGCTTTGTATCATGCGCTGATGATTTTTAGCACGGCGCTGGCGCCTTTAATTTACGGATATTTGATCGACTTTGAACTAGCCCGCAGTATCTGGTTGATGAGTACGGCTTTGTTTCTTGCGTTGGCCTGGTTACTGGCCCGACTCAGTTTAATAAGGAGTAAACAATGAAATACTTAGTATTTTTAGGTACTGTGCGGGATAGCTCACCACCGAAACCTCCGCGACTAGGAGAGCGCGTAGCAAAAGCGTGCGTACACTATCTGGAAAAGACCTTTGCCGATGCCGATGTTGAACTGATTGATCCTCTCGACTACCAATTCGATCAAATTTTTAAACCTTACTTTGCTTATCACCAGAATGAAGCGCCGGAAGCACTTAAAAGTTTGGCAGAAAAAATTGACCAGGCCGATGCTTATGTGATGGTCAGCCCGGAATATAATCATTCCATGAGTCCCGCATTATCTAATCTGTTAAATCATTTTGGCGCTTCGCTATATTCCTATAAGCCCAGCGCAATTGTTACTTACTCCGCCGGACAGTGGGGCGGAGCCCGGGCTGCTGTCAATATGCGTACGTTTTTAGGCGAATTGGGCTGCTTGCCTGTGTCTGCAATGATCCATGTTCCGAAGGCCCAAAACGTATTTGAGGAAAGTGGCAAATTTGCCCCTACGGTAAACGACGTTGATGATTGGGTTGGCTACTTCGGGCGCACCTTAAAGCAATTGTACTGGTGGAGTCAGGCCGCACAGGCACAACGAAAAGCCCATGATCCCAGAAGGTTGGCAAAAGATTTTAAACGCGACCCATCCCAGCGCAATGCTCCGGGTAAGGACAAAAGTTAACCGTAAAATCGGTTAACCATTGAATGGCGAATACATTCGGTCTACCATATATACATGTAGCCATATATATGGTGGTGTGATGGAATCTCAGCAAAAGTTCAAAGTCCTGTTTTTATGTACGGCTAATTCGGCCCGCTCGCTAATGGCTGAAGCTATCTTCCGGCATTTTGCCGATGACCGCTTTGAGGTTACAAGCGCCGGTACGGATCCAACGCAGCCGCAGCCGGAGGCTCTGCAGGCATTGTCCTCAATGGGGGTGAATGCGGATGAGCTATACTCTAAAGGTTTAACAAACATCGATATAGCTGACTTTGATTACGTCATCAGTTTGTGTGACAGGGCTCGCACAGAATGCCAGGCCCTGTGTGGCGAAAATCAGTTTATCGCCTGGGACTTTGCCGATCCGGTTAGTAGCAAGAAGCCTGATGCTTTTAAAAAAATTGCGCACGAACTGTCAGAGCGAATAAAAATGTTTTTGCTGATCTTACGTAAACGCAGTGATCGGCCAAAATTATTTGCTGCGCCTCATGAGTTTTTTAAAGTCCTTTCCGATCCGCTGCGGCTGCAGATGATTTTAATGCTGCACAAACATGGGGAGCTGTGTGTCTGTCAGTTTGTCGATGCAACAGCGATGTCACAGCCAAAAGTCTCGCGCCATTTGGCGCAGTTGCGTGAATACGGCTTATTGACCGCCCGCAAAGATCAGCGCTGGGTTTATTACCGGATTAATCCGGCTTTGCCGGACTGGATGGTAGCCGTGATAGCTGAAACCGCGGAGTATCATCCGCAGCAGACCTCTCAATCAATCAAGGATGTCGACAATGGGTGTGTTTGAACGTTATTTATCTGTTTGGGTAGCGCTTGCCATTATAGCCGGAACTCTGCTGGGTAATGCTTTTCCGTTAGTATTTGAATGGCTGTCTTCGGTTGAGTTTGCCCAGGTTAACTTAATTATTGCGGTACTGATCTGGTTAATGATTTACCCGGTTATGGTGCAGGTTAATTTTGAGTCCATTACTCAAATAGCCAAAGAGCCTAAAGGGTTAGTGCTAACGGTAATAATCAACTGGTTAGTTAAACCATTTACAATGGCACTTGTCGGCTGGCTGTTTTTTAAAGGAATCTTCGCCGACTTTATACAACCTGAGACGGCCAACGAGTACCTGGCAGGGGTCATTTTACTTGGGGTTGCGCCCTGTACTGCGATGGTTTTTGTCTGGAGCCAGTTGACCAAAGGTGATGCCAATTACACCTTAGTGCAAGTGTCTGTGAACGACGTCATTATGATTTTCGCTTTTGCGCCTTTAGCCGCGTTATTGCTGGGTGTCACCGATATTGTAGTGCCCTGGCAGACGCTGTTACTCAGTGTCGGTTTGTATGTGGTTGCCCCGTTAATTGCGGGTTTAATGACTCGCCGAAACATTATTCGTAAAGCTGACAAAGCTGCAGCAAGCAGTGCCGATGCCTTACAGAGCTTTGATCTGCTGATGAAACCCTGGTCCATTGTCGGGCTGCTGATGACAGTGCTGTTATTGTTCGGGTTTCAGGCCGAGGTGCTGTTAAATCGGCCGCTGGATATCGTCCTGATAGCTACACCCTTGCTGGTGCAGACTTACGGTATTTTCGCGCTGACGTTTGCCATTGCACTGATGATTAAATTACCTCACCGGATTGCTGCACCGGCTTGCTTAATTGGCACGTCTAACTTCTTTGAACTGGCGGTAGCCGTCGCCATATCGCTGTTTGGATTAAAATCTGGCGCGGCACTGGCGACAGTTGTCGGCGTCTTAGTGGAAGTACCGGTAATGTTATCTTTAGTTTGGTTTGCTAATCGAACACGTCACTGGTTTACAACAGAATAAGGAGAAGTTTATGACCATAAAAATTGGAATTAATGGACTAGGCCGTATTGGTCGTCTGGCCTTTCGGGTTGCCTGGGACCATCCGGATTTGCAGATAGTAAAAGCCAATGACCCGGGCGCGGATGCAAAAACCTTTGCTCATTTATTAAATTATGATTCAGTGCATGGGCGCTGGAGTTACCAAGCTGAAGCACAGGCTGACAATTTGGTCATTGGCAACGAGACTGTTGCTTTTACTCAGCACACCAGCATAGCTGACGGCGACTGGAGTGATTGCGATGTGGTACTGGAAGCCTCAGGGAAAATGAAAACCATTGATGTGCTGAATGACTATCTTGCCCAGGGTGTAAAGCGAGTAGTGGTCTCGGCGCCGGTCAAAGATAAGGACGTACTGAATATCGTTATGGGAGTTAACGATCACTTATACGATCCGCAAAAGCATAAGATTGTGACTGCCGCTTCTTGCACTACTAACTGTCTGGCTCCGGTAGTCAAGGTACTGCAAGAAAAGATCGGTATTAAACATGGTTCTATCACCACCATTCATGACCTGACCAATACCCAGAGCATTCTTGATGCGCCTCATAAAGATCTTCGCCGCGCCCGGGCCTGTGGCATGAATTTAATTCCAACATCAACGGGCTCGGCCAGCGCAATTGTTGAAATTTTTCCTGAGCTGGAAGGCAAAATTGATGGCCACGCCGTACGCGTACCGCTGGCAAATGCGTCGCTGACCGACTGTGTGTTTGAGGTCGAAAAGCCAACCTCGGCAGAGCAAGTGAATGGCTGGATGCAGGAAGCAGCTGATAACGAATTACAGGGTATCCTGGGGTATGAAGAGCAACCGCTTGTCTCAATGGACTATAAAACCGATCCGCGCTCCAGTATTGTTGACGCTCTGTCAACCAAGGTGGTTAATGGCACCCACGTTAAGATATACGCCTGGTATGACAATGAATGGGGTTACGCGAACCGCGCAGTAGAACTGGTTGAAAAGGTGGGTTAATGCTAGCGCAGTTGTCACCCGCTATTCGCCAGTATTTAATAGTTACCGGTAACTACTGGGCTTTTACCCTGACGGACGGTGCCCTGCGAATGCTGGTGGTGCTGCATTTTCATCAGCTGGGTTACAGTGCCTTACAAGTCGCTATGCTGTTTTTGTTTTACGAGTTTTTTGGCATTGTGACTAATTTACTGGGTGGGTGGCTTGGCGCGCGCTGGGGTTTAAACCGTACAATGAACATTGGTTTAGCGACCCAACTGGTGGCTTTAGCCATGTTGCTGGTTCCGGCATCGATGCTGACTGTGGTCTGGGTGATGTGCGCCCAGGCATTGTCCGGTATCGCAAAAGACCTTAACAAGATGAGCGCTAAAAGCACGATAAAGCTGTTGGTTCCGGATAGTCAACAAAACCAGCTTTATCAGTGGGTGGCCGTATTAACAGGCTCAAAAAATACCCTAAAAGGTGTCGGTTTCTTTTTGGGCGGGTTATTGCTCACTGTGATTGGTTTTCAGGGCGCAGTATTAGCCATGCTGCTTATGCTGTCTCTGGTTTTCTTATTGAGTTTACTGTTGCTTAACAATGAGACAGGGAAAGCTCAGTTCAAACCAAAATTTAAAGACATGCTGTCAAAAAGCAGGGCCATTAATGTGCTGTCTCTGGCCCGTTTTTTATTGTTTGGCGCGCGCGATGTCTGGTTTGTCGTCGCCTTACCGGTATTTTTGAGTAGCCAGCTGAACTGGTCTCACTGGCAGGTCGGCAGTTTTCTTGCTGTCTGGGTTATTGGTTATGGGTTGGTACAAAGCATTGCCCCAAGGTTTACTAAAACCGCGGCAGTAGAGCCGAACCGCCAGGCCTTTCGCTGGGCTGCACTGTTAACCCTCACTCCGTTATTACTGGCGCTGGCATTATGGCAATCCTGGCCAATAGCCGCTAGTGTTATCACGGGCCTGGGTTTATTCGGTCTGTTATTTGCTGTCAATTCGTCGTTGCACAGTTATCTGATCGTCTCCTATGCACGAGCCGATGGCGTGTCTTTAGACGTTGGTTTTTATTATATGGCGAATGCCACCGGGCGTTTATTAGGCACGGTGTTATCTGGCTGGATTTATCAGCAATGGGGACTGCTTGCCTGTCTGCTCTGCTCGGCCCTGTTATTGATGGGCTCAAGTGCTGCTATCTCGTTGTTACCGGCGAGGCCGCGGTGAGTCGTACCGATTATTACAATCTGTTTTTTTGATTAACGAGAACCTGTCAAACCGAAGCTGTTTCGGTATCATAAACAGCGTACCAGAAACCTATCTTTTAAGGGTTATTAAAATGAAAAAATCAGTACTTCCTATTATTTCAGCCGTGGCAGTGGCTGTCTCCATGGCGGTTTCGTCCACCTCAGTAACTGCTCAGGAAAGACCATCGTATCACGCCAACCAGACAATGACAGAAGCCAAGGAAAACAGCTTCTGGTGGCCTAACATGCTTAACCTCGAGCCGTTACGTCAGCATAGCCCGGAGTCTAACCCGCTGGGTGAAGATTTTGATTACGCGTCGGCATTTAATCAGTTGGATCTGCAGCAAGTCAAAAAGGACATCGAAGAACTAATGACCTCAGATCAAGACTGGTGGCCTGCTGACTACGGTCACTATGGTCCATTCTTTATCCGGATGGCATGGCACGGTGCCGGTACCTATCGGGTGCAGGACGGCCGTGGCGGTGGTGCTGGCGCCCAACAACGTTTCGAGCCGCTGAACAGCTGGCCGGATAATGTCAGCCTGGACAAGGCTCGTCGTTTACTGTGGCCAGTCAAGCAAAAGTACGGCCAGGCCTTGTCCTGGGGTGACTTAATGGCATTAACAGGTAATGTGGCGCTGGAAAGCATGGGTTTTGAAACTTATGGTTTTGCTGGCGGCCGTGAAGATGCCTGGGAACCGGATATCGTGTACTGGGGGCCGGAAGCACAATGGCTGGGCGACGAGCGTTATAAAGGCGAACGGGAGCTTGAAAATCCTTTGGCCGCAGTACAAATGGGCCTGATTTATGTCAACCCGGAAGGGCCAAATGGCACTCCTGATCCCGTACTGGCAGCGAAAGATATTCGCGATACCTTTGCGCGCATGGCAATGAACGATGAAGAAACTGTGGCACTGATTGCCGGCGGTCATACCTTTGGTAAAGCCCACGGTGCCCATGACCCGGAGGAGTGTCTGGAAGCTGAACCCGCAGCAGCGCCTGTAGAACAGCAAGGCCTGGGCTGGAAAAATAACTGTGGTAAAGGCAATGCAGAAGATACAGTGACTAGTGGCCTCGAGGGTGCCTGGTCAGCGGCTCCGACTCGGTGGACCATGCAGTACCTGGACAATCTGTTTAACTATGAATGGGAACAGACACGCAGTCCTGCCGGTGGCATTCAGTGGATTCCAAAAGACGGTCAGGCGTCAAATTTGGTTCCTGACGCACACGTCGAAGGTAAACGCCATGCGCCGATTATGTTTACTACTGACTTGTCGTTAAAAGAAGATCCGGAGTATCGCAAAATTGCTAAGCGCTTCCAGGAAAACCCGGAAGAGTTTGAACTGGCTTTTGCCAAAGCCTGGTTTAAGCTGACCCACCGTGATATGGGTCCAAAGGCCCGGTACCTGGGTGACATGGCTCCGCAGGAAGATCTGGTATGGCAGGATCCAATCCCTGAAGTTGACTTTGAATTAGTTAACGACAGCGATGTTGCTGAGTTAAAACAGCGCATTTTGGCTTCAGATTTGACCGTTCCTGAATTGGTACGCACGGCGTGGGCTGCTGCATCCAGTTTCCGGGCTACGGATCTGCGCGGCGGTGTAAACGGCGCTCGTATCGCACTAGAGCCACAAATTAACTGGGAAGCTAACAACCCAGAAGAATTGCAGCGGGTACTCGGCGAATTAAAACAAATTCGTGCGGACTTTAACGATGATTTATCCGGTAACAAGAAAATTTCTTTAGCGGATACCATTGTGTTAGCGGGTGCAGCGGCTATCGAGAAAGCGGCTGAGGATGCTGGGCATCAAGTGACTGTTCCATTTGTGGCTGGCCGTAATGACGCAACTCAGGAAATGACTGATGTTCACTCGTTTTCATTCCTTGAGCCAACAGCTGACGCGTTCCGTAACTACTACAGCACTGACAGCCGCCTAAACCCGGCACAGATGACGGTCGATAAAGCGGACCGGTTAGATCTGACCGTTCCAGAAATGACGGTGTTAGTCGGAGGCTTGCGTACTCTGGATGCTAACTACCAGGGCGCTAAGCACGGCGTATTCACCGATCAGCCAGGCACATTGAGCAATGACTTTTTTGTTAACTTAATGAGTATGGACACCCAATGGGCTAAGTCAGAAGACGATGAGTCAGTATTTATTGGTCGTGATCGCGAATCAGGTGAGCAAAAATACACAGCTACCACGGTTGATTTGATTTTTGGTTCAAATTCCGAATTGCGTGCTGTGTCTGAAATTTACGCACTGAATGATTCAAAGGAAAAGTTTGTTAATGATTTTGTCGCAGCCTGGACAAAAGTAATGCAACTGGACCGTTTTGATCTGAAAAGCTAAACGCAGTAACTAAGTAGCAAAAAAGCGGTGTTGGCAACAACACCGCTTTTTTTTATAAGATGAGCTGAAAAAGTGCAAAGATAACGCCGGGAGTAATGCCCAGGGTCATGTAAATAACATATCGAAAATGCCCTTTTAGTCCGGCAATGCTGGCAAACATCAGACCTTTTAAAATGGTGTTACTGGCGCAGGCAAGCACGATACCCATAGCAGCAACCCGGTGCGACAAGTCTGCGGTTGCCGATTTCGACAGCGATAACGTGATCGCATCAACATCCATTAAGCCTGATATGACGGCCAAGCTGTATATACCGGCATCGCCAAACCATTCCTTCATCGCCTCAGCCGCCAGTAGAATAATGGCCAATAACAGACCAAATTGTAATGCGGTGACTAACTGCAGGGGGTTATCAACTTCTAGCTCAGCGCTGGCATCCTGTTGTTGTTGATGCTCTCGGTATAAAAGCAGCAGGACCACAGACATCCCCGCCAGCATAATTAAAATTGGCAGGGTTACTTCCACCAGCAGGGCACGGTTTACCACAAAAACCTCGATTAACACCCGCGGGAACATAATGCTCGAAGCTAACAACATTGCATTAGCGTAAAGCGCGCTGGCTTTATTTTTAGCTGCAAAACGTGCCATGGTAATGGTGACGGCAGTTGACGAGGCGAGTCCCCCGGCGATGGCCGTTATTAATGTGCCACGACTTTGTCCCAGCAGTTTTGTCAGCAAGTAACCGATAAAAGATAACCCGGAAATCAATACTACCATCCACCAGGTCCAGTAGGGGTTCAATGCCTCCCATGGACCAAAGCCTTGATCTGGCAACAGTGGCAGAACAACAACGGATATCAGCAGCAAGGTAATGCCCGAATAAAACGCCCGCGGAGGAATTTTTTTTAATAAATTGTGCAGATGGCGTTTATGACCCAAAAGTGCCACAACCACAGCAGATGTGCTTAATGCAGGAATTGGGTCATCGGCAGCAGCCCAGACAGCCAGTGTAAAGGTTATCAGCATGGAGAACTCAGTGGTCATACCGGCGTCTCCCGAGCGGCGGCTGTAGCCCACGTAGGAAATAGCGATCAGTACCGTGGTCACAACAAACCCGGTAACGATAAGCGCTTCGCCAAACTGTTGCCCCAACACAGCAAACACTCCACCGGACAGGCCGATTAAACTGAATGTCCTGACCCCGGCCACACGCTCGCCGTCGTCACTTTTACGGCCGCTCCAGCCACGTTCAATGCCAATCATTAAACCAATAGTCAAAGCGGCAAGCAGAGACAGAGCCAATTCCATCGGGTAACTCATAAAGCATCCTTACATAGCTAACGCATCAAGCAGATAGTTTTCCCATAGTGTAGCTTTAAATTGGCTGCGAAAGAAATTGAAGTGTCCGATCCGGTCACTGGCGGTCATTGCAGGACTTAATTCAGTTAGCTTTTTTTCGGCATTAGGATAATGGCTCAGTAGCTGGGTGATATTGTTACGCTGCAGCAGTTCGTCATCACTTATATGAAAGGCGTTTATAGGCGCTTTAAATTGTTGGTAGGCAAGCTTCTGGGTCTGACTGAGATGGTCAAATAAGTAATTGGGACTGCGGCACCAACGGCTCCACTGGTGCATTGCCTGAGCCGGAATATCAGCAATCATATTCAGCCGTTGGCCGGGAAAATAGCCGGCTATCGGAGTGGCCAAGGGAACGGCGAAGTACCAAAGCAGCCAGGAAGTCCGGCGAACTCTTTTACTGGCCTGTCGCCAGTAGCCGGTTCCACTGGCGACAGTAACCATTTTATCAATTGCCGCTGCCTGTTCTGCTAATGGGACAATTTGCCCACCGAGACTATGGGCAAGCCATATTAATGGTTCATTTTTCTGTTGTTGTTGGGCAAAGCACAGCACCTGATTAATATCGTGTTCTGCCCACTCAATGACATTTGTATTGATCAGTTTTAGCGGCTTATCAACTGACTGGCCAATGCCATAGTAATCAAAGGTTATAACCTGATAGCCCTGCTCACTTAACCATCGGGCAACGGGCTGATAAAAACGTTGTTTGACGCCCAGTGCTCCGGCTAGTACGACGGTAGCACGGGGGATCTGACGTGGAGTAAAGCAAACGCAGTGAAGGTAACGGCCGTTGGCTGTTAGCTCTATGCTGCGCATCGGCTAACAGGGGAAGGCTGCATTAAAAGGCTTAACGGTAACCCGTTGATAAACGCCTGCAGCCCAGTAAGGATCGTTGTTAGCCCATTGTTCGGCAGCCGCTAAAGAGTCAAACTCGGCAATGATAAGTGATCCGCTAAAGCCCAGTGCGCCGGGGTCCTGCTCGGCTATTGCAGGGCAGGGGCCTGCTACTAACAAGCGGCCGTCATCCTGCAGAGCCTGTAGCCGCTTTATGTGTTCAGGACGCGCCTGTTGCCGCGCGGCTAATGATTGCTCATTATCTTCTGCAAAAATAACAAACCACATAATCAGGCCGATTCCTCATGCTCTGCATGGCGGTACATGTAAACACCGGTAGCCAAAGTAAAAGCGGCAGTAATGGCCAAAATGCCAAAGACTTTAAAATTGACCCAGGCATCCTGGGTCCAGTATTTGGCGATATATAGATTAACCGCTGCCAGTGTTGAACAAAAAAGTATCCACGCATAGGTTAGCCGGGTCCAGGCTCGCTCGGGCAACTTTATGTCATTGCCCATCATCGCCTGTAACGGACTGCGTTTTTTCCACACTAAGCCGCCCAGTAATAAGGCTGCGATGGCCAGATAAACAATAGAGACTTTTAGTTTTATAAACCAGTCATCCCGCAACAAAATAGTAACTGCACCAAACAGCATGACCACAGAAAGAATAACCCAATGACGATTAGTAATGGGGTGCTTCAACAACTTCAGCCCAATAATCTGTATCAGCGTACCTGCCATTAAGACGCCGGTCGCAACGTAGATATCGGCGACTTTATAAAAAATAAAAAATGCAATAATTGGCAGGTATTCTAAAATTAACGCCATGAATTAATACTTCCTTTAGTCGCTATCAGCTCTGTAAGTGGCCGCTTTCATATGCTCAACAAACTGACGCAGCTCGTTAAGCTGGCGCTCGCCATTGTCGAGGTTTTTCTCGATAATGGCAACTACCGCCGAGCCACTAATGGCTCCGTCCGCCCCGGCCTTTACTGCGGTATTAACCTGATCGGGCTGTGAAATGCCAAAGCCCAGCAGCACTGGCGGTGCCGAGTGCTGTTTTAAATTGTCGATAAGGGCTGCGGCAGGAGCCTGAACTTTTGCATCGGCTCCGGTGACACCGGCGCGGCTTAATAGATAAACGTATCCCGAACATTTGCTGGCGATATTCGCCATCAGAGCGTCGGATGCGTCGGGTGGACAGATAAAAACCGGATCAATATGCTGGCGCCGGGCAATGTCCGCAAAACGGGCCGCTTCTTTGGTGGGAACATCGGCAATAAGTACTGAGTCAACGCCGGCATCCTTCATTTGCTGGTAAAAATTATCCGCTCCTTTGGCGTAAATTAAGTTGGCATAAACTAATAGGCCGATAGGAAGATCCGGAGCGTAAGCCCGTACTTCCTGTAAGATATGCAAAATGTCCTGAAAGGTTGTCCCGGCATCCAGCGAGCGCAGATTTGCCCGCTGAATGACCGGGCCGTCGGCGACCGGGTCAGAAAACGGCAGGCCTAGCTCCAGCGCATCAGCGCCGCCGTCAATTAATGCCTTAATGATCGCCAGGCTCTGGCCCGGATTTGGATCGCCAAGGGTAACAAAGGGCACGAAAGCGCCCTCCTGGTTATCTGCCAGCCGGGAGAATAGGTGTTGATAACGGCTCATTCCTGCGACTCCTGTTGCTGTTGGGCAAAAATGCGGCGGACGTGATCGATATCTTTATCACCTCGTCCTGACAGATTAATCAGTAAGATTTCCGGAGCATCGGGCTCGGCGGCACGGCGTAAGGCGTAAGCAAGAGCATGGGCAGTTTCCAGGGCCGGTATAATGCCTTCATGGCGGGATAATAACTTAAAGGCTTCCAGTGCTTCATCATCGGTAACAGACTCATAGCGGGCGCGACCGATAGCTTTTAAATGGGCGTGCTGTGGCCCGACCCCCGGGTAATCAAGACCAGCAGAAACCGAATAGGATTCTTCAATTTGGCCTTCGTTGGTCTGCATAAGGTAGGATAAACAGCCGTGCAAAATACCTGGTTTGCCCGCGGTCAGCGTAGCTCCGTGATGTTGTGTTTTTACGCCCTTACCGGCAGGTTCTACGCCCACCAGCTCGACTTCGGTATCATCGATAAAGTCAGCAAACATACCAATAGCATTGGAACCACCGCCCACACACGCGATAACTTCATCAGGCAGGCGGCCGGCTTGTTCAATAATCTGAGCTTTTGATTCCTCGCCAATCATGCGGTGAAATTCGCGTACTATGGTTGGGAAAGGGTGGGCCCCAGCCGCTGTTCCTAACAAATAGTGGGTTGTCGGATAGCTGGCAGTCCAGTCACGGAGTGCTTCGTTAACGGCATCCTTCAGGGTGCCGCTGCCGGTATCAACCGGAACTACTTTAGCACCCATCAATTCCATTCTGAACACATTGGGCTGCTGCCTTTCAACGTCTTTTTTGCCCATGTAGATAATACATTCTAAATCCAGTAAGGCGCAGGCCAATGCAGTAGCTGTACCATGCTGCCCGGCTCCGGTTTCAGCAATTATCCGATGTTTACCCATGCGTTTGGCGAGCAGCGCCTGACCAAGTACCTGATTTGTCTTGTGCGCTCCGCCATGTAAAAGATCTTCTCGTTTCAGGTAAATTTTGGTTCCGTTAGCAGAGCTTAGTGGTAAGTTCCGACATAAACTCAAGGGTGTGGGTCGACCCAGATAGTTTTTAAGTAACCCCCGAAACTCGGCCTGAAACTCCGGATCTTCTTGTGCGTCTACAAACGCCTGTTCCAGTTGCTCCAATGCCGGGAGCAAAATTTCAGGCACAAACTGACCGCCAAATTCACCAAAGTAGGGCGATAACGTGCTTTTCATACGGCCTCCTGATAGTTTTTGCTGGACGTTTGTTGCTGCGCATTGCGGCCATAACGTCGGATATGAGTAAATAACTGTTGAATTTTGTGTCCGTCTTTAATCCCGGGTTCAGTTTCCAGCCGCGAACTGCTGTCCAGCCCGGATAAGCCCTGTGCGATGGCCGCTGGCGCATTAGCCGGGCTGATACCGCCGGCCAGTAAACAGCGTTCGCGTTGTTCATCGCTCAACTGTTGTAGCGTCTGCCAGTCAAAAACCTGGCCTGTGCCACCCTTACCATTATCCAGCACAATGCGATCAATACGATACGCATCGGGTAAATGTTCAATATCGTTTGCACTATCGACCCGAACGGCCTGCCAAATCTGCATTTTGTCTGCGCCGGCCTGCTTTAAAGCGTTGCGCAACTGGCTGATGTAATCAATATCTTCGTGGCCGTGAAGCTGAATGGCAAAAAGCTGCAAAGCTAAGGCATCACTGACGACTTCTGTTAACGGCTGATCAGCAAAAACACCAACCCAGCGTAATTGTGGTGCAGCAGTTATGATTTCTACCCCCTGCTTAACGGTTACTTGTCGTGGTGAACGCGGGGCAAAAATTAAGCCGCCGTAGCTGGCTCCGGCGGCTGCCGCCATAATGGCATCTTCAGGCCGGGATAAACCACAGACTTTGTTATCGCCAAAGATTAATGAACGGCAGGCAGCATCAACATCATTTTTGCAGCTTAGGGAACTGCCGACCAAAAAGCCGTTTACGTAGGGGCTGACACGACGTATGTCCCGGTGTTCGGAAAACCCTGACTCGGCCACTAACAGCGCATCAGAAGGAGCCAGAGGTGCCAATTCCTGACTACGGTTGGGGTTAATTTCTAAATTGGTTAAATCACGATGGTTAATACCGATAATGTCCGCACCCAGCTCAGCGGCTCGTTGCATCTCTGCTTCGCTGGCGACCTCCGTGAGAATGTCCATGTTCAGTTGCTTGGCTACCCGTGCCAGCTGTTGATAGGACTCATCATCCAGCACTGATAACATCAGCAGCACAGCGTCAGCGCCAAAATAACGTGCACGGTAAACTTGTTCTTCGTCAATAAAAAAATCTTTACACAAAATGGGCTGATGGACACTGGCCCGTACTGCGCTGATGTATTCCAGCCGCCCCTGAAAATAATCCGGCTCTGTTAACACAGAAATCGCAGCCGCATAAGGCTGATAAGCGCGGGCTAAGGCTACGGGGTTAAAGTTAGGCCGAATTAACCCCTTAGAGGGGGATGCTTTTTTACACTCCAGAATAAACCCCGCTGCGGGTTGATTCAGGGCGTCGTAAAAACTGCGGTCACTAGGCTGCAGTTGAGCTTTTATCTGAGCCAGCGGGTAACGTGCTGATTGTTGCTGATTTTGCGCTTCTTTATCGGCAACGATTTTAGCTAACACATTGTCAGACATGATAACTCTCCTGCGCTTGCTGAACCTGATGTAAGTGATGTAAGGCCTGGCCACTGTGTAAATGCTGCAAGGCAGCTTCGCTAGCCACTTTGAAGTCTTCGAATTGTCCGCTCAAATACAGTAATGCCGCCACATTCATTGCAACTGCCTGCTGCTGCGCTGTACTGGCTTCGCCGGCAAGAATTTGCTGTAACACCCGCGCATTCATATCAGCATCGCCGCCCTTGAGGGCTGACAAAGGCGCATTTTGTAAGCCAAAGTCAGCTGCAGTTAACGAGTATTCTTTTAACTGACCTTCGCGTAATTCAGCCACCTGCGTTGGACCATGCAGAGCCAGCTCATCCAGTCCACTGCCATGGACAACCATGGCCCTTTTCAGGCCCAGACGCTGTAGCGTTTCGGCAATGGGTTTAACCCAGTCAGCGCTATAAACACCCAACAATTGAGCATCGGGTCTTGCCGGGTTAACCAGTGGGCCAATTAAGTTAAATAAGGTCCGGGTTTTTAATGTCTGCCGCACCGGCATCGCGTATTTAATACCGGGGTGGTAATGCGGAGCGAATAGAAAGCAAAAGCCATTCTCCTGCAGCTGCTGAGCCGCATCCCGGGGGTCAAGGTTGGTGCGCAACTTAAGTGCTTCGAGCACATCGGCCGAGCCCGAGCGCGATGAGACACTGCGGTTACCGTGCTTGGCCACACAGAGCCCCATGGAAGCAGCCACTAAGGCGGCGGTGGTCGAAATGTTAATGGTGTTACTGCCGTCTCCGCCAGTACCGCAGCTATCAACGACTGTTTGCTGTGGCCGCTGCAGCGGTTTACAGGCAGCGAGTACCGCTTCGGCTGCGCCGGCAAGTTCGGCCGGCGTCTCGCCACGCATTTTCATGGCCACCAGAGCTGCGCTGATTTGAATATCGTTAAGTTCGCCCTTTACCAAGTGCTGAAACAGCTTTTTACTCTCAGCCTGAGTCAGTGTTTCGCCGTTCAGTAGCGTATTAAGAAGGTTCATGGTGAGTCCCTGTAAAACGATCGGTTTGCGATAACAGGTAGTCAACGCTGTTTGCCAGCATTTGTTTCCCGTTGGGGGTAAGTAAAGATTCCGGGTGAAATTGAAAGCCCAGTGCCTTGCAATTACTAAATTCAGCAGCCATGGGGATATCATTAACCCAGCCGATAACCTTAACGTTTTCCGGCAGGTCATAAGCACTAAGGCTGTGATAACGGGCTACCACACACTGCTGGTTATCATTAATTCCGTCAAAAACCGGGTGAGAACAGGTATCCATCGTGGCCGTTTTTCCATGAACGACCTCGCCGCAGCGATCGATCCGGCCGCCGGCAAATGTCACCAGAGCCTGAAAGCCCAGGCAAATGCCAAGCAGCGGATAGCGGTCTTTGGCAAATTCAATAATTTCCATCATATTACCGGCATCATCGGGGTGTCCCGGGCCCGGAGATAAACAGATGACCTGCTGGCCCTGATACCCTTTTAGTGCCTTAATAATGGATTCAGCAGGCACCTGATTACGGTAAACGACAAGCTCAAAGTCTAGTTGACGCAGTTCATCAACCAGGTTGTAAGAAAACGAGTCGATGTTGTCGATTAAAACAATGCGGGCGGAGTTCATTTTGTCACCTCCTTACCGGCCAATAGGGTGCTTTGCTGAATCGCCAGCAGTACAGCTTTTGCCTTATTTTCTGTTTCGGCCACTTCGGCTGCCGCTTCCGAATCATAAACAACTCCGGCACCGGCCTGAACGATTGCCTGCTGGTCTTTCACAAAAGCGGAACGGATGACAATGCAGGTGTCCATATCGCCATTACCGGCCAGGTAGCCAACAGCGCCACCATAACTGCCACGGCCCTGTTGTTCGACTCGGCGTATTAATCGTGCGGCGCTGACTTTCGGGGCGCCAGTTAAGGTTCCCATGTTCATGCATGCGCGGTATGCATGCAGAGCGTCACTGTCCTGCCGCAACTGGCCGACGACTCTTGATACCAGATGCATTACCTGAGAGTAACGGTCTACTTTAAGCAGGTCTGCTAAATAGCGACTACCGGGCTGACAAATACGGGCAAGGTCATTGCGCGCCAGATCAACCAGCATTAAGTGTTCAGACAACTCTTTTTCGTCAAGCCGCAACTCCAGTTCCAGCCGGCCGTCAATGTCCAGGTTAATTGAACCATCAGGGTTTTTTCCGCGGGGACGCGTGCCGGCAATCGGATAAAGCTCGACTTGATTGCTGTGCTGCTGGTACTTAAGAGCTGATTCAGGAGAGGCGCCGAATAAGCAAAAGTCCGGGTGATTAAAATAAAACATGTAGGGCGACGGATTATTCTGCTTCAACTGGTGATAAGCGGCGAGCGAATCGGGGCAGGGCAGGCTAAATTGCCGCGAAGGGACAACCTGAAAAATATCGCCGTCGAGGATGTGCTCTTTCAGGTCAGTCACAGTTTGCTCAAATTCAGCAGCAGTAGGGGTGGCGGTCACGCCGCGAAACACGTCTTCTATTGCAATTTCACCGGCTTGAGATTCGGATTGACGTTCAGGAACCTGGCAACGAGCAGCTAATTCACCGATGCGTTGGCTTAGTTGCTGATAACGTGCAGTGGTATCATCACCGCCGAACAAGCTGCCCAATAATTGGCAGGATTGTTGCTGATGGTCTGTCACTAACAAGGTTTCCGCCAGGTAAAAGACATAATCGGGACATTGATTAGGACCTTTGGGTACGGGCGGTAACTGCTCATGACTGGCGACCAGGTCGTAGCCAAAGACGCCGCCTAAAAAGATCGCAAAAGGATTATTCTGCGCTTCATTATTGGCTTTTTCCAACGTTTGCTGAAGCAGCCTTAAAGGCTGCATGTTATTGAGGTCCTGTAAGCGTGAGTCCTCATCCTGGTCGGCGCTGGCAGTAGAAAATTCAGCCAACAAAAAATCGTTATTTTGCTCTTTACAGACAGCATCGGGTAAGGCTTCAGCCAGTACGCTAATCAACTGTCGGCCATTAGCTGTTAGTGCCTCAATGCTGACCTGCTGACCTTCACAAGTAAGTTTTAAAGCTGCATCCACAAGTAGCAGACTTTTTACCGCGCGTTTTGTCCCGATATCGGCAGAGTCCAGTAACAGATGGTGGCCTTGTGGCCGGCAGATCGAGCGATAAACTGCCAACGTATCCGGTTGATAAGGGATTTCAACTTTTAAGCACTCAAGTTGCCCTCTGGCTAATGGTTTTTCCACAATTTACTCCGAGAGTTGTTGTTCTACAGCGCTTTCGTCAGACACAAAAAAACCCGCTCGATGGAGCGGGTTTTCGTTGACCGGTTACGCTTTTACTACACGCACACTGCCACGACCCGCTCTGGCGAGACGTGCCACCACCAACTGTCTTGTACGTTTGCGTCAGCTTTAAAGTTCATAACTTGTATACGGTCACTTTTTGCAATGATAGAGACAAGCTAACCAGTTGCGGCCAGCTTGTCAAGTCAGCCTGAATAATTAATCCGTAAGTTACTTATATTCAGCCGGTACACCACCTTCCGGCAGTGAACGCAGAATAAAGTCACGGACATCGTCATTTGCTGTTTCAAGGTCGGCACGGCGTAAGTACATCATATGACCGCTACGATAACCTTTAAATTCGATCCGATCTTTCATCAAGGTACTACGATCCAAATGCCAGGTTGTATACTTTGCGTCAAAGTAATTGGTAGCACCGTCAAAATAGCCTGACTGCACTAAAACATTTAAATACGGGTTTGCTGCCATCGATTCACGTAGCTGCTCACCAGTATTGTTATTAGTGCGGTCCCACGGATGGACAGGACCAAACATGTTGTATTTAACGTCCGTTTTGAAATTCAGCTCTTCACGCAAATAGTAGTTAATTGCCGGCGTGAATGAGTGCAGCCAGGAGTTTAATTCGGCGTTGAAATCAGGACGGTCGCCAGCCCGGCGTGCATCGAGGCCAAGATAGCGGGAGTCGAGGCGGCCGATGGTCCGATCGCGGTCACGCAGTAACTCTTTCCAGAAGAACCAGGTGCTGGGAGCCAGATTATTGGAGAGCACCGCTTCGGTTGATAAACCCGAGTAACGGGCAACGGTGTCCGCAACCTGCTGGCGCTCGTCAGAGGATAACATTGCTCCTTTAGCGAGGGCTGGCAAGTAACTGTCCAGAGTGTATTGTTCAACCTCATCCAGCACCTCAAGCAAATCTTTGCTTTGCAGGTCCTCTGGCAGGGCATCATGATACCAGGCCGCGGCGGCAAAGTAAGGCAGCTGGTTAGCCTCTTTTACCGGACCATCGCGATCGATACCAATGTCAGTTGGTGACACTAAAATAACGCCATTAATGTACATCCACTGCTGATTCTGCAGGGCATGCGCAAGGCCGGAGACGCGTGTTGTACCATAGCTTTCGCCGATTAAGAATTTAGGCGACTGCCAGCGATTGTAACGGCTGGTGAAGGTTGTCATCCATTCCGCCAGGTACTGAACGTCGCTGTTGACGCCAAAAAACATTTCTTTTTGCTTGGAACGATCCGGCATCTTGCCTTCTTCGTCCGGCAATACTCGTGAATAGCCCGTGTTGACCGGATTGATGAAGACAATATCGGCCACATCAAGGATAGAATGCGGGTTATCCTGAACGCCGTAAGGTTGTACCGGGTAACCTTCGTTACTCAGATTCAGGACTTTAGGGCCAGTATAAGCCAGGTGCATCCAGACTGAAGCTGAGCCGGGGCCGCCATTAAACGAGTATACGATTGGCCGTTCGGCGCGGTTGTCGACATCTTCACGCTGATAATAGGTGTAAAACAAGGTCGCGGTCGGGTCGCCTTCGTCATTCCATACGGGCAGAGTGCCGGCGGTAGCGGTGTAATCGACGGTTTCACCGTTAATGCTGACGCTGTGCTCGCTGACACTGGTTGTTTCAATAGGTATTTGGCGTAAATGTTCACTGGGGTCTTGCTGTGCATAAACTGCCGTTGATGTCGCTGCGGTAATCAACGACAGACCGGCAACTAAGGCAAGTGACTTTTTCATGAGCTTCTCCTGTGTTTTTGTTATTTTAGATTAACAAATTTTTACATTCCTGCGTCAAAGAATATGCGATTATTAGGCAGGCATTTACGATATCTGGCGGAGACTTATGCGAATAGACAACTGGATAAAGGGTTTTAGTGGTATTTTATTGTTTTTTGCTGTGAGCTTTTCAATAAATGCTCAGCAAAGTTTGTCTCAACGTCTGAGCGATCAGCTCACACAATCGGCTGATCAGCAGCTTGATATCGATTTGCAGATTAAACAGTTACTGGTCAGCGCTCTAACTGAGCAACTGACTGCCGATCAAGTAACATTGGCCACCCGCGTACCCGCCTTATCCGAACCCCTGAATCAACTGATTTTAGCTGATCGGTTGCAGCTGAAGGGCAATTGGCAGGTTTTGGGTCAGCGTTCTGTAACACTGACTGAAATTCAGTTATCAGGTGCGCAACTGACACTGGCTTACTATGGCAAAGGCCAGTCGAATCTTCACGACCTGCTGGATCGAATTCAGCGTTTGGCAGACGTTGGCTGGCGCCCTGCTAATGCTTTCTCAGAATCAGTTTTGTGGCGCATTGACAGGTTGCAATTTGACGATGTTACGGTAAATCTTTTTGACCAGGGCCAGCCAATAGCCAGCGTTCATTTGCCAGGACTGGTGCTGGAGGGTCTGCAACAGTCGGATAACAGTAATGATAATGTCAGGGCAATGATCTTTCCGGTAATAGACCAGCTGCTTGACCAATGGCGTGAGGGTCAAGCCGACGCGCAAATTGATGGACCGGCTTTAACCCGCTTTTTATTGCGCGAGGCGCTGGCGTTTTAAACTTGAGCAATGTCAATTGAGAGAGTAAAGTGGGGTAAAATCAAACGCCCGTTTAAAAGAGGTTGTTGTGACTGAAACATCGTATCCCCACTTGTTGAAGCCTCTCGATTTAGGTTTCACGCAAATTAAAAACCGCGTCCTGATGGGCTCTATGCACACTGGGCTGGAAGAACAAAGAGACCGCTACGAAAAATTGGCTGCTTTTTATGAAGAGCGGGCCAAAGGCGGAGTGGGGCTTATTGTGACTGGCGGAATCGGGCCCAATTTCCGCGGCCGACTGGCACCCTTTGGCAGTGAAATGTCGCGGCCCTGGCATGTTGCGAAGCACCGCAATGTGACCGAGCGGGTACATCAGTATGGCGCCAAAATTTGTATGCAAATACTGCATGCCGGACGTTACAGTTACCATCCGTTCAGCGTTGCGCCCAGCGCTATAAAGGCTCCGATTAATCCGTTTAAACCCAAAGCCATGAGCCAGCGTCAAATCCATAAAACCATCAAACATTACGCCCGGGCTGCCAGACTGGCCCAGAAAGCCGGTTACGATGGTGTTGAAATTATGGGTTCAGAAGGGTATCTGATCAACCAGTTTTTGTGTCCAAGAACCAATAAGCGCGAGGATCAGTGGGGTGGTAGTTTTACCAACCGTATGCGGTTTGCTGTGCAGATTGTTCAGGCGGTAAGGAAAAAAGTGGGCGATCACTTTATTATTATATTCCGGCTTTCGATGCTGGATCTAGTGGATGACGGCCATACTCTGGATGAAGTTCTACAACTGGGCAAAGCGCTTGAACAAGAAGGCGTCAACATTATTAACACGGGCATTGGCTGGCACGAAGCGCGGGTGCCGACAATTGTCACTTCAGTGCCCCGGGCGGCCTTTAGCTGGATTACCGAGCGAGTCCGGCGGGAGCTGACAGTACCTGTGGTTGCTGTTAACCGTATTAATACGCCGGCTATAGCTGAGCAGATTTTAGCTTCCGGGCAGGCAGACATGGTGTCGATGGCCAGACCGCTGCTAGCAGATCCTGAATTGGTGAACAAAGCAGCGCAGCAGCAGGCAGACAAAATTAATACCTGCATTGCCTGTAATCAAGCTTGCCTTGACCATGTGTTTGAGAACAAGCGAGCCAGTTGCCTGGTTAACCCGAGAGCCTGTTACGAAACTGAATTAAAGATCACACCGGCAGCGCAGCCCAGGCGTCTGGCGGTGGTTGGCGCCGGTCCCGCGGGCTTAGCCTTTGCGTGTACCGCGGCAGAGCGAGGTCATCAGGTTGATTTGTTCGACAAAGGCTCTGAAATCGGTGGTCAGTTTAACTATGCTAAGCAGATTCCCGGCAAAGAGGAGTTTTTTGAAACGCTGCGCTATTTTGCCGGACGCCTTTATGACACCGGAGTCAACTTAAAATTGGGTCAGTCGCAGTCTGTGGATAGCTTAATTGCCGGCGATTACGATGAGATTATTCTGGCCACCGGTGTTTTGCCCAGAAAGGTCGATATCCCGGGGGTTGAATTGCCACACGTGTTAAGCTATCTGGATGTTTTACGTGATCATAAAGCAGTGGGTGAAAAAGTTGCAGTGATCGGTGCCGGTGGTATTGGTTTTGATGTATCGGAATACCTGACTACAGCCAATTCTCTGGCGCTGGACGAGGAAGAATGGTCACAACGCTGGGGTATTGATAAAAGCTATCAGCAACGGGGTGGCTTGAAGTCACCACAACCTGAGCCCAGTGAGCGAGAAGTCTGGTTGCTGCAGCGCAAGCCCAGCAAAGTGGGTAAAGGCCTGGGCAAGACTTCCGGTTGGGTACACCGGGCTGAATTAAAAAGTAAGGCGGTCCATATGTGGAATGGTGTGACTTACCACAAAATTTTACCTGAGGGTATTGAAATTGAACGTGACGGAGAACGCCAGGTACTGGCGGTCGATAATGTGGTGATTTGCGCAGGTCAGGTCCCCCAGCGGGAATTACAACAACAGCTGATTGACGCCGGCCAGAAGGTACACTTAATTGGCGGAGCCGATGTAGCTGCTGAACTGGACGCCAAACGCGCAATACGGCAGGGCACGGAACTGGCAGTTGGACTCTGATATGTTAGCCGATTTACACTGTCATAGTCGCCATTCAGATGGCAGCTTAGCGGTTCCGGAATTGGTTCAGCGGGCCGTCTCGAATAGCGTTGAGCTGCTGGCGCTGACTGATCACGATAACATAAATGGCAGTATCGAGGCACACGCTTATATTGCCGAGCATAAGCTGCCGCTAAAATATGTTCATGGTGTCGAAATTAGCTGTCAGTGGCATGCTTTTGAAATCCATATTGTCGGGCTAAATTTTGATCCCGCGGATACGGCTTTAGTCAATTTGCTGCAACAGCAGCAACAAGCGCGAACTGAGCGGTTTGATAAAATACTGGGCAAATTAGCTCAGCGAGGTGTCTTACTGCATCGTCATGAATGCCAGTTTTCCGGCATGCCTACCCGTAAACACATTGCTGATGCGTTACTTAACAAAGGCTATGTTGAGCACCCGCAGCAGGCGTTTGACCGCTTTATCGGCAAAGGTCAGAGCGCGTTTGTGAAAGCAAAGTGGTGTTCTATTGCAGAAGCTATCGCAGCGATTCAGCAGGCTGGCGGTGTTGCCGTTCTGGCTCATCCGCATGCTTATAAGTTATCAAACAAGTGGTTGCGCAAGCTTTGTTGCGAAGCTAAACAGTGGGGCCTTGATGGTCTTGAAGTCAGTATTAGTCAGCAACCAATGGGACAGCGGAGCGCTTTGGCTGAATTTGCCGATGATTACCAGCTAAAGGCTTCACAGGGTTCGGATTTTCATCACCCCCACGGCTGGCGGGATTTAGGTAAAAACCTTTGTTTGCCTGATCAGTGTGTGCCAATATGGAATGACTGGTCGATTAGCTGACGGAGAAGAGGCCGCAATGAGCCAATATTTTGAAATACACCCCATTAACCCACAAAAACGGTTAATCCAGCAGGCGGCTGAAATTATCCGGACCGGTGGCGTTGTCGTTTACCCGACTGATTCAGGTTATGCTATTGGTTGTCAACTAGGTAACAAGGCAGGCGTTGATCGTATTTGCCAAATTCGGGATCTGGATAAAGAACACAACTTCACAGTGATGTGCCGTGACTTATCAGAATTATCCATTTATGCGCGGGTTGATAACGATGCCTTCCGGCTGCTGAAAAATAATACACCAGGACCTTATACCTTTATTCTTAAAGGCACAAAAGAAGTTCCTAAACGACTGCTTAATCCAAAACGAAAAACTATTGGTATCCGTGTGCCCAGTAACAAAATTGCGTTGGCGATGTTAGAAGAAATGGATGAGCCGATAATGTCGACCAGTTTAATTTTAGGAGATAACGACCTGACCGAATCGGATCCCGATGTTATTCGGCAGCGGCTGGAAAAGCGTGTGGATCTAATTATCGATGGTGGCAATAAAGCGCAGCATCCCACCACGGTTGTCGATTTGTCGGAAGGAGCTCCGGAAATCCGTCGCCGGGGCGCCGGTGATAGCGCTCCATTCGAATTTTAGGCGGGTTGCAGTGTATGACTGAACAGCGTTCTCTGGCGCTGGGTTTTGTGCGCGGCGAGCCGTTGACGGAAAAGCCTGACGACTTGTATATTCCGCCTGATGCTCTGGAACTGATCCTGGAGACGTTTTCCGGACCGATGGATTTGCTGTTGTACTTAATTCGTCGGCAAAAACTCGACATTATCGATATTCCGGTGCTGACTATCACCCGGCAGTATGTCGAGTACGTTGAAATGATGAAGGATTTGAAGCTTGAGTTGGCGGCCGATTATTTGGTCATGGCTGCTATGTTAGCGGAAATAAAAAGTCGGTTGCTACTGCCGGTAATACCCGCTGATGAAGACGAGGAAGCGGATCCACGTGCGGAGCTGGTGCGCCGGCTACAGGAATACGAAGCGATTCGCCGCGGAGCTGAGTATATTGATCAACAGCCGCAACTTGGCCGCGACACCTGGTCTGGCGAAGTGGCTACCGACGCGCATCAATACCATGAGGTGCAGCAACCGCAAGTGACACTGGAAGACTTAACCCTGGCGTTTGCCCGGGTACTGAAAAATATCGACTTGCAGGCGCATCATCAAATAAAACGCGAGCAGCTATCGACGCGAGCGCGTATGAGTCAGGTCCTCGAACTGCTGCAACATCAGCCCTACGTCAGTTTTAGCCAGGTTTTTCGGCGCACCGAGGGAAAAGCAGGCGCGGTTGTCAGTTTTTTAGCAATTTTGGAACTTGTCAAAGAATCAATGGTAGAATTATCCCAAATGCAACCAATGAGTGATATCCATATTCGTCTAAAGCGTCAACATGATGAATTCGAGTCAGCTTAAACAGTTAATTGAGGCCGCTTTGTTTGCTTACCAGCAGCCATTGTCGGCGGAGCAAATCAAGGAACGGCTACTGACGGAACAGGATGTTTCGCTGAACGCGATAAAAAAGGCACTTACTGAACTCAGCAGTGACTACCGTGAGCGGGGTGTTGTGCTAGCTAAAGTTGCCTCAGGCTATCGTTTTCAGACCCGCGAGGAATTAGGCAGAATGCTGGCCAACTTGTGGCAGGAAAAACCGCCGCGCTACTCGCAGGCATTGCTGGAGACACTGGCTTTGATTGTTTACCGACAGCCAATTACCCGCGGTGAAATCGAAAAAGTTCGTGGTGTCAGTGTCAGTAGTCAGATTATGAAAACCTTGCAAGAGCGGGGCTGGATAAAGGTGATTGGCGTAAAAGAAGTTCCCGGTAGGCCACAGTTGTATGGTACTACCGCAGAGTTTCTCGATGACTTTAATTTATCCGACCTGCAACAGTTGCCGGCTATTGAGCCGTCGTCAACACCAGAACGTACCGCTGAGACAGCGACTAACGAGAGAGAAATCCTGAATGACTGAAAAGCTACAAAAAGTATTGGCCCGTTCCGGGCATGGTTCGCGCCGTGAAATTGAGGCAAAAATTTCGGCTGGCCGTATTCGTGTTAATGGCAGTGTCGCCCGCCTTGGCGAGCGCATCGACGCCGATGCACAAGTTCGCATTGACGGTCATGAAGTACAGATAAAGCCAGAGCAGGAAGTGGTTTGCCGGGTGCTGATGTATCACAAGCCGGAAGGTGAACTCTGTACCCGTAAAGATCCGGAAGGGCGACCGACGGTCTATGACCGCCTGCCCCGGATGTCCGGCGCCCGCTGGGTAGCCGTCGGGCGACTTGATGTTAATACTTCAGGCTTATTACTGTTTACAACCGATGGCGAATTGGCTAATCGCCTGATGCATCCTAGCCAGCAGATTGAGCGTGAGTATGCAGTACGGGTGTTTGGCGAAGTAGATGAAGCTATGGTGCAGCGGTTATTAAAGGGTGTGCAGTTAGAAGACGGTATGGCCAGCTTTAATACCATCAAAATGGCCGGTGGCGAGGGTATCAACCGCTGGTTTCATGTCACCTTAAGCGAAGGGCGTAATCGTGAAGTCCGCCGTCTATGGGAGTCACAGGAGGTTCAGGTTAGCCGGTTGATTCGGGTTCGCTATGGTGACATTCCTCTTGAACCGGGGCTTCCGCAGGGAGGATGGGCAGAATTGCCTTTATCTGAGGTTAACTATTTACGTCAGCAAGTCAAACTGGCCCCCGAAACACGGTCCTTTATCGATCCGCGTCACCAGGAATCAAAGCAAAGGCGCTTCGGTAAAATTCGTAAGGCGACCGCGCGGCGTCGGCAGCAAGTGAAGCAGCAACGCGGTCGTCCGCCCGCTAAAAAGTAATATGCTGCGCTGGTTTAAGGACTATTCCGGCGAACAGGTCTGTCTGCTTGCGGAACCCTACCGGCCGGAGGTATGGCGAGCGGATGCCGGACCGGCCTTAGAGACCATTAAACAATTGCAGCGGGTCATCGCCCGCTATCAGCCTTGTAGAATGTTAACCACAGCAATGGCCTGCTACGACGATATCTGGTTGCGGGATATCCTGCCTTTGTGGGCAAGGCTGGATATCCCGGCAATGGACGCGAAGGCAAACAACCAGCTTAACTGGCAGGGCTGGCTACCAAGCTTTGACGGTTGGGGCGCAGTGCAGTCAAGTTATCAGCAGGACGCGACGCTGGCCAAGCGTCTGTTTACCGGAGTGCCGCTTAACGTCAGTTCTATTATTGCTGAGGGCGGTAACTTCAGTCACAACGGCGAGTGGGTATTGATCGGCTTCAGCTGCTTACGCGAACGTAATCCGCAACTACGGACGGGCGAGCTTAGACAGCAGCTAACAGAGCAGCTTAAGCCGCTAAAACCCGTGTTTATTGATACCCGCCTGAGCGCTGATGAAACTCATGGTCATATTGATAATATGGCGCTTTTTATCGCTGACGACATTATCGTTTACGCGTACACAGATAATCCGCAACATCCCGACTTTGAGGCCTGTCAGCAATTACATCAGCAACTTCAGCAGTTACCGCCGATGATTCGAAAAATTGCCCTGCCGCTGCCATTACCACGTCCCGCTACTGCTAGTGAACGACAGCGGGTTAAGCGCATTGAAGGCGCATTGGCGCGGACTGAGCAATTACCCTTATTGCTTAGTTACGTTAATCTGATTGCTTTGGCAAAGGTTTTAATTGTACCGCAATACCAAATCGCGGAGGATTTACGGGTACTGGAAGTGCTGCAAACGGCTTTACCGGATTACCGTCTGGAGACTTTCAATGCCCGCGAGCTGGTCCTGGGCGGCGGTGGTTTACACTGTGTTACGGCCCAGGTTCCTGAAGCGCTATTGCCGTTTTAACGCTCGCTGGTGGTCGCTTTCATGATTTCAAAATAAACATCAATGCGCGCCTCAATTTCTTGTTGCCCGGGCAATGAGGGCGACTGACGGCGCGTACTCATTTCCGCAATTTGCATGCCGGCGGGTTGTGAACGTGATTGCTCCTCAATTCGCACTGCGGAGCCTAACTGTAATTGCGCTGTCTTTGCCAGACCCAGCGCTTTTTTCCTGGCATCTTTAAACGCCTGCTGTAAAGCCTGCTGGTAAAGGCTATGCTGATCAGAGACCCGGAACTGGATGCGGTCTACTCGTGTTACCCCCTGGGCCAGAGCCAAATCAATAATTTGATCATAATTATCCAGGGAGTCGAGCGTTACTTCTATCGAGCGACGCACAACAAAGTCCTTGTGACGACTTTTGCCGTCGTTATTTTGGTAGCGTGGATAAACTTGCAGGCGGTACGAACGAATATTGGTTTTTTCTACTTTTTTTTCTACTAAAATATCAATTAGCTTGCGGCTGACCTGGTCAACCTGAGTTTTTAACGAGTTAAGTTTTTGGCCACTGTGTTCGACCGTAAATGAAATGGATGCCTGATCCGGAACCGCTTTGATGCTGGCACTGCCGGTTACTTTAATACCGTTAGCGGCGTTACTCTGAGCTGCACTGGTAAAGGTCATGAGCAGTAACAGACAAGCGGTTAAAATTAGAGTGGGTTTCCAAAAAGGATCCGAGTGTTTCATAAGTAACCTCGTGTTATTAATTTAGATGTTTGGAGTAAAGCAATGGATGAAAGTTCCACGGACGAGGTCAAAGCTGTATCAAGCAGCGATTTTCAGGCGCTGAAAGAGAGTGCATTGCGGTTACTGACCCGGCGTGAACACAGCCGTTTTGAGTTAGCCGAAAAACTATCCCGCAAGGGCTGGGCAAAAGCTGATGTGGAACCACTGCTGGACTGGCTGGCCCAACAGGGTTGGCAAAGTGATGAGCGCTTCGCGGCAAGTTTCGTGCGGGAAAAACTGAGACAAGGGCAGGGGCCGTTAAAAATTGTGGCTCAGGCGACACAGCAGCGGGGCGTTGAACGGCAGATGGTCGACGCAGCACTGCAAAGTGAAGCTGTCGATTGGCGCGAACGCTGCCGCGAAGTGCAGCAAAGAAAGTTTGGCGAGCAACCACCGGCAGACCGAAAAGGCTGGGCAAAGCGCGTAAGGTATTTGCAGCAAAGAGGGTTTGGTAGTGATGACATATTTGCCGTGATTGGCGAGCTTGAAAACTAGGCGAGGCAATAGCTTCGTGATAATCTACGCAGCAAATTTTGCTAAAAATTAATGGTTAACAGGATATTAAATGAGCATGAACAGCGCCCAAATTCGTGAGAGTTTTTTACAGTTTTTCGCTGACCGTGGTCACGAGCGCGTGCCCTCGGCTTCGATGATTCCGGCTAACGACCCGACGCTGCTGTTTACTAACGCCGGTATGGTGCCCTTTAAAGACGTGTTTTTAGGTACCGACGAACGTCGTTACAACCGCGCCGTCTCAGCTCAACGTTGTTTACGTGCCGGCGGGAAACACAACGACCTGGAAAACGTAGGGTATACGGCCCGTCACCATACGTTTTTCGAAATGCTGGGTAACTTCAGTTTTGGCGATTACTTTAAAAAGCAGGCGATTGAATATGCCTGGCAATTTCTAACCGAGGAACTAAAGCTGTCAGCCGAAAAGCTTTGGATTACTGTTTTTACCGAAGATGATGAAGCTTATGATATCTGGGCAAAGGATATTGGTGTGCCAACGGACCGGATTTCACGTATTGGTGAGAAGGATAATTTCTGGTCGATGGGTGATACCGGCCCTTGTGGTCCTTGTTCGGAAATTTTTTACGACCACGGTCCCGATGTTTGGGGCGGCCCTCCGGGTACAGCAGAAGAAGACGGCGACCGCTTTATCGAAATCTGGAACTTGGTGTTTATGCAGTACAATCGTCAGGCTGACGGTACTCTCGAACCGCTGCCTGACCCCTCTATTGATACCGGGATGGGGCTGGAGCGCATTGCCGCTATTTTACAAAATGTCCACAGTAATTACGAAATTGATACTTTCCAGGCACTGATTCAGGCGGCTGCGCAGGCGGTCGGAACTACTGATACGGATAACAAATCGTTGCGGGTTATTGCCGATCACATTCGCTCCTGCTCGTTCTTAATCGTCGACGGCGTAATGCCTTCTAATGAAGGCCGTGGTTACGTACTGCGCCGGATTATCCGCCGCGCGGTGCGGCACGGACATTTGTTAGGGGCTAAGCAGGCATTCTTTTATCAGTTGGTCAGTGCACTGATTGATCAAATGGGTGATGCTTACCCGGAATTACAGGATAAACAACAAATTATTGAGCAGGCACTGCAACGCGAGGAGCAACAGTTTGCGAAAACACTGGAGCGCGGCCTGGCCATATTAAATGAGCAAATTGAAGGCTTGAGCGAAACCGTTATTCCCGGCGATGTGGTGTTTAAACTGTATGATACCTATGGCTTCCCCCTGGACTTAACCGCAGATATTGCCCGGGAGCGAAACTTAACCATTGACGAAGCCGGCTTCCAGCAGTCGATGGCAGAGCAACGACAAAGAGCTCAGCAATCGTCTCAGTTTGGTGTTGACTATAATCACCAGTTAAAGTCCGCACAGCAAAGTGAATTCCTCGGTTATCACGAAGATAATGCGAATGCGGTGGTGGTCGAAATATTCAAACAGGGTCAGGCAGTTGAGCGGCTGAATGCCGGAGAGCAGGGCATCATTGTCTTATCACAAACTCCCTTTTATGCTGAAAGTGGCGGCCAGGTTGGTGATAAAGGGCGGCTGTTGTTTGCCGATGGCGAGTTCCTGGTTAGTGACACTCAATATATTGGCAAAGCAATTGCTCATCATGGTCAGGCTACGACAACCCTGGCGCTTGAGCAACCCGTTGAGGCCATCGTTGATGCTGCGCGGCGGAACAATATTCGTCGCAATCACTCGGCGACACATTTACTGCACGCAGCCCTGCGTAATCTGTTGGGAGAGCATGTCAGTCAAAAAGGCTCCTTAGTCGAGGCTGAACGTATGCGCTTTGATTTTGCCCACTTTGAGCCATTAACGCCGGCACAAATTGAGCAGCTGGAGCGTGAGGTTAATGCACAAATTCGCGCTAACATGCCATTACAAACACAGTTAATGCCGATCGAAGAAGCTAAGCAGGCCGGTGCCATGGCCTTATTCGGTGAAAAATACGATGAGCACGTCCGAGTAGTAAGCATGGGCGAGTTTTCCATGGAACTGTGCGGCGGCACACACGTCCATGCAACGGGCGATATTGGCCTGTTCCGCATTACTAACGAAACCGGCATCGCCTCCGGGGTGCGCCGACTTGAAGTGGTAACCGGAGCTGCCGCTATCGACTATACCCAGGCTCAGCAAAAAATATTGGCTCAACTTGCCGATGAGTTCAAAACCGATACCCGCTCGGTAACGGAAAAAGTAGCGCAGTTACAAAACAAAACCAAAGAGCTGGAGCGAGAAAAACAACAGCTTCAGCAAAAACTTGCTCAGCAAGCGGGTGGCGGGTTGATTAACCAGGCTACTGATATCAATGGCATTAAAGCGATCGTTGCGGAACTGGAACAAACTGATCCCAAAGCGCTGCGCGGTTTAGTTGATGATTTAAAGAACCAATTAGGCACAGGTATCGTATTACTGGGTACGGCTCAAGCAGGAAAAGTCAGTTTAATTGCCGGTGTTACCAAAGATCTGACCAGTAAAGTGAAAGCCGGAGATCTGGTGAACCAAGCAGCCAACGTTGTTGGCGGAAAAGGGGGCGGCAGACCGGATATGGCGCAAGCCGGCGGTTCGAAACCAGAACACCTGAGTGAAGCATTGGCAACGGCAACAACCTGGTTACAACAAAAGGTTAATTGTTAACGTAGGAATATATGCTTCGTTATAGTGTCTTTGTTGTGAATATTGTTACACTGCCAAGCAGGTACTTAGGGAAATGTTCACACTCGCTGTTAAAGCGGAACAGTATTGAAGGAGCAACTCATGTTAATTTTAACTCGCCGCGTCGGTGAAACCCTGATGATAGGTGATGACGTATCAGTAACGGTTCTGGGCGTAAAGGGTAATCAAGTACGGATTGGCGTTAACGCGCCGAAAGAAGTTTCTGTCCACCGCGAAGAAATTTATATGCGTATCCAGTCGGAACGCAATGACGAAGGCGAGCCGTCAGGCGAATCCTGAAAAAAAGCCAGCAATTGCTGGCTTTTGCTATTTTAGGGGTTTTTGACGGAAATTCGCACGAGATGGTCAAATATCCCACACTTGGCATTGAATTTATAAAAAAGCGATTGACATTATTGCCAACATCGCTAGAATTCACGCCACAACGTTAAGGAGAGGTGGCCGAGTGGCTGAAGGCGCTCCCCTGCTAAGGGAGTATAGGGTTTGTAGCCCTATCGAGGGTTCGAATCCCTCTCTCTCCGCCATTTTCCCTTCGGGTTAAATTGGTATCCTGACGTAGTAAAATACAACGCGCTCGTAGCTCAACTGGATAGAGTACCTGGCTACGAACCAGGCGGTTGGAGGTTCGAGTCCTCCCGAGCGCGCCACGTTTTACCAATTCTGATTAGTGTGCGCTCGTAGCTCAACTGGATAGAGTACCTGGCTACGAACCAGGCGGTTGGAGGTTCGAGTCCTCCCGAGCGCGCCATTTCATTCCTTTATATCCACTATAATACGGTTTATCTCCTTGCTAAGCCTGTTACCATGGTATTTAATGTTTTCATAACAATTAAATGCTGTAACGGCAGGAGTTATTTCGTGTCCGAATTATTTTCAAATGCTGCTGAAATCATGTTGGTGGGAATGGCCGTGGTACTTGCCTTTCTGCTGTTGCTGATTTTAGTGATGACTTTGATGGCTCGCTTTATTCCCGCTCCAAAACCGGCTACTCAATCCCCCTCGCCGGCACAGCAACAATCCAGCAACTCATCAGATCCTGCATCACCCCAAGTGCTTGCAGCGATCAGTGCCGCTGTTTATCGCTACCGTCAAAAACGTCAGTAGGGTTTTTGGCATCAGCAAATAGACAGCGACGAGTTAAGAAAAGGAGAATCTGATTATGAGTAACCCACTTAAACTCACGGAATTAGTGTTACGTGATGCTCACCAGTCGTTGCTGGCTACGCGCATGCGCATCGATGATATGCTGCCCATTGCCGAGCAGTTGGATCAGGTAGGTTACTGGTCGATGGAATCGTGGGGAGGGGCGACGTTTGACGCCTGTATCCGCTATTTAGGAGAGGACCCCTGGGAGCGCATCCGGGAGCTAAGTAAAGCCATGCCCAATACGCCTCAGCAAATGTTGTTGCGGGGTCAAAACTTATTAGGCTATCGTCATTATGCCGATGACGTGGTCAAACGCTTTGTCGAGCGGGCAAGAGAAAATGGTGTCGATGTGTTTCGCATTTTTGATGCAATGAACGATACCCGCAATCTCGAAACAGCTATTAAGGCAGCCAAAGACGTTGAAGGACACGCTCAGGGAACCCTTTCTTATACAGTCAGCCCGGTACATACCCTGGATAAATGGCTGGAAATGGCACAACAACTTGAAGCGATGGGATGTGACTCGCTGTGTATTAAGGACATGGCAGGTTTATTACGTCCTAACGATGCTTTTGAGCTGGTATCCGGTTTAAAAGAAAAGACCAATCTGCCAATTGCCATGCAGTGCCACGCAACCACGGGATTAAGTGTGGCGACCTATCAAAAGTCAATTGAAGCCGGCATCGATATGTTGGACACGGCTATTTCCTCTATGAGTATGACTTATGGGCATTCTCCTACAGAAACCCTGGTCGCGATGACCGAAAATACGGATCGGGATACGGGGCTTGATTTACCATTACTGGCCGATATTGCAGGTTACTTCCGCGGTGTTCGTAAAAAGTATGCCCAGTTTGAAGGTTCATTAAAAGGCGTAGATGCTCGTATTTTGCTGGCTCAGGTACCCGGCGGAATGCTTACTAACATGGAAAACCAGTTAAAAGAGCAAGGAGCGCTGGAAAAATTTGATCAGGTTTTAGAAGAAATACCAAAAGTCCGTGAAGACCTGGGTTTTATTCCGCTGGTAACGCCAACCTCACAAATTGTAGGCACCCAGGCTGTGCTGAATGTGTTAAGTGGTGAGCGTTACCAAAATATTTCAAAAGAAACAGCAGCGGTATTAAAGGGCGAGTATGGAGCGACTGCAGCGCCGGTTAACGAAGAGTTGCAGGCGCGGGTACTGGATGGTGAAGAGCCGATAACCGAACGTCCAGCTGATCGCCTCGATAACGAGCTGGATGAGTTAACAGAGCAATTAAAAGAGCGCGCCCGCGAAGACAATATTCGCTTGGCCGATGATGTTATTGATGACGTACTGACCTACGCGCTGTTCCCGCAAATAGGACTTAAATTCCTCAAAAACCGTGACAATCCCGAAGCTTTTGAGCCAAAACCACAAACATCTGAAGACAAAACAGCCGCAGCCGAATCAAAGGAAACCGGGCAACAGCCGGCGCCACCGACAGGCGAGCCTGAACAGTACGATGTTGAGGTCGAGGGTAAGCATTATCGGGTAACCGTAGGGCCGGCCGGTGATTTAGAGCAGGTAGAGACAAAATCGGATAGTTCAGCTTCGTCGCAGACAACAAGCGCGCCGACGAGTGAGGGAGAAACACTGACTGCGCCACTGGCCGGTAATATTTTTAAAGTGGTTGCTGAGCAGGGATCAACGGTCAAAGCGGGCGATGTGGTGCTGGTCATGGAGGCAATGAAAATGGAAACCGATATAAAAGCCGATAATGACGGCAAGGTGCAAAAAATTCATGTTAAAGAGGGTGACGCAGTGTCCGTTGGCGATGATCTGGTTACCTTGGGCTAAATTATGGATAAGCTACTGACGTTATGGAATACCACCGGTATTTCGGCGATGACACTGGGTCAGGCCGGAATGATGGTGGTGGGCGCTGTGTTATTGTATCTGGCGATCGCGAAAAAATTTGAACCCTTATTACTGCTACCCATTGGCTTTGGCGCGATACTGGCTAATATCCCCCTGGGTGGCTTTAATGACCCGGGCGGCGTGCTTTACTATGTTTATACCGTCGGTATTGATACCGGCATGTTCCCGTTACTCATTTTTATGGGGGTTGGTGCACTCACGGACTTTGGACCGCTGCTGGCCAATCCTAAAATGATGCTACTGGGCGGAGCCGCCCAATTTGGTATTTTTGCCACGCTGTTTGGCGCAATCGGCTTAAATGTTATCCCCGGTATTGAGTTCAGCCTTGCCGATGCGGCAGCTATTTCGATTATTGGCGGAGCTGATGGGCCGACAGCCATTTTTCTTGCCTCCAAGCTGGCTCCTGATTTATTAGGAGCTATTGCTGTAGCTGCATACTCATACATGGCACTGGTGCCTATTATCCAGCCACCAATTATGAAGCTGCTGACCAGTGAAGAAGAACGGCAGATAAAAATGGAACAGTTGCGGCCTGTTGCCGGCCGCGAAAAACTATTCTTTCCGCTGGCGGTGATTTTGCTGACATTACTGTTTTTACCCAGCGCAACGCCGTTGGTCGGGATGTTTTGTCTGGGCAACCTAATGCGCGAGTCGGGCGTGGTTGAACGGTTAACGAAAACCACTCAAAATGAGTTAATTAATATTGTTACAATCTTCCTGGGTCTGGCTGTGGGATCGAAGTTACAAGCAGAACAGTTCCTTAGTTTTACAACCTTAGGTATTTTGGTGCTGGGGGCGGTGGCTTTTTCAATCGGTACTGCCAGCGGTATCCTGATGGCCAAAGTTATGGGGCGATTTAGCCGTAGCCCGATTAATCCCCTGATTGGTGCGGCGGGTGTTTCGGCGGTACCCATGGCTGCACGGGTGGTCAATAAAGTTGGTCTGGACGCCAATCAAAGCAACTTTCTGTTAATGCACGCGATGGGGCCTAATGTTGCCGGAGTATTGGGCTCGGCTGTCGCGGCAGGGGTACTATTGGCGCTGGTTTAAACAGCATAACCGGCGGCTGTTAGCGGCC
Source organism: Idiomarina seosinensis (assembly GCF_044797955.1). GTDB lineage: Bacteria > Pseudomonadota > Gammaproteobacteria > Enterobacterales > Alteromonadaceae > Idiomarina > Idiomarina seosinensis_A. The sequence continues at coordinate 1,656,306 of NZ_CP085211.1, read as the reverse complement.
GGTTATGAACATCAGGATGGTATAAAAAGCAGCAATAGCGCCACTGAATATGGCAATGTAAAGAAAGCCTTTCAGCCCTTGCTTTATAGTCCAGCCATTAATGTTTAAGTAAGCCAACCAAAGCAGGCTTAATACTAGCGGTATTAAAAACAAAAAACGTGTCATAAACCCTCTATGATTGGTGATGCTGGATAGCGTCTAAATCGCTTGCGGCCTGATAGGCATGCTGCAGGCGCTGCTCCAGAACCGTTATCTGGTCAGCTACTTTATCAATATTACCCGCGGCCATAAACTGCTCTAATTCGTCGGCCTTGGATTGTAAAGAATCAAGTCCTAAATTGCCCGCAGCGCCTTTCAGTGAATGAAAATAGCGGCGCGCGCTGTCATGCTGGCCGCGAGTAATAAAATCGGACACCTTCATGGCACTGTTCTGATATTGTTGATGTAACTGCTCGACCAGCTTTAAATATAATTCCACATTGTTCCCCAGCCGCGCCAGTGCAGCGTCAAAGTTTATACCTTTTGTCTGGGGGTATTTAACCTTATTTGGGGTCGGGCTGGATGACTCTGACCCAACCTTTGGCTCAGCCGATTCGTGCTGTTCATAATCACCGGGAACGGCCCATTTTACGATCGCCTTTAATAACTGTTGTTCGTTGATGGGTTTGGCAATATGCCCCTGCATACCGGCGGCGAGTGAGCGCTCTTCATCGCCACTCATAGCATTCGCCGTCATTGCCAGAATCGGCAGTTGCTGGTAGTTGTAATGTGCGCGAATTTTTCGGGCAGCGGTTAAACCATCCATGACAGGCATCTGAATGTCCATCAGTACAATGGCGTACTGTTTTTTCTCGAGTGCCTCTAACGCTGCCTGGCCATGCTCGGCAATATCCACCTGAAATTGATGCGAGCTTAGTAGCTCTTTTGCCACCTGCTGATTTATTTCGTTATCTTCTACAACCAGCACCGGAGCGCGCAAAATACTTTTTGGAATTTTAACCTGCTGAGCATTGCTGTCCTGAGCAGTACTGCTGCCGGGGAATAACACGGAACTTAAGCTATGGCCTAATGCCGAGGCTGTATAGGGCTTGGACAGAATGTCAGCAACACCGGCCTGACGTGCTTTGTCGCTTAGCTCTTCAATGTAATAACCGGTTGCCAGTATCAACTTGGGTTGTTGCTCTGCAGGATAGTTATCCGTAATTCGCTGGCAAAACTCCAGACCGTCCATACCGGGAAGACGCCAGTCAACCAGGATCAGCTGATATGGTTGACCCTCGCTGACCGACTGTCGATAAAGCTCTATAGCTTGTTCTGCTGTACGGCAGACTTTAACATCCACTTGATAGCTGCGCAGTATTTCCTGGATCATTTCGCGGGTGCTTAAATTATCGTCGATCGCCAGCACCTTACAGCCCTGTAATTTTTGCGTTAGGTATTGGTGATGAGAGTCGTCCTGGTGCTTCTGCAGAGGTAATGCTAGTTCGACATAAAAGGCTGAACCCTGGCCTACACCGCTAGTTACCCCAATATCTCCCTGCATTAGCTGGATAAGACGCCGGGATATGGCCAGGCCGAGTCCGGTACCTCCATATTTTCGGGTAGTGGAGCTGTCGGCTTGGGTAAAGGCCTGGAATAAATTAGCACGTTGCTCTTCGTCCATACCGATACCGGTGTCCGTAACGGAGATACGCAGCCAGACTTGTGTATCGCTTTTTTCTAGTAAGGTGACGGCGACATTAATTTCGCCCTCGTCAGTAAACTTAATGGCATTGCTGACTAAATTTACCAGTACCTGGTTTAACCGCAGTGGATCGCCGAGTAATTTGGTTGGAATATTAGCCGGCAGGTTAATGATAAATTCCAGGTCTTTATCGTAGGCCTTATAAGCAAACATGTCAGCCAGAGAGGACAGCACATTCTGCAAATCAAAGGGGATACGTTCGATGGTTAACTTGCCAACGTCAATTTTAGAAAAGTCGAGAATGTCATTGATAACGCCCAGCAGCGCCTGTGAAGAAGAGTCGATGACATTTATGTAGCGTTTCTGTTTTTGGTTCAGTTCTGTTTTCAGGCATAAATTCGCCATACCCACAATTGCATTAATCGGCGTGCGGATCTCATGACTCATATTAGCCAGAAATTCGCCTTTCGCCTGATTTGCCTGCTCAGCGGTTTCCTTTGCCTTTTGCATTTGCTCGGCCACTGATTTAATACCGGAAATATCGTAATAACTTCCCAAAATGCCAATGATATTTCGATCATCATCGTATAAAGGGACGCTGGAGTGTTCGACCCAGCGCTTGTTGCTGGACAAATGCAGTTCGAGTTCTTCATTGCAGGATGCGCTTTTCGCGTTGTAGGTTAATTGATCGCGTTGCAGCAAAAGTGGGTTGGACGCTAATACGCTAATTTCTTCGTCTGCCTTGCCACTTAAGGTCTGGTCGGTTACTCCCATGTCCTGACAAAACGCGCGATTACCGCCCAATAAGCGCAGGTCCTGGTCTCGCCAGTAAACCCGGGTAGGCAGATCGTTAAAAACTTGCTCAAACAAATGTAAGGAGTCGGAGGATAAAAACGGCTGTTGCAACGGTGATGTCAGGGACGATCGGCGTGTCCAGAGCCAGATGCTGATGGCCAGAAATAGACTCATGATGACGGCGACTACTAACGCGGTAGCATCCCATGGCGCCGGAAGTATCAGGTAAAAAACCAGACTGATCGATTGCAGAGCGATAATCGCGACCTGCATTAAGGTCCACAATGAATTCATTTTTGTAAAGGCCAAATTGGTTTGATGACGTTGCGCGTGCGACCGGGAACAGCTCGCATTACTGGATGACAAACAGTGTGCCACGGCGCTTAAAATTCGCCAAGTTATTGGGAAACTTAATGGCAAAGATAGACGTTTTTCGCAATTCCCAGTAAGCTTTGAGGTTAACCGCAATATAAAGGTGTTATGGAGTTTTACTTTGCAAAAAACATTAGAAGCTCTCGTTGAGCAACTTAATCAAGCTCAACAAGGGATTGCCTGGTCAGGAATACATCGGGGCATCGAGCGTGAGACGCTTCGTATCAAAGAGGATGGCTCCCTTGCCACCAGCGATCACCCGGTCGCGCTGGGCAAAACACTGACACATCCGACCATTACCACGGACTACTCAGAAAACTTACTGGAATTCATTACTCCTGTTGCCACACAGATACACGAAACGCTGGCGCAGTTGCGGGATATTCACCGCGCTACTTATCGGGCGATTGGTGACGAGTTACTTTGGCCCTTAAGTATGCCTTGTTATATCGGCTCGGACAGCGATATTCGCATTGCAAAATATGGTGAATCACACTCCGGAAAGATGAAAAGCCTGTATCGCCAGGGGCTGACCAACCGGTATGGAGCAACCATGCAGGTTATCTCCGGGGTGCATTATAACTTCTCTGTTTCCGAGGCAATGTGGCAGCAATTAGCGCAGCAGCAAGGCTGTGCTGATACGGCTGAATTCCGATCGCAAAAATACTTTGACCTGATTCGCAACTTTAAACGGGTGGCCTGGGTGATCCCTTATTTGTTCGGGGCCTCACCAGCATTTTGCCAGTCGTTTTTTAGTCAGACCGGGACTGAACACAAAGACAGCGAATGGAATTTTAAGCGGTTGGGTCAAGGCACCGCCTATTTGCCGTATGCAACGTCACTGCGGATGAGTGACTTAGGTTATACCAATAAAGAGCAAGCCAGCTTGGGTATTACCTATAATTCGTTAGAGGAATACGTTCAGGGTCTGCGCAAAGCGATAACTACGCGGTCTAAAGAGTTTGCGAAAATTGGGGTAAAGGTCGACGGCCGTTATCAGCAGTTAAACGACAATATTCTGCAAATTGAAAATGAATTTTATTCGCCGGTCCGTCCTAAGCGAACCGCTGCCGGCGGGGAAACTCCAAGTCAGGCGTTGGAGCGGGGCGGTATTGAATATATTGAAATCCGCGCACTTGATTGTAATCCCTTTAGCGAGGTTGGCATTAGTGACCAGCAAATCTATTTTCTGGATATGCTGTTGTTGCACTGCCTGCTGCAGGATAGCCCGACTATGTCCTGGCCGGAACAACAGCATTATGATGCCAACTTTACCCGAGTGGTTATGGAAGGTCGCAATCCGAGACTGGAGCTTTGGCAAAACGGGCATCAGCGATTAATGGCTGACTGGCTGGAAGAATTGTTTGCTGACTTTTCGGTACTGGCGAAATCTCTGGATACGTATTCGGACAACGCCGGCTGTTACCAACAGCATTTGAACGAGTTGTATCAGGCAGTGCTTAATCCGGAACTGACATTATCGGGCCGGGTGATGGCAATACTGCAGGAAAATAACTGGGACTTCAGTAATCTGGGTATGGACTTAGCCCACAAATACCGGACGCAGCTGGCTAACGAACCGTTTGAATACTACCAGAGTGGCGATTTTGAAAGTTGGCGTTCGGAGTCTGAAAAGGCATTCGCAGAGCGCGAAAAGCAAGACAATGTCGTTGATTTTGATATTTTTTTAGATAACTATTTTAAACAAGCCAAAAACTCCGGCTTAAAGTCTTGAGGACTTGGCAAAAAAAAAAGCGCAGTCAAAAGACTGCGCTAAAAAACATTATTCAAGGGATGAACACAACATCGCTGCTCACTTACTCAGAGTTGTTGCCGGGCGAAAAGTTCAAAAATCATGAAAAAAAGTTTAAAAAAGTTTTTTTTAATTGGTCTGACTGGCTCTGTGGCTATGTTAGTAACTGGCTGTGCGACACCACCGCCAAAGTCGCCGGATAATATCTGCGATATTTTTAACGAAAAAACGGACTGGTATCATGCTGCGGCAGATGTGCGTGACAAGTGGGGCGTTCCCATTCACGTGCCGATGGCAATGATGTACCAGGAAAGTTCTTTTCGCCATAATGCCCTACCCCCCAGAGATTACCTGTTAGGCTTTATTCCGTGGGGCAGAGTGAGCAGTGCTTATGGCTACTCGCAGGCGAAAACTATGACCTGGAAAGATTATCAGCGTGAAACGGGCAATGGCTGGGCCAGCCGTACCGACTTTGAAGATGCGATTGACTTTATGGGTTGGTTTATTGACAAAACCCATCAGGTTAACGGGGTTTCGAAATGGGACGCTTACGGTCAGTATTTAAACTACCACGAGGGCTGGGGCGGCTATCAGCGCAAAAGCTATTTAAGTAAGCCCTGGTTGGTAAAAACATCCCAGCGCGTTAAGCGCCGCTCGCTTACTTATGCGCAGCAACTTAAGGGCTGCGAAGAAGACTTGCAGCATGGGTGGTTATGGAATCTGTTTTTCGGCTAATCTTCGCGTTTTGTCTCAGGAGAAGTGTAAAACTGAGGCAACACCCGAACCTGCTTTATCATGGTGTCGCCAACTTCAATTAATTCCACCGGATAACCACCTAAACGCAGACTCATGCGGGCTGAGGGTATGTCCCCATACTGTTCAATAATTAATCCGCTGAGTGTTTTGGGACCGTCTGTTGGAAACTGCCAGGACATTTCTTTATTCAGCTCGCGTAGATTCGCACTGCCTTCGACCAGAAAGCTGCCGTCGGGCTGAACCGTAACGGTTTCACTCGGCGGTGGCGCCATCGAAGTGGTAAAGTCACCAACAATTTCTTCCAGAATATCTTCCAGCGTGACCAGACCCTGGATGTCCCCATACTCGTCAACCACCAGCCCAATACGCTCTTTCCGGCGTTGAAACTTTAATAACTGGACATTCAGAGGAGTGCCTTCCGGAATAAAGTAGATATCCCGCACGGCTCTGACAAGCAGTGATTTATCGGCTTCCAGCTGATTTTTAGTCATCAGGCGCATGATGTCGCGGGCATGTAAAAAGCCGACGGCATCATCAATGTCATTACGATACAACAGCACCCGGGTATGCTGGGCATGCTCAATTTGTTTGAGAATTCTTGACCAGGGATCATTAATATCGATACCAATAATTTCGTTACGCGGGATCATCACGTCTTCAACCGTAACTTTTTCCAGATCCAGAATACTGGTCAGCATTTCCTGGTGCGATGTCGGAATTAAGTTGCCGGCTTCGTTAACAACGGTTCTAAGCTCTTCCGAACTTAAGGCATCACCCATCTGTGCTTGTTTAGGATCCACACCGAGCAAGCGCATAAAGGCATTGGTAATAAAGTTAACGGAGCTGACCACCGGGTACATGATGCGAAGAAGCGGCCGTAAAATAACTGAACTGGGAAAAGCCACCCGTTCTGGATGAAGGGCGGCGATGGTTTTAGGAGTTACTTCGGCAAAGATCAAAATAACCAGAGTCAGGCCAAAGGTGGCAATCACAATACCGGCATCGCCAAACCAGCGCATACATAAAATGGTAGCGATTGCGGAGGCGGCAATATTAACCAGGTTATTGCCAATTAAAATCAAGCCAATCAACCGATCCGGGCGATCCAGTAAGTACTGAACCCGGGTAGCTCCCTTGTGTTGCCCCTGCACCAGGTGTCGCAGGCGATAACGGTTTATCGACATCATGCCGGTTTCAGAGCCGGAGAAATACGCGGATAGTGCAATCAGTACCACTAGAATAACGAGCAGCATGCCCGTTGAGATATCGTCCAAGATTAGCGTCCTTTGCTCAAAACTGAATGTGACAATTTAGAGGTCATAAAAAATTAGTCAAGTCCTGCTCAACTGAGCAGAATATCCTTAACAAAACGGCTACCAAAATAGGCCAAAGTTAACAGAATGGTTCCGCTAACCGTTAGCGCAATCATTAATTTGCCACGAGAGCCGGTTATCCGGTGGGTCACATAGGCAATTACGTAAATAAATGCGGCGATAAGGCTTAAAATGGTCTTGTGAGCGATATGCTGAGCGAACATATTTTCCAGGAAGATAAAGCCGCTGATCAGCGACAGAAATAATAACAGCGTGCCCGTAGACAGTAACCGGAAAAAATATCGTTCGACCGTCAATAAGGGCGGCAACTTATTAAAAATGATTGAGCTTTTACGTTGTTTCAGGACGTTACTGACGTAGGCTGCCTGGATAGCGTACAGAGTCGCTAAAACCAAAACCCCGTAAGCCACCAGCGACAGCACAATATGGGCTAACAGACCCAGATTCATGCTGATATACGCCCCCCAGCTTGCCGGCGCAAAAATTAGCAGTAAACTGGTCAGGGCGGCAAACAAGTAAATTACGGGCTGCAATAACAGGTTTGACGGCTGTAAACCCCGGAACAGTGAAATGAGGGCGATAAACCAGGCAACACTACTCAGGCTTAGGGCAATATTGATATGATGAAAGTCAGCAGCTGATATTTCGGAATAAATTAACAGAGCGTGACTGATTATTGCACAAGTGGCCGGAATTTTATTAAAAGCCGGGTGCGTCAGCTGATTTTTAGCAACGTGCTGTAAGATGACAACCGCACTCAAAACGTACCCAACCAGAGCAATGATCAGTAACAATATGAGCATCACAAGCTCGCAATCCTGAGTTAAAACGTTAACGTGCTTCGAGTATACGATCATGCCGCAATAAACCCAAGTTGCAGAGGGCGAAAATTGCTTGCAAATCAGATATACTGTCGCCATTAATGTAAGTATACGACTGAGCTAACAGCAGAGATAACGAGAGATCGCCCCTATGTTTGAGAATTTAAGCGAACGACTGTCGCAATCGTTGCGCAATATTGGCGGCCGCGGTCGGCTGACCGATGACAATATTAAAGAAACCTTGCGCGAAGTGCGGATGGCATTACTGGAGGCGGATGTTGCCTTACCGGTAGTGAAGGAGTTTATCACGCGGGTAAAAGAGCGTGCTGTCGGTACCGAGGTGAACAAAAGCCTGACGCCCGGGCAGGTGTTTGTAAAAATTGTCCAGTCTGAGCTCGAAGCGGCGATGGGCGAAGCCAACGTCCCCATTAACCTGAATACACAACCTCCTGCGGTCATTTTGATGGCCGGTTTACAAGGTGCTGGTAAGACAACCAGCGTCGGTAAATTAGCAAAGTTTTTAAAAGAGCGGCATAAAAAGAAAGTCATGGTGGTTAGTGCCGACGTCTATCGTCCGGCCGCTATCAAACAGCTGGAAACCCTTGCCGAGCAAACCGAAGTCGAATTTTTCCCATCATCCACGGAGCAGCAGCCTGTGGCGATTGCGCAGTCAGCTATTGCGCAGGCGAAAAAGCAATTTGTTGATGTCGTTATCGTTGATACTGCCGGTCGTTTGAGCATCGATGAAGACATGATGCAGGAAATTCAGCAGCTGCATACGGCTATCCAGCCCATCGAGACGTTATTCGTTGTTGATGCAATGACCGGACAGGACGCGGCGACAACAGCTAAAGCGTTTAGTGAAGCGCTGCCCTTAACCGGGGTTATTTTGACGAAGACTGACGGTGATGCCCGCGGTGGTGCGGCGTTATCAATTCGTCATGTTACCGGCAAGCCAATTAAATTTCTTGGTGTCGGAGAAAAGAACGATGCGTTGGAACCCTTCCATCCAGAGCGTGTTGCCTCACGTATTCTGGGCATGGGAGACGTCTTATCCTTAGTCGAGGAAGTCGAGCGCAAGGTTGATAAGGAAAAAGCCGAAAAAGTAGCCCGCCAGGTTATGAAGAAAGGGCAGTTTTCGCTGGAGGATTTTCGCGACCAGCTAGCGCAGATGCGCGATATGGGCGGCATGATGGGATTAATGGATAAATTACCCGGCATGGGCAAAATGACTGATCAGATTAAAGGTCAGATGGATGACAAGGTAACCGTGCGCATGGAAGCTATCATAAATTCCATGACTCCTCAGGAGCGCCGCCATCCGGACGTTATCAAAGGTTCACGTAAGCGGCGCATCGCAGCTGGCTCGGGCACTCAGGTGCAGGACGTCAACAAGTTACTGAAGCAGTTCCAGCAAATGCAGAAAATGATGAAAAAAATGAAAGGCGGCGGGATGAAAAAAATGCTGCGCGGGATGGGCGGAAAATTGCCACCGGGTTCGTTCCCCGGAGCCTGATTAAAGGGTGAGTATTAACGTCTAATCCGGCGACAATACTTGCATTTGAAGAAAAATTAAGTAGAATTGCCGAGCCTTCCGACCCTGTCGGAGGGCTTTGCTGTTTTTACAGATACGTTTTACATTTACATAATTGAAATCGAGGAACGCAATGGTAACCATTCGTTTACAACGCAGTGGCGCTAAAAAACGCCCCTTCTACCAAATGGTAGTTGCAGACAGTCGCAATGCCCGCGACGGTCGCTTTATAGAAAATGTTGGCTTCTTTAACCCGGTAGCACGTGGACAGGAAGAAAAAATCCGTATCGACCTGGATCGTGTTGATCACTGGGTAGGCCACGGTGCTTCATTATCTGACCGTGTTGCGAAGTTAGTAAAAGACGCGCGTGCTGTAGCACAAGCGTAAGACTTAGAGTTAAGTCATAGGATGTTCGGCGTATGTCACAGTCTGAGAAAGTTGTCATTGGTCGTATTGGCGCAGTCTATGGCGTTAAAGGCTGGTTAAAAGTTCAGTCTTATACCGAAAATCCTGAAGATATTTTTGACTACAGTCCCTGGTATTTACAGTTGGCAACTGTCCGTCAACAAGGCGAGCAAGCGCTCACCGTCGCTGAATGGCGTCGTCATAACAAAGGCCTAATTGCCCGCGTGGATGGCATCAGTGATCGTGAACAGGCAAGCCAGTTAACGGGAGCAGAAATTATTATTTCGGCAGATGCCTTACCCGAATTAGCTGATAACGAATTTTACTGGCGTGACCTAATTGGTTTACGCGTTAAAAATCAACAAGGCTATGACATGGGTATCGTTGAACAAGTGATGCCAACAGCCGCTAATGATGTTTTGGTGGTAAAAGCGAATACAAACGATGGTTTTGGTAAATCTGAGCGACTGATTCCGTTTATCCAGAGTCAATATATTATTGAAGTGGATAAAGAAAATCAGCAGATTCAGGTCGACTGGCCGTCAGACTTTTAATGAACTTGCCCATGCGAGTAGGCATTATTAGTTTATTTCCTGAAATGTTTGCGGCGATTACGCAGTATGGTGTAACCCGGCGAGCGATACAGGAAGGTTTGTTGGATATCCAGTTATGGAATCCGCGTGACTTTACCCAAGATAAACATCGTACTGTCGATGACAGGCCTTATGGTGGTGGTCCGGGTATGCTGATGATGGTGCAGCCATTGGTTGAAGCCATCGAAGCAGCAAAGACGGAACTGGGACAGGATACCAAAGTTATTTATCTGTCGCCGCAGGGGCAACAGTTAGATCATCAGGGCGTAACTGAGTTAGCCCGGCATGATCGTTTGATATTAATCGCTGGACGTTATGAAGGTATTGACGAGCGTGTGATTCAACAGCACGTTGATGCGGAATGGTCGATAGGGGATTATGTGCTGAGTGGCGGAGAGCTACCTGCAATGGTGCTTGTTGATGCAGTCGCCAGATTAGTTCCCGGTGTTTTGGGTCACCAGAATTCGGCAGCAGAAGACTCTTTTGCTGATGGTTTACTGGACTGCCCCCATTATACAAGACCGGAAATTTATAACGAGCAGCGGGTCCCCGCCGTATTACTCAGCGGTGACCACGAAAAGATACGACGCTGGCGGTTGCAGCAGTCGCTGGGTAAAACCTGGCTGCAACGTCCGGATTTAATTAATCGCCTAGCTCTGACTGACGAGCAGGAGCAGTTGCTGAACGAATTTATGACTCAGCAGCAGGCTTCAAATTAACGTGCAGTTTACCTAGGATAGGAGAATGACAATGGCAAAAGTTAGCCAAAACATCATTAAAGCTCTTGAAGAAGAGCAAATGAAAACAGATTTACCGGCTTTCGCTCCAGGCGATACCGTAAGTGTAAATGTAAAAGTAAAAGAAGGTAACCGTGAGCGCCTTCAGGCATTTGAAGGGGTGGTTATCCGGGTTCGTAATCGTGGTTTACATTCTGCGTTTACGGTCCGTAAAGTATCCAGCGGCGAAGGCGTTGAACGTACGTTCCAGACGCACAGCCCGCTTATCGACAGCATTAATGTGAAGCGTCGTGGTGCAGTTCGTCGTGCCAAGCTTTACTACTTGCGTGAGCGTTCAGGTAAATCTGCACGTATCCGTGAGAAGCTTACCAGTAAATAATAGGGTAGGCAGAAAAACCCGGCTTCGGCCGGGTTTTTTTATGTTAAGCTGAAAAAATGGAAGAAGACATTGAAATCCTGTGCACGGCTATTGCCGAGCTGTTAAAAAAAGAGCCGCAATGGACTGAGCATCAGCTGATAGAGGCGCTGAAACAGCCGCCTTATGAGCTTTTTGATGAGCAGGCATTACGTGAACCATTATCTCTTTTCCAAACCCATTTTTTAGTTTTTCATTGCTTATATCGATTACGTGCAGCCTGGCGTACTCAGCAATATGCCGACCTCACTATTCATACTTTGTCGATAAAGCGATTACCCTGGAGTAATGCTGACGCAATGCCTGAGCCGGTCGAACCATTGGCTGCTTATTATTTAGATCTCAATCAACTGCAAACAACGTCAGGCGAGGCAGTTGAAGAGCTGTTAGAAAGTTTTTGGAAAAAGATGGGTACCGCGTCATCAGCAGGCTCTCCCTCAATGTCGTACCAGCATGCTTGTCAGTTATTAGAGATTGAGCCACCTGTATCGAGCGCTCAATTACTAAAACATCAATATCGACGAATGATTCATCGCCATCATCCTGATAAGGGCGGCAATCTGGTAGTGATGCAGGACTTAAAAAAAGCCTACAATGTACTTTTGAACTCTTAGTAACTTTTTCCTTAAGTGAGTGGTAACCGATGTCTTCCAGCGATAAAGATCAACACCCGGCCGAACAGCTTAAAAACCTGCGTGACGCAATAGACAGGGTCGACAGCCAGCTTGTCGAACTGATTGCCGAGCGTGCCAGAATAACGGCCCAGGTGGGCCGGGTGAAGCGTTCGTTACAGCAACCTCTTTACGTCCCTGAGCGAGAGCAGCAGTTAATCGCGGCTCGTCGCGATTACGCACGGCAACAGGGGGTAGCAGAGGATCTTGTAGAAGATGTCCTAAGAAGAATTATCCGCGAATCGTATAAAACACAGTCGGCCCAGGCAACCGCAACCAGCCAACAGTTGCAGCGGCCAGTAGTTATTGTCGGTGGCAAGGGACAGCTGGGCCAGCTGTTAACAAAATTTTTTGTAAACAGCGGCTATCAAGTTGAGACGATTGATAAGGACGACGCATTTTCTGAATCATTGGCAAAACGTGCACAACTGGTTCTGATGGCAGTGCCGGTTAATGTCACTTTGCGGGCGGTTGAAGAGCTGCCAGAGTTAGCCGCAGACTGTGTGCTGGCCGATGTTACCAGTATAAAAGCAGAGCCTCTGGCGGCGATGCTGGCTAAACATCAGGGGCCGGTTGTTGGTTTACACCCTATGTTCGGACCCTCGGTGCATAATTTGGCGAAACAATTAATAGTCGTGACTCATGGCCGCCATCCCCGGAATTATCAGTGGGTGATTGAGCAGTTTGTAAACTGGGGCGCGCACATTGAGACCATTAGTGCAGAGCAGCACGATACGGCGATGGGCTGGATCCAGGCAATGCGCCATCTGAGCACTTATACCTATGGTCTGCATATGGCCGAAGAAAATGCCGATATTGAATCGCTGGTGCAGTTAAGCTCGCCCATTTACCGCATGGAACTTATGATGGTAGGACGGCTGTTTGCACAAAATGCGGAATTGTACGCAGATATTATTTGTGCCAATCAGCAGCAGTTTACGACCATTAAGCGTTATTTAGAACGCTTTTCTGCGGCTATTCAGCTTCTGGAAAACGGAGATAAAGAGCGCTTCATCGAGCAGTTTAATGAGGTCAAGGCGTATTTCGGCAGCTACGCAACGCAGTTTTTGGAAGAGAGTGAGTCATTGGTTCAGTTAGCTGATGATCAAAGGTTTCGTCGCTAACCAGCAGAACCTTAATGTTCTAATCCGTATACTCTGCCAGTAATTCTGCCAGCGCATCGGGAGCCACCGGCTTATGCAAGGTGGCGTTCATGCCGGCACGGCGGCAGTCATCCATTTCGGTTGCACTTTGATGGCTGGTGACGGCGATCACAGGAGTCTGTGAAAAGGCTTGCTGCTGTCTGACCTGGCGGCAAACTTCGGCTCCTGACATATCAGGCATTTCGTAATCCAGGAAGATTAGATCCGGGTTGGCTGACAAGGCGTCAAGGGCCTCTGCCCCTGAAGTTGCAGTGAGCACATCAACATCAAATTGCTTCAACATGATTTTAAATACTTCCAGGCTAATCATGTCATCATCAGCGACCAGCACCGTCGATCGGTTATTGTTACTCATACCACTACCGTTTTTCTCTTAATAGCTTTACCCTAACACTGTCATTATTATTTGCCTAGTAGAAAGGAGAGGGTGAATGACCAGTAAAGTAACCCGAATAAAAGTTTGGGACAGTTTTATTCGGCTATACCACTGGCTTATGGTGGGTTTAGTTGCCGGCCTTTGGTGGAGCGCTGATAACGGAGATATGTCGTTGCATTTTGATTTAGCCAAAATGTTGGCAGCGCTGTTGCTGGTGCGCATTGGCTGGGGACTGTTTGGTAGTGAAAATATTCGTTTTCATTATTTTTTAAAGTCACCTAAAGCGGTTTTTACGCATTTGCGCGCACTTTTTAAGCGTCGTTATCAAAATTCCGATACCCACAGTGCTGCAGGCGGCTGGGCGGTTGCTGCCATGCTGTTATTACTTTGCCTGCAATTTATTACCGGTTTGTTCAGCAGCGACGGCATTCTTTTTTCGGGGCCGTTGGCCAGCTATGTCAGTACCGACACATCGGACTGGTTAACAGACTGGCATAAAGAACAATTTAACTACCTGCTGGCACTTATCGGCCTGCATGTTTTTGCCATCGCGTTATACCGGGTTTTAGGCGTGCCGTTATTAGGGGCGATGTTTAGTGGTTATCGCGACACAAAAGCGAGCCAACCTAACTTAAAGCCAGGCTGGCATGCTGTGCTGCTGGTGGTCGCTGTATGGTTTATCCTGACCGTTTTGTTAAGCTGACCTGCTAATCTTTGTAGTTATCGTGGCAGCCTTTGCAGTTTTTGGCTGCCGCCATAAAGGCTGGTTTAATATCATCCATGGATCCACCTGCGGCGGCCTCGGCCAGATTTTGCGTGTCGCTGATAAAGCTTTCGGCACGCTCTTTAAAGTCATCCCAGTTATCCCAGATTTCAGGTAATGCATCAGTATCATTGCCTGGTTGTGCACCCTCGACAATAAAGCCCTGCCAGGGAATATGACTAAGGCGTGCCAGGTCATTGGCGCGCTGGGCAAAAATTGCGGCGTCATAGTCCACCTCGCCTTTTACCATTTCGCCCATGGCGACAAAATTATTGCGGATTAGTGAAAATCCTTTTTGCCGGTAATCGACTGCTGATTCGGCATCATTAAACGCGTGTTTATCAGCGTTGGCGGTACTGATTAATCCGAAACTGAGTAGTGCCGCAGCAGCGCCGGAAATAAGTAATGTTTTCATTTTTTTACCCTCATGTTGTTTTCTTTGTCTGAAGCTTAACGATAATTTTACACTTTCTGTCGGTTAACACTTGTTACTTTACAGTATAGCGAATAGTTTGAGCATCAGGGTTAACATAATATTAATTGATAACCAACGGGGAACCAAGAATGAAAGTAAAGCATCAGTTTAGTGCTGTAGCGTTGGCGCTTGCGACAGCGTTTACAACCTCAGCGATAGCTGATCAGACATCGCGTGTTAACGGAATGCGAGATAACACGCCCAGCCTGGTCGCTGTTCAAAACGCCACTGTGGTGACTGAGCCCGGTAAACAGATGACCAACGCAACTCTGGTCATCAGAAACGGTAAAGTTGTTTCAGTTCAACGCAATAATCGCGCACCGGAGGGTGCTCGTATCATCGACGCAACAGGTTATACGCTATACCCGGGATTCGTTGATGCCTATTCTAATTACGGTGTGCCTAAGCCCGAGCAAAGCTCGCGGCCGGATCAGCCGATTTACAATAATGACCGTGAAGGTGGTAACGCAGCAAACGATGCCATTCATGCCGAGGATTCCTGGTACAGCCAGTTCAGTACTGACGCAGAGTCCGCCCAATCGTACTTGAATGCGGGCTTTACCAGCGTTCAGTCAGCACGCCTGGATGGTATTTTTCAAGGTCGGGCGGTGACGGTCTCGTTAGCCGATAAAATAGCGAATGATGTTATTTACCGGGCCGAAAATCATCACTTTGGATCCTTTGACAAAGGTTCGTCTCAGCAGCAGTACCCCAGCTCATTAATGGGTAGTATTGCTCTGGTCCGGCAAACATTATCGGACGCCAACTGGTATGAAAATGCGTATGGCAAACAAGCACAAAATGGTCCTGTTGAATTTAATGCAGCACTGCAATCACTGACTGACATCGAGTCAACCGGCATGGTATTTAAGGTGCAGGACGAGAAATCCTTGCTGCGCGCCGATGCGGTTTTTGATCAGTTTAATGTGCCCACCGTTTATGTTGGCTCGGGGTATGAATACGCTCGCCTTGATGATGTGAAAAATGCCGGCAGCCCACTGATTTTGCCGGTTAACTTCCCGGCGGCACCAGATGTGGCAGGGGTCGATGCACATCTGGATGTGGATTTAGCAAAATTGCGTCACTGGGAGCGGGCTCCGGCCAATCCAAGTATGCTGGCTAATGCCGGCGTTGATTTTGCATTAACTCTACATGGTCTGGATCAGGCTGATCAGTTCTGGCCGAACGTCCGCAAGGCGGTTCGCCACGGATTGAGTAAAGAAGATGCATTAGCCGCTTTGACAACCATTCCGGCCTCTATTGCAGGTGTTTCGGACAAAGTAGGTAAGCTGGCAAGCGGTTATATGGCTGATTTCGTAATGGTGAAAGGCGATGTTTTCGACGATGGCGTAATCCAGTCAGTCTGGACTCAGGGCCAGGAAACCGAGTTGTTGCCGCGTCATGAAGTCAACTTTGCCGGTAATTATGAAATTGACTGGCAGGGACAGGACGTGACCCTTGCGGTCACGGCTGAGCCAACCGCTGGCGGTGAGCTTTCGTGGGGCGAGCAGAACATTAACTTGCGTCATGTGAACGCTGAACCCGAACTGATGGAGTTTGTTGCCGATTTACCACAAGCTACGCCGGCCGGAACCTGGCGTTTTAAGCTAGAGCCTAATGCTAAAGGCGAATTTAAATTGACCGGTAAAGCTCCGGACGGAAGTGAGCAGACTTTACGTGCAAATTTCTCCGAGCAAACGACAGATTCTGAACAACAAAATGATGCCGCCGTTGAGTATGTCGGCGAACTGACCTTCCCGAATGTTGCCTTTGGTGTTAACGGTTTGCCGGAGCGTCAGGATGTACTTATCCGTAACGTCACTGTCTGGACTGCCGGTGATAAGGGCGTCCTTGAAAATACGGATGTACTGGTTCGTAACGGTGAATTTGCTGAAGTCGGCGAAAACCTATCGGCCCCGCGGGGCGCTAGCGTTATCGATGGTTCGGGCATGCACTTAACTCCGGGCATCATTGATGAACACTCCCACATTGCTATCGATCGCGGAGTGAATGAAGGTTCAGAAGCGATAACAGCCGAAGTTCGTATTGGCGATGTGGTTAACTCTGATGATATTCATATTTATCGTTCATTGGCCGGTGGTACCACCATGGCCCAACTGCTGCACGGATCTGCTAACCCGATTGGTGGTCAGGCTCAGGTGATCAAATTACGCTGGGGTGCCAATGCAAACCTGATGAAATTTGATGCCGCCCCGGCCAGCATTAAATTTGCGCTGGGCGAAAACGTCAAACAGAGTAACTGGGGTGACGACATGACGATTCGTTATCCGCAGACTCGGATGGGTGTTGAAACCATTATGCGCGACGGTTTCCAGGCAGCTCTGGAGTATCAGCAACAACAGCAGGCTTATCAGCGTCTGAGTCGGTCAGAAAAGGCCAAAACAGCGCCACCACGGCCTGACTCGCGTCTGGATACGCTGATTCAAATCTTGAACAGCGAGCGGTTTGTTCACGCACATTCTTATGTTGCCTCAGAAATTCTGATGTTAATGGAAGTAGCAGAAGACTTTGGCTTTACTCTGGATACCTTTACCCACATTCTGGAAGGTTACAAAGTAGCCGACGAAATGGCAGCGCATGGAGCCAGCGGCTCAACGTTCGCTGACTGGTGGGCGTACAAGTTCGAAGTGTATGATGCGATTCCACATAACGCCTGTCTGATGCATGATCGCGGTGTGTTAACCAGCGTTAACTCTGACAGTAACGATTTACAACGGCGCCTGAATACTGAGGCGGCCAAGTCGGTCCGCTACTGTGGTATGGATCCCCATGAAGCTCTGAAGATGGTAACCATCAACCCGGCCAAACAGTTAAAAGTTGACCAGCTGGTTGGCTCCATCGAAGAAGGTAAGCACGCGGATTTCGTATTATGGAATAACTATCCGCTAAGCGCCTACGCGCAGGCACAGCAAACCTGGATTAACGGACGCAAGTATTTTGACCGGCAACAGGATAAGCAGCGACAGCAGCAGGTTAAAGCCGAAAAGAATGCGTTGATTCAGAAAGTTCTGGCAGCTGGGGACAGTGCCTACATTGGAGCTGAAAATGTGTATAAAGCCGATCAGCCTACCTGGCACTGCGATACCGACCATGATGTCTGGCTAGATCACTTCACTGCAGGTGCGCATAGCCACGGAGGAAAACACTAATGAAACACTTAAAGAAAACATTAGCCGCAGCCGTGCTGGGTACCCTGGCAGCGACAACAACGGCCCATGCCAATGACCAGGTACCCGGTGACAAACAGCAACAGCCAATTGTCCTGCAGGGGGGAACACTGCATACAGTAACTCAGGGGATCCTGGCGGATACGGACTTGGTTTTTAGCGATGGTAAAATTACCGCGATAGGAGCCAACGTCAGCGTACCCGATGGCGCCAAGGTGGTCGATATTTCCGGTCAGCACGTATACCCTGGCGTGATCGCCATGAACACCACCATTGGTCTGAACGAAATTGGTGCAGTGCGCGCTACTCGTGATTCTCGCGAAGTGGGGGGAGTGACACCTGAAGTTGCCGGGCATATTGCTTACAACGCGGATTCAGAAATCATTCCTACCGTGCGTTATCATGGTATTACTCACACTCAGGTTGTGCCGGAGGGTTCGCTGGTTAACGGTCAGTCTTCATTAATGCAGCTGGATGCCTGGAACTACCAACATGGTCTGGTAGCTGCCGAAATAGGTGTCCACGTAAGCTGGCCACGGACTTACATTATTAACAGCTGGTGGGAAAGCCGCTCGGCAGCAGAGCAACGGGAAGCAAACCAAAAATCCCTTAAGCGTCTAAAGCAGGTATTTACTGATGCGAAAGCTTATTATGATGCCAAACAAGCAGATCTGAACATTGAAGTGGATCAGCGTTGGGAGGCCATGCTGGGCTTATTTGACGGCAGTAAAAAACTTTTTGTGCACGGCGAAGACAAGCGGCAACTGGAACAAGCGCTGGATCTTGCGCAGGAGCATGGTTTTGATCTAGTGCTGGTAGGGGCCGCTGATGCGTGGCGTATCACTGACCGTCTTGCAGCGACCAATACACCTGTTGTTTTTGGTTCACCTTTTGGTTTACCGACGCGTGATGACGAAGGTTATGATCAGGCGTTCTCAACTCCGGCCAAGCTGGCTGAGGCGGGCGTTGACTTTGCTATTGCTTACCCGGGCTACTGGGATGTGCGTAACTTACCGTTCGCTGCGGGTAACGCAGTTGCCTATGGCTTATCAGCTGATGAGGCTTTAAAAGCTATTACACTTAAGCCAGCCGAGTTTCTTGGTGTGGCCGATCAGTTAGGGTCCCTTGAAGTGGGTAAAAGTGCTTCGTTTAGTGTTTCAAAGGGCGATTTACTGGATACGATAGGCCAGGATCTGACTCATTTGTTCATTGACGGCAGAGCAGTTCAGCTGGAAAGCCGGCACACTCAGCTGTACGACAAGTACCAACAAAAACCGGCTAATTAAGCAAGCCGTACGATAAAAAGCCGCTCCCGGCAGGGGGGCGGCTTTTTTTTGCAAAAAAAAGGGATGTCGGTAGCAGGCTACTGTTGTGACAGTAATTTACTGATTAAAGCTTTCAGCGTTTCAGGTTCAAAGGGTTTATCAGTTAATGCATCAACACCACTTTGTTTGACGTTTGCCAGCTGTAGTTCATTGGCCCGGGCAGTGACCATCAGGATTGGCGTATGCGCATGACGACTGTTGTTACGCACATACTGCGCAAGTTCGCTACCGTTGACCTCTGGCATATGAAAGTCAGTGACAATTAAATCAAAGTTCTGGTCGACTAAAATATCGATAGCCTGTTGACCGTCTTCTGCTTCAACACAACTTTCCACACCCATATTTTCCAGCACCCGCCGTAAAACATGGCGTGATGTATTGCTGTCATCGACAATCAAAACTCGAAGATCTTCAATATCGTAAAGATCAAGATGCAGATGGTCCGGTTCGAGTAAGTCAACCGTGGCTTTAATTGCCCGATGGAGCTGCTCAGAGGTAAAAGGTTTTGGTAAGATAGCGACAATACCAGCTTGCTTGAATTGCTCCAGCTGGTCGGCCCTGTGTTCACTGGAAACCAGCATAAAATGAACGGTATCTTCCAGTTGGTTTGCTTCCAGGTGATCCAGTAACTGATCCGCCGTACCATCCTCGAAGTACATAGCACTGGTGATTATATCGGGCTGCCAGCTTTGAATAAGCGCTTTTGCTTCGGTAATTGTTGAGGCGCCGCGGGTTTGCTCGATGCCTGACTGGTTGAGATGCTGGGTAATCACCTTACGTTGAACATCTGAAGGCTCTACCAACAAAATTCGTAATTCGCTAAGCGCTACGGACATGGTTTGGTCAGCGGTTGGGAAATGATGGAAAAAGATTATGGGATTTAGCAGACAAACTCAATAAAAAAAGTATGCTTAACCGATAAGAATCAAATAACAGGGGTTTCTATGACAGTAGCGCGTGAATTTTCAGCCGATAACAAGCAGTTGATTATCTCTATCAAAGGCAAATTCGATTTTAGTTTAGTGCAGGAGTTTCGTCAGGCGTACAGTCATATCGGAGACTCGCAACCGACCGTGATTATTGATTTACGCGAAACCGAATATCTCGATAGCTCGGCTTTAGGCATGTTGCTGAATATGCGTAAGGCGCTGGGCAGTAGTGTGAAAGGTGTCCAACTGGTTAACGCCAGACCCGAAGTGAGGCGTATTCTCGACATCTCGAGGTTTGATAAAATGTTTGTTATCAGCTGATGAAAATACTCGTCGTCGATGATCAAAAAGCCAATCAAATCATGCTCGAAGGTCTTTTGACGCAGATTGGTCACGAAGTCTCCTCTGTCAGTAATGGTGCAGAAGCTCTCGCAGTATTTACCGAATTTGAACCGCAAATTGTCCTGTTGGACATTATGATGCCGGTGATGAATGGTTTTGAAACTGCGCCAAAGCTTAAAGAACTCAGCGGTAGTGTTCATCTTCCTATTATTTTTATAACTGCGCTTGAGGCTAAGGATACTTTGCTGAAATGCCTGGAGGTCGGCGGTGATGACTTTTTAACGATACCCTTTGAACCGGTAGTATTAAAAGCAAAGATTAATGCGCATGCGCGGGTTCGCGAGCTAAGTTACTCACTGGCGGTGACGAATGAAACCTTAAAGTGGCATTCAAACCGAATGGAACGAGAGCAGGCTGTGGTTCAGCACATGCTGCAAAATGCACTGCACGATAATGAATTGACCCAGCCATTTGTGCAGACATTCATGCGCTCTGTATCGATTTTTAATGGCGATTTATGTCTTGGTAAAGCAGGCCCCTTTGGCAGTTATTACTTATTTTTAGGAGACTTCACCGGCCATGGTCTGGCACCGGCTACGGGTACACTGCCGGTAGCGCAAACTTTTTTCGGCATGGCTGCGCGCGGGCTGTCAGTTAACGATATGGCTTACGAGCTTAACTTACGCTTACTTAACCTGTTACCGGATGACATGTTCTGTGCGGCGATAATTGTTGAATTTTCGGCCGGGGGCGAGCGGTTGACGGTCTGGAATGGTGGTATTCCTGATGCTGTTATTTTATCGCAAAGCGGAGAACTTGTGCGACTGCTTAAATCGCGGCATATGGCACTGGGCATTTTACCGCCAGACCAGTTTGATCAGCAGGTTGAGCATTTGGTTGTTGACCCGAACGATTATTTAGTAGCTTTTACCGATGGGGTGGTGGAAATACAAGTCCCGGAAGGCGGTATGCTGGGAGAAGAGCGTTTCGTCAGTATGCTTCAATACGCATGGCGGACCGAGGGGGAGCGGGGCTTTCAGCAAGTTAAGCAACAATTGCAGCAGTTTACTGTGGCTGATGACCAGGATGATCTCTCGTTAGTAGCTGTTCAGTGCAGTAAGGTGCAAAGCCCTAAGCAAAGGGTCGATGTGACACATGACCATTTGCCCTTCACATTAAAAATTAGCATCAGTCAGAGGGAAATGCAGCGGCTGGACCCAATTCAGCAGTTGGTTGATTCGTTGGGTAAGCTGGAAGCGCTGAAGCCACACAAAACTACTTTATATCTCTTATTCGCCGAATGTTTTAACAATATTCTTGACCATAATGTTCTGCAACTCGATTCTGAGCTGAAAGAAGAAAAAGGTTTTGAACACTATTATGAGATCCGTCAACAACGTCTGCTGCATCAGGCTGACATGCGCATTGATTTCGAAATTTCTTACGATCCCCATAGTAAACGTTTATCGTTTGAGGTTAGCTCCAATGGCACCAAGCCTTTTCCAGTGACTGAACAAAGCGGGCCGGCTAACAGTGACCAACAAAAACCCTTTGGTCGTGGCCTGCAGTTACTGGAGCATTTCGCTGATACGGTCGAGTGGCAGGCGCAGGGTCAGTCGCTGCTGGTCATTTATGACCTTAGCCGCCCGCCCTCTTAACAGTATAACCTTGTTGCTTTAACCAGCGCTCGGCTGCGTCACGCTGGTCGCCCTGAATTTCGATCGTGTGCTCTTTAACGGCACCACCGACGCCACAGTACTGCTTTAACTGTTTAGCGACAGCTTTTAACTCTTTTTCCGGTTTTTCTAAGCCCGTTACCAGGGTTACCCCTTTGCCCTTGCGACCTTTTGTCTGGCGCTGCAAGCGGACAATACCATCGCCCTGGGGTATGACTTCCGGTTCGGGCTCAGGGTCAATTTTTCCGGCATCGGTTGAATAAACTAACTGACCTAGTTGGTCTTTCCAGTCACTCATGATTTACCACTTTTTCTTCGGTTGGAATAGCTCTTCAATTTCATCATGTTTACGGTCATCGACGTCCCTGTTGTTAACGTCTTTTAACTCATCGGTAATTTGTTCCAGAGCCTGTTCAACTTGTTTTTTTCTATGCTCAATGTAGTCATCGGTGTAACTCTGATCGTCCAGCGAACGCTTTGCCTTTTCGTAATATTGACGCGCTGAGCCGAGCATGTGCCCCTGATAAGCGTTTTCGCCCCGGCGAATCAATGTCTCGACGCTTATTTTTAACTGTAACTGTTGTAGCCGCGCATCTTCGGTTGTATACACCCGGCTGTCCACTTTGCCGCGGGCATGCTCTGAACGCAGCACACTGCGCATGCGTTTTAGCGCATTGATCATGGCAATTATTTGTTTATCGTTTCGTGGCAGCTCAAATTCTTCGTTAAGTAACGAGGTATCATTAACGTCTAAATTCTTCAGACGCTCTTCATAATCATTAACCCGGGCTTTGAAATCATCTGTGGGGCTGACGTCGTACATACCCTGCAATAACTCTTTCGCTCTGGCATTGAGGATGGCGACCAGTGACCTACCGATTGGAAAATAGCCAACCATGTTCAGCAAATCCTCGACCTGCTCAAGCGCCGCCCGGTATTTAGCAAGCTTCTGGCGTCGGGCGAGATCCTGGCGCTGCTTATGTTGTTGCACTGCGCCAATCGCTACCGCCAGTATCACCAGTAATATGATGAGCGAAATAATGATGGTGTATATCATGCCGGTTCCGGTTAATTTATTGTTATCGTTGTTTGCTATCTGTTTAGGGCAATACTAATTTAAACACACTGCCACCTAAGTTGCCGCCATTTTTAAGGGTAATCTGTCCCTTTTTACCAGACCGTTGATGGCTTGCGGCAATTTGCCGGGCAAAGTACAGCCCCAGCCCGGTACGTGAATAATCAGCGCACAAAGGAGAAGCTTTGTTGCTGGCGGCTGCTAACATCGCGGCCGGATAGCCAGGACCATTATCGGAAACCTCAATGAGGACCTGCTGATCTGCCTGCTGGCTGGCAACTATCTCTAATTTATCGGCGGTATAGCGCATAGCATTAACGATGATGTCATTAAGTAAGTTGCTAATCAGATCGCGGTCACAGTAGGCCATGCAGGGTTGCTCAACTTGTAAACTCAGCTCGATTCCTTTTTGTTGCAGATAAAACTCATTATTCAGTACCAGCTCTTCAATGATTTCGTCAATAAAATGCAACTCGATATTAACCACAGTTTGTTGCTGTTGATGGCGGTACAAATGCAGCAGCTGAACTAAGTTGGCATTTATCCGCTGCGCTTCATAATGCAGTTGCGCGACTTTTGAGCCCACCGCAGAACCCTGGGTTTGTGCACTGACTTCTTCCAGTTGTTGAAGTACCAACGCCAGTGAGTTTTTCATATCATGTACGCTACTGGCGAGGACGGTAGAAAAATTAATGTCGGGGTTCATAACGACTGAATTCCCTGTTTAAATTTGAAGTTGGCATAGATAAGCAAACTAATATACTATTTTTGCATAAACTGAGCGGCTCATAATCAGGTCAACTATTCAATGAAGCTACAACAACTAAGATACATTGTCGAAGTGGTAAATCACAACTTAAACGTCTCTTCGACGGCTGAAAGTCTGTTCACGTCGCAACCGGGTATTAGTAAACAAGTGCGGATGCTGGAAGATGAGCTGGGCATTCAAATTTTTGGCCGTACCGGTAAACACCTAACTCATGTTACGGCAGCGGGCCGAGAAGTCATTGATATTGCTGAGCAAGTACTTGAGCAGGTTAATGCAATAAAAGCGGTTGCTTCGGAACATACTCAGCCTGACAGTGGCAAACTCAATATCGCCACTACCCATACTCAGGCCCGTTATGCTTTACCCCCGATTATCAGCCGTTTTATCAAACAATACCCGAAAGTATCTTTGCACATGCACCAGGGATCGCCACAACAAATCAGTGAAGCGGCGGCTAAAGGGCGAGCAGACTTTGCCATAGCAACAGAGGCTCTGCACCTGTATCAGGATCTGATTATGCTACCTTGCTATCACTGGAATCGGTCAATCATTGTCCCCGCCGATCACCCGTTGGCTCAGGTCAGCAAGCTCAACATTGCGGAGATTGCTGATTATCCCCTGGTTACTTATGTACATGGTTTTACCGGGCGCTCAGAATTGGATCGGGCATTCGCGGAGGCCGGCAAAGAGCCGCAAATCGTCTTTACTGCAACCGATGCGGATGTAATAAAAACCTATGTACGGATGGGGATCGGAATCGGTGTTGTTGCCAGCATGGCTTACAACGCTGAAGAAGACCCTGACTTAGTGGCTATCCCGGCTCATCACTTGTTTGAGCCCAGTACAACCAAAATTGGCTTTCGGCGTGGTACTTTTTTGCGTAACTACATGTACGATTTTATCGAAAATTTTGCGCCGCATCTGACTAAAGAGAAAGTCGAAGCGGCAATGCGTCTGAAAACCCACGAAGAGATCGAGCGGCTGTTTGCTGAACAGGAGTTACCGACGCTTTAACAGCGCCGGTAACGGCCGTCGGTTAGCACTCGATTATATTAACAGCCAGACCGCCACGAGCGGTCTCTTTGTATTTGGTTTTCATATCGTTACCGGTATCCCACATAGTTTTAATTACTTTGTCCAGTGACACTTTGTGGTTACCGTCACCGCGCATCGCCAGGCGTGCGGCATTAATCGCCTTAATTGCGCCCATAGCATTGCGCTCAATGCAGGGAACCTGAACCAGTCCACCAACCGGATCACATGTCAGTCCCAGGTTGTGCTCCATACCAATTTCCGCTGCGTTTTCTACCGTTGCCGGCGATCCGCCCGTAAACTCGGCCAGCGCTGCTGCTGCCATTGAACAGGCAACACCTACTTCGCCCTGGCAGCCGACTTCGGCACCTGAGATAGAGGCATTTTTTTTATACAGAATACCGATGGCCGCAGAAGTTAATAAAAAGCGGATGACGGCATCCTCTTCTAAAGGCTCGATAAACTTGTCGGCATAACTCATTACAGCAGGCATAATGCCCGCGGCGCCGTTAGTAGGCGCCGTTACGATGCGCCCTCCGGCAGCGTTCTCCTCATTGACTGCTAAGGCAAATAAATCAACCCAGTCCATAAACTGCATCGGCTCCGAGCTTTTCTCTTTTTTCAGACGCTGATACAGCGCTGAAGCCCGCCGCCGTACTTTCAGGCCGCCCGGTAAAATGCCTTCAGTGGTTATGCCATTTTGAATACTTTGCTGCATGGTCTGCCAAATCTTCAGCAACCCTTCTCGAATTTCGTTTTCACTGCGGAAAACTTTTTCATTTTCCATCATTAGCGAGCTGATACGTAAGCCGTGTTCATCGCAATGTTCAAGCAGTTGTACAGCGTTGTCGAAAGGATATGGGATTGGCTTACTGGACTGCTCTATCGCTTCTTCAAGAGTTTCATTAAAGTCGGCATCGCGAACAATAAAACCGCCACCAATGGAATAGTAAAGGTCTTTATAAACCACCTCGCCTTTTGCTAATAGCCGAAGCTCCATCGCATTTGCGTGTTTGGGCATGGTCTTGCGCCGGTGAAAAACGATAGCTCCGCTGCGTGGGAAGTTAACTTCCTGCTCACCCAGTAAAGCCAGCTTTTCCGTCGTTTCGGTCTGTTTTAAAAAATCATCAATCGTGTCTGTGTCGACAGTTTCCGGTAAATCTCCGGCCAGACCTAATATGACAGCCTTGCCCGTGCCATGGCCTTTACCGGTCTGCCCAAGAGAGCCAAATAATTCGACTTCGACGGCATCAGCTGCTGTTAAGTGGCCGGCTTCTTTTGCGGCATGCAAAAACTCATAAGCTGCGCGCATCGGTCCAACCGTGTGTGAGCTGGAAGGACCAATACCAATTTTATAAATATCAAAAACACTGATCATTGTCGGAACCTATTGTTCTGAATGAGATGCATTTACCGCGCCATTGTCGCACGTTGCTGGTGGGGTTTGGCAACATTATATGCCGAATTAATTAAGAGGGCGAACTTGTTGACGATGTTCTGGCTGCAGTTGCTCTGCCAGTTCTCTTAAAATACCGGCGGTAGCACCCCAGATGTTTCGGTGTTGCCAGGGGATAAAATAGACCCGGTCGTAGATGAATTTGCGAATCCGATAAGCATAATGATTATTCATGTTAAGGATGTCAGCCAGCGGCACTTCAAAGATTTCGGCCACTTCGCCTGCCTCAGCCATCAGCGGCTGTTGGGGGCTGACAAAGCCAACAAAGGGGCGGATCATGTAATTGCTCAGTACCGGGTAATCCTGTAACCGGCCAATGACTTCAACCTGCTCCCGAGGCAGGCCAATTTCTTCCTCGGTTTCACGTAAGGCGGTAGTCAGCAAATGTTGGTCATGAGGGTCATAGCGCCCGCCGGGAAAGCTGATTTGTCCTGCGTGTTGGCGCAGCTTTGCTGAGCGTTGGGTCAAAATAAGAGACAGGCCGTGCTGGCGCTCGATAATAGGAATGAGCACAGCAGCCGGACGCAAACGTTTTCGTAACCTGTCATCCATTGGCCGATCTATTCGGGCATGGGGGTGAAGATTAAAACGACGGATAAAGTCAGCCCGGCTCTTAATACTCACAAAGACTCCAGTAAAGGCAGAATGTGGGCAACTTTATCCAGTGTTTCCTGATATTCGGCAGCGCATTCGGAATCAATAACCAGGCCACCGCCTGCCCAGCAGAACAAACGCCCTTGCTCTGCGAGTAAGGTGCGAATGGTGATACTACTGTCACTACTGCCGTCGAGAGAAAAATAGGCGATCGAACCGCAATAAACGGATCGGCGATGAGGTTCAAGCTCTTCAATAATTTCCATCGCCCGTATTTTCGGGGCGCCGGTGATTGAGCCGCCGGGAAAAGCTCGTCTCATCAGGTCCAGTGCTCCGGCCGCTGACTGTAACTGGCCGGTTACCGTTGATACTAAATGGTGTACCGCCGGAAAGCTCTCAATTGCAAATAACTTGGGAACATCAATAGTTCCGGGCCGGCAACTGCGCGATAGATCGTTGCGCAGCAAATCAACAATCATCAGGTTTTCTGCATGGTCTTTTTCTGATTCCAGTAAACGTTGGCGTTGATACTGATCCTGTTCAGGGTTTGCACTGCGCGGCCGGGTCCCTTTAATGGGCTTGGTCTGGACCTTACCCGTTTTATCAACCGCTAAAAAACGCTCCGGAGAAACGCTCAGCAGGCAGCTGTCGGGCAATCGCATGAAGGCTGAAAACGGGGCTTGATTAAGACGTCTTAGTTTCTGATAAGCCTGCCACTCATCGCCTTTATAATTAGCACTAAAGCGTTGCGCTAAATTAATTTGGTAGGTGTCGCCGGCGCGCAAATACGCTTTTACCTGATTAAACTTTTGCTGATACTGCGACTCCGTCATATTGCTTTGCCAGCGACTGGTCAGCTCAAACTTATCGTCCCCCGGAGGTGCCGATTCTAACCAACTGTGCAACCATTGCTGATGCTGGCGGCCGGGGGCAAGAACCCATAGCGTTCTGGTTTGTTTATCAACAACGATAGCCTCAGTATAAAAACCAAGGCATGCAGTTGCTGTTTGATATTCGTCGGGATCGTTTTCACAGGGCAGTGCTTCGGTCTGACGGCCGAGATCATATCCGAGTATGCCAGCAAAACCGCCACAAAAGGGTAGTTCAGACTGCGGTGGTGTGACGATTTGCTGTTGAAGGTGTTGCAATAAATCCGCAGCCAGCTTAAGCAGCGGTCGCTCATCTTCAGCGTCAAGTGCCCCGGGCATTGCCAGTTGCCGGCGCATTACCTCAATGCGGGTAGTATAATCATCAGCGCTAAGCACAAACTGTGGCCGTCTCAGTAACACGTGATAGCGGCTGTCACTGTGTTCATTTGCCGCCGAGTCAAGCCACAGGGCAAAAGGCTCGTAGCGGCGCCCGGCGAAGCATTGTTCAACCCAGTTATCAAGCTGCTGCGAATGCTGCAGTGCTGCTGGCGGTACCTCTGAGGTCAGATTTTGCCACGTTAATGTTAAGCCATCGGACACTGGTTATGCTTCCCCTGTTAAATGCTTGTCGAACATTCTATCACAAGCTTTAGCCGACTGGTCAGCCGGCCAGTAAAACGCTATTATAGCGCCGATAGTATGCCAACTTTACAAGGGGTTACCGAATGGCCAGCATTCGTCAGAGCGACTTTATTGAGAGCATCGCTGATGCGTTGCAATACATCTCTTATTACCATCCACTGGACTTCATCCAGGCACTGGACCAGGCCTACCAGCGTGAACAAAGCGAAGCGGCAAAAAATGCTATTGCCCAGGTGTTAACCAACTCCAGAATGTCAGCTCAGGGTCATCGGCCTATCTGCCAGGATACGGGTATCGTGACCTGCTTTGTGAAAGTGGGAATGGACGTAAAATGGGATAAAACAGACTTAACGGTACAACAGATGGTTGATGAAGGTACCCGCCGAGCCTACAACAACCCTGATAACCCTCTGCGCGCTTCTATTGTCGCTGATCCGGCCGGCGCGCGTAAAAATACCGGCGATAATACGCCGGCGGTTGTTCACCTTGATTTAGTTGCGGGTGGCAAAGTCGAGGTGATGATTGCAGCAAAAGGGGGCGGCTCAGAAAACAAATCAAAAATGGCGATGCTGAACCCCAGTGACTCGATTGCCGACTGGGTGGTTGAAACCCTGCCAAAAATGGGCGCAGGCTGGTGTCCACCGGGAATGTTGGGTATTGGCGTTGGCGGTACGGCGGAAAAATCAGCGGTACTGGCGAAAGAGTCATTAATGGAGTCGGTTGATATTCATGAGCTGATTGAGCGTGGACCGCAAAATGCTGAAGAAGCATTACGGTTAGAAATATTTAACCGGGTTAACGACTTAGGAATAGGAGCCCAGGGCCTCGGCGGTTTGACGACGGTTTTGGATGTAAAAATAAAATCGCTGCCTACGCACGCCGCGTCAAAGCCGGTAACCTTAATCCCTAATTGCGCAGCAACCCGCCACGTACACTTTACTCTTGACGGGTCGGGGGTGGCGGATCTGACCCCACCTAAACTGGAAGACTGGCCCGATGTAACCTTTGAGGTTGGCGATGATGTGCGCCGGGTAAACCTGGATGAAGTCAGTAAAGAGGATATCCAAAACTGGAAAATGGGCGAAACTGTTCTGTTATCCGGTAAGTTACTGACTGGCCGCGATGCTGCCCACAAGCGCATTAAAGATATGTTGGATAAAGGCGAACCGCTGCCGGTTGACTTTACTAACCGCTTTATTTACTACGTTGGACCGGTTGACCCGGTGGGCGATGAAGTTGTTGGTCCGGCCGGGCCGACGACGTCCACCCGTATGGACAAGTTTACCGACATGATGTTAGAGCAGGCCGGTATTATCGGTATGATTGGTAAAGCTGAACGGGGTCCTCAGGCAGTTGACAGTATCCGCCGGCATCAGGCTGTGTATTTAATGGCGGTTGGCGGCGCTGCGTACCTGGTTGCTAAAGCAATTAAACAGGCTAAGGTGGTAGCGTTCGATGACCTGGGTATGGAAGCGATTTACGAATTTGAGGTAGAGGATATGCCGGTAACGGTTGCCGTTGACAGTAGCGGGCAAAATGCACATACCGAAGGTCCGGCTATCTGGAAAGTGAAAATTGCAGATATGCGCGATAAAGCGGGAGCTTAGGGCGTGCCAGCCATTGACTTTAACGAGGGTATCGCCGGCGGGTTGATACCCTTATTTTTTGTTCTGCTGGCCTGCTTCGCCGTAGTTTTGGTTTGGCTGATGCTACGCCAACAAAATCGCCAGCTAAAACAGCAGCTGGAGCAGACTCTACAGGCCAATGAACAATTACAGCAGCGTGCTCAGTACGCCGAAGGTCAGTTACAGACCCTGCGGGCAACCACTTTACACGAACGCCGTTCGGCGGATGAAAAAATCCGTTTACTGCAGGCCTCTGAGGAGCGTCTAACGCAGCAATTTGAAAACCTTGCCAACAAAATATTTGAGCAAAAATCACAGGGCTTACAACAACAGAATCAACAGACGTTGTCAGCAACGCTGGAGCCGTTTAAACAGCAGCTGGATGCCTTTAAGCGACAAGTGGAACAGCAATATACTGATGAAACCAAGGAACGCAGTGCCTTAAAGCAGGAGTTGACCTCGTTACGCGAACTTAACCGGCAAATGGCGCATGAGGCAGAAGCCCTGACCAGGGCTCTGAAAGGCGACACCAAGCAGCAGGGTAACTGGGGCGAGCTAGTATTACAGCGAATTCTGGAACAGTCCGGTTTGCGCGAAGGTCATGAGTATCATACCGAAAGTCATCAGCGGGACGACCAGGGACGTTCTTTTCGACCCGACGTTCTGGTGCATCTGCCGAATAAAAAAGACGTCGTTATTGATGCTAAGGTCAGTTTGTCGGCTTATGAGCGCTATTTCAATAGTGACGACGAACAAGAAAAAGCGCGCTTACTGCAAGAGCATGTCCAGTCTCTGAAGCAGCACATTAAGGGGCTTGGTAAGAAAAACTATCAGCATCTTGAAGGCATCCGGACACTGGATTATATCCTCATGTTTGTGCCTGTTGAACCCGCTTTTTTGCTGGCAGTTGACCGTGAACCAGAGCTTATCCGGCTGGCGCTGGACCATCAAATCATGTTGGTTAGTCCAACAAACTTATTGGTTGCACTGCGCACTGTCCACAATATTTGGCAATACGAATACCAAAACCGCAATGCCGAAATCATTGCCCGGGAAGCTGCTAAGTTATATGACAAGTTCGTCGGTTTTATTGACGATCTGGATAAGGTAGGCAGTAGCTTGCAAACTCTGGATAACCGATATCAGGAGGCGGTCAAAAAACTCAGCAGCGGGCGTGGCAATTTAGTCAGTCGTGTGGAGA
Source organism: Idiomarina seosinensis (assembly GCF_044797955.1). Taxonomy (GTDB): domain Bacteria; phylum Pseudomonadota; class Gammaproteobacteria; order Enterobacterales; family Alteromonadaceae; genus Idiomarina; species Idiomarina seosinensis_A. Next base: position 1,624,935 of record NZ_CP085211.1, on the reverse strand, counting down.
AATTCCGACGGCTTGGTGTGCAGACCAGTAAGCGGATTGCGGATGACTGGCTGGAAGACGAGGACGGGGATTCCAGATTGGAGTCACCCGACCGCAAATAAAACGTTGTTTATTGATTGAGACGTTGCAAAGCTGGTGTTCTGTATAGCGATATTCGCCACTATAACTATGGCTGTTAAGCTTTAACGAAAACTGTAAAGACTCCTGGGTATGGGCCATTGCCAGCGCTGTAAAGGCTAACTTTAACCGCATTTGCTCAGCACGAGGAAAACAGTTCAGCCATTGTCCGGGCGGACACAGACGTTGTGAGCGTGGCAGGGCGTAAAGCACCTGCAGGGCGTCGCTGAGTAGTAAAATGCCCGCTTTGGGCTGATAGAGATAAACGTACCGGTTGTGCTGCTGTAGATTCATGTCGCCGTTTCCTGACCAACAGTTTTATAAAGTGATTTGTTAGTTTAAAAACAGCGACACAGTTTACTAGCCACTAACAGCTGACCGGGCTGTCTTACTGCAGCGCTTTCGCGCGGTAGTGATCAACCCATAATGATGTGGCGCCAGCGATTGCGACCGGCATGACGATTAAGTTGACCAGCGGGATCATGGTGAGCAGTAAAACCCCAAAACCGAAACTCAGTGACTTGCCCTTAGCTGCTCTTAACTCAAAACGCATGCGGGTAAATGACAACTTATGGTTGTCAAAAGGGAAATCCAGATATTGAATCGACATCATCCAGCATAACCAGATAAACCAGATGACCTGGCCAATAACGGGAATGATAAGAGATAAGAGGAAAAAACCGAGTGCCCGCGGCAGGTAATACCACATTTTTTGCAGCTCGCGGGCAACTGTCCTCGGAATATCTTTAAGCAGGTCTATCAGCCCATCTTCTGAAATTTGCTCGCCACTTTCATACTGTTCGACCTTTTCTGACAGCAGACCGTTAAACGGGGCTGCAATAAGGTTAGTGACCGCAGTGAAAAGAAAATAAAACATAGCCAGTATAAACAAGACGAAAATCGGATAAATCAGGTATTCTATCCAGTGGAAATAGTCAGGCACCCAGTTCAGTAGTTGTTCAGTCCAGCGCTCGGTCATTTGCGCGAGCCAGTAAATAGCAGCGCTAAAAAGCAACAGGTTAACCATAATGGGGATGATAACGAAGCGTTTAAGGCCCTTACTTTGAATTAATTTAAAGCCACGGGCTAAGTAAGCCAGGCCATTTTGGCTATAAGGACTTTGCGGCACGGTACGGCTCCTTTGATTGACCATCGTTGGTTAGTGATAACACTCAGTTTAACGGCTCTGCCTTATGGCTGCAGCTGTCAAATTGTTACAAGACGCAAATAATCTGTTAAAATCTATACACCATGCTGGCAGCCGTGTTTTCGCTCTAACTCTAACAATAATGCGCTTAAAACATATAAAACTGGTTGGCTTTAAATCCTTTGTCGACCCTACCAAAGTTCCTTTTCCTGACCAGATGACTTGTGTCGTGGGGCCAAACGGCTGCGGCAAATCCAATGTTATTGATGCCGTGCGCTGGGTGCTGGGCGAAAGTTCCGCGAAAAACTTGCGCGGCGATGCCATGAGTGACGTGATTTTTAACGGCTCAGCGTCTCGAAAACCGGTTTCTCAGGCCAGTGTTGAACTGGTTTTTGATAACAGTAGTGGGCGAATTCAGGGTGAGTTTGCTGCATTTAAAGAAATTTCTGTAAAACGTCAAGTCACCCGGGACGGCCAATCCAACTATTTTTTAAATGCCAGTAAGTGCCGGCGCCGGGATATTACAGACTTGTTCCTGGGTACCGGCCTGGGCCCCCGCAGCTATGCCATAATCGAGCAGGGTATGATCTCCCGGCTGATAGAATCTAAACCTCAGGAATTGCGGGTTTTTATCGAAGAAGCAGCGGGCATTTCAAAGTATAAAGAACGGCGCCGTGAAACCGAAAATCGAATGAAACATACGCGCGAAAATTTAGAGCGTATCAGCGACATCCGTGAGGAGCTGGGCCAGCAGCTTGATAAGCTGCAGCGACAAGCTGCTGCTGCCAGTCGCTACAAGCAATTAAAAGCCAGCGAGCGTCAACTAAGAGGGGAGCTCTACGGCCTGCGCTGGTTGCGATTAGAGCGTAAACGAGAGCAATTGCAGCAACAGCTTGAACAGCAGAAGACAGAATTAGAACGCTTGAAAACTGAGCACAGCGGTGATGAACAGGGCATTGCCGCCTATCAACAACAGGCCGGACAATTAAAAATAGCCGTTGAAGAAGCGCAGCATCAAGTATTTCTGCTGGCTAATCAAATTACCCGGCTGGAACAAAGCCAACAGCACCAGCGCCAGTTAAGTGAGCAGCGCCAGCAACGCCAGCAGCAACTGCAACAGGATCTTGAAGAGCTGCAACATCAGCAAGATGAAGACAGTCAGCAGCTGCAGCAGCTGGCCGAACAGGAAGAAGAACTGGCCCTTAAAGCAGAGCATATTGAAGAGCAACTGCTGATGCAGCAGGAACAGCTGCAAAGCGCAGAACAACAATGGCAACAACAGCAGTCGCAGCAGCGTGAATTACAACTAAAACAGCAACAACTGCAACAGCAGCTGCGCGAGATTGAATTAGAGCAGCAGCGTTTGCAGCAGCAACAAGATTACGCCGATGAGCAGAGGCAACAATTACAGCAGAACCTGGCTGAACTGGAGCAGACTGATCTCAGTGACGAGCTTGAACAGTTGCGACAACAGATCGCAGAAAAAGAGCAGGCGCTGGATATCGGCAAGCAGCAACACTCGCAACAGCAGCGCGATCTGCAGCAACAACAAGAGCAGACACAGAATCAACAGCAAAGCTATCAACATTGGCAGCAAGAATACCAACAGCATCAGGCTCGTTATCAGACATTGGAACAAGTTCTGCAAAGCCGGCAACCGGTTTTATCAGATGCGAATCAACAGTGGTTGCAACAGCATCAGGCAAGACCATTGCGCGAAGTGCTGCAAGTAGCGCAGCCATGGCGTGAAGCGCTGGAAAAGTTGTTAACGCCCTGGCTTAACAGCTATTGGCTGGATCAGCCGGTAGCCGTTGAGCAGGTGCCCGAAGATATCAGTCTGCTGTGGCCGCTATCGCCGATACAGCAAGGTTCCACTTCGCAGCTAAAGCGTGCCAGCGAGGTGGTCACTGGATCCGCCAAACACTGGCCGCTGCTGAATTACTGTGTGCTGGCCGATTCGCTGCAGGAGGGTTACCAGGCTTTACAACGCGACGATTCATTGCTATTTGCTGTGACCCGTAGCGGCCACTGGTGCAGTACCGGCAGTTTAGCAACTGATAAAGTGCGCGAGGACAGTGTGCTGCAGATGCAAGATCAACTGCAACAGCTACAGCGACAGTACCGGCTGGCAAAAAGTGAGCGTGAGGCAGCTGAACTAAAGCTAGGCGATGCTCAGCGGCAGCTTGAAACCCTGCAGCGGCAATGTGAAGAGGCGGGGCAGCAATGCCAGGCTCTGGAGAGCAGCTTGAGCCAGCAGCGACAGCGGGCTGAGTTTTTGCAGCAACAGCAGAGTGAAAGGCAGCAGCGGCGGGCAGATTTGCAACAACGGCTGGAGCACTTAAAACAGCAAACTGAGCATAGCGCCCAGCAGTTGCAGAGCTTAGATAGTCAGCAGCAGAAACTGCAGCGGCAGCAACAGCAACAGCAGTTAGAGCAAGGCAGCCGCGAGCAGCCTGAAGCACTTGAACAGCATTTACGAGAATTACAGGAACAGCGTCAGCAATGGTTGAGCCGGCAGCAGCAAATTCAGTTACAACGGCAAAACCTGCAGACTCAGCAGCAGCAGCTAAGCAAACTGACCCAGCGCTATAGTCAGCGCCGGCAAGCCCTGCAGGCTGAGGCAGAAGAACTGATGCAGCAACAACAGCAACATCAGCAGATCGATGAGCAGGAGCAATTAGCAGAGTTACTGGGCAAGCGTGAACAGGCGGATGATCATTTATTGCAGGTTCGCGAACAGTTAGCAGAGGTTGAAAACCAGCTGCATCAACTGAACCAGGGGCGGTCGCAAATTAATGACAAGATCAGCCAGGCACAGCAACAGCTGCAGGCTACTGAAATTGAACTGGCGAAGCAGCAGGAACGAACCCATGCGGCTCTGGATTCGCTGTCAGGGGTAGGGCTTTCATTAAAGCAGGTGCTGCAGGACGTCGACGAGACCGCTAATGAGGACACTCTCAGTCAGCAACTGGACAAGTTAACTGCGCAAATAAAGCGCCTGGGCGCTGTTAACCTGGCTGCCATCGAGGAGGCGAAAACGCAAAAAGAACGTAAAGACTATCTGGATACACAGTATGATGATTTATGCTCAGCGTTAGATACCCTTGAACAGGCTATCCGTAAAATTGAACGGGAAACACGACAGCGTTTTAAAACAACATTTGTCGCCATTAATCGCGATTTGCAGGTACTGTTTCCTAAGGTGTTTGCGGGTGGTCATGCCGAACTAAGGCTAACCGATGACGACCTGCTGGAAACCGGGGTAACTATCATGGCACAGCCACCGGGTAAGAAAAATAGTACGATCCATTTGCTAAGTGGTGGAGAAAAAGCATTAACCGCTTTATCATTGGTGTTTGCTATTTTTCGCCTGAATCCGGCTCCGTTTTGTCTGTTAGACGAAGTTGATGCGCCGCTGGACGATACTAATGTGGCTCGGTTTTGCCGCTTAGTAGACGATATGTCGGGCTCAGTGCAGTTTATCTATATCAGTCATAATAAAGTTGCAATGGAAATGGCATCCCATCTGGCGGGTGTTACGATGCAAGAAGCAGGCGTATCAAGGCTGGTCGCTGTTGATATTGAGCAAGCCGTGGCCATGACAGAAGGCTAATAATTATAATGATAAGGTTGGCAATTGAATGAGCAATCTACAGATAACCTTAGGTATCGTCGGTGTTTTGGTAATTATCGGTATTGTTGCGCACGGTATCTGGACGATGCGTAAAAATAATCAACCGGTAAGAGAAAAGCAACGGCGACAACCGATCACAGAGCCGCAGCAGGATGCAGAGCCTGAGACTTTATCAACTGAGTCGGTTGAAGAGCCAACCATGGACATCGAGCAAATGTCGATGAACCTTGATTTGGATGAGGAAGATGCGCCGCTGCCTTCGATGCGTGTCGAGCAGGATGAAGAGAGCGAAGACCAACCGCAACAGTTTAATGCAGCGGCTACCGGTCAAACGGAAAAGCCACTGTCCGCGGAACCTGCCGAACAACAGCAATCTGAAGTACAACAGCAACCTGAAATACAACAGGAAATACCGGAACAGGCGGCCGTAGCTCCACAACCGCCCCAGCAGGTAATTTCTTTATTTGTAAAAGGTTCTGTGCAGGGTGCCTTGTTGCTGCAAATGATGACTGAGCTTGGTTGCAAGTTTGGTGATATGGGTATTTTTCACCGCTATCAGCAGACCTCAGGTAACGGCCCCATGATTTTTAGTGTCGCCAATATGTTTAACCCGGGAACTTTTGATCTTGATAACATCGAACAGTTTGAAACTGAGGGGGTAGCCCTGTTTATGACGTTACCGCAGGAAGGTGATGGGCAGCAGGCTTTTAATATGATGCTGAATGCGGCCAAAAAACTGGCCATGGAAATTCCTCAGGGGCAGGTGCTTGATGGCGAGCGGCAGCTTTTATCGCGACAGTCTATCCAAAAAACTCACCAAACCATTCGTGAATTCGAAAAAGCTCAGCAAGATCTTTAATGTTACTCAGTTCACTTTAGACAGTGTTGGATTATGACCGATAAAAGTTCAGTTGAAAAACGCATGCAGGAATTAGAGAGCCTGCTGAGTCGCTATAACCGTGAATATTATGAACAGGATGAACCCAGTGTCCCGGACAGTGAATACGATCGGCTGTTCAGGGAGCTGCAGCAACTGGAGCAGCAACATCCTCAACTCATGTCAGCGCAGTCACCGACACAAAAAGTGGGCAGTAAAGCACTCACCAAATTTGAAACCGTTGCCCATGAGAAGCCGATGCTGTCATTGGATAATGCGTTTTCTGCGGAGGAGTTCGAAGCCTTCTCTCAACGAGTGATTCAGCGCCTGGACAGCAGTCAGCCGATAACCTTTTGTTGTGAGCCGAAGCTGGATGGCCTGGCCGTTAGTATTCTTTATGAAAACGGCACTCTGGTGCGTGCTGCAACTCGTGGTGACGGCTATACGGGTGAGAACATCACTGAAAACGTAAAAACCATTCGTAACGTTCCGCTGACCTTAGCCGCTGATGCTCCCGAGCGCTTAGAAGTAAGGGGTGAGGTGTTTATGCCAACTCCGGCTTTTGAAAATTTTAATCAGCGAGCCCGGGAACAGGGCGATAAGGTATTCGCGAATCCCCGTAACGCGGCGGCAGGAAGCCTACGCCAGCTGGACTCAAAAGTTACTGCCAGGCGTCCTTTGCACTTTTATGCCTATGGATTGGGCGTTATTGCTAAAGCGGCAGAACCGCAACTGCCGGACAGTCACTTCGAACGTCTGCAACAATTATCGGCGTGGGGTCTGCCCATTAGCGACGAGATAAAGTTAGCGCACTCGGTGCAGGCGTGTGAAGACTTTTACCAGGATATTTTTGAACGGCGCGACAAACTGAATTATGAAATCGATGGCATCGTTTATAAAGTTGATGCTATTGCTTTACAGCAGGACTTAGGCTTTGTTGCCCGAGCGCCGCGCTGGGCGATAGCACGGAAATTCCCCGCCCAGGAGCAACTAACGACCATTATCGGGGTTGATTTTCAGGTAGGTCGCACGGGGGCCGTAACACCGGTAGCGCGCCTTGAACCGGTCAATGTGGGTGGTGTGATGGTTGCCAACGCTACCTTACATAATGCAGATGAAATAGAGCGTCTTGGTGCGCGCATTGGAGATGTTGTTAGTGTCCGCCGTGCCGGTGATGTTATTCCACAAGTTGTTCAGGTGGTAACCGGGCAACGTCCGGAGAATACTCAGCCGATAGAGTTTCCGCAGCAGTGTCCGGTTTGTGGTTCTGATATCGAAAAAATAGCCAGTGAAGCCGTGGCTCGTTGCAGTGGCGGCTTAATTTGTGCTGCTCAGCGTAAAGAAGCGATTAAACATTTTGCCTCGCGTAAAGCCATGGATATTGATGGTATGGGCGATAAGATTGTCGAGCAGCTGGTCGAGCGCGAGTGGGTTAAGTCACCCGCCGATTTATATCGTTTGACAGAGCCGCTGCTTGCTTCTTTACCGAGAATGGGGCAAAAGTCGGCCAAAAATCTGCTTGCAGCTATTGCGCAAACCCGTCAGACAACCCTGCCACGGTTTATCTATGCATTGGGGATCCGCGAGGTTGGTGAAGCGACCGCTGCGGCGCTTGCCGGGTATTTTCAGTCTTTTGATCAGTTGGTTAAGGCTACGGCTGAGCAATTGCAGGAAGTTGAAGATGTTGGTGGGGTAGTTGCGCAGCATATTACGCGTTTTTTCGCTGAGCCACACAATCAAAAAGTTCTGCAACAGTTGCGCGAAGTGATTTCCTGGCCTGAGGGCGAAAAAACTGCAGCTAAAAGTGACCGGCTGGCAGGTAACATGTATGTACTCACCGGAACGCTGGCAGAGATGACCCGCGACGAAGCAAAACACGCATTGCAGGCCTTGGGGGCTAAAGTTACGGGGTCGGTTTCAAAGAAGACAAGTGCAGTTGTGGCCGGTGATAACGCTGGCTCAAAGCTGGCCAAAGCCGAGCAGTTAGGGGTGCCCGTACTATCCGAACAAGAGTTACAAGCGTTACTCGCTGACGCTGATTAGCGTCGGCGAGAACTGAGGTCGCGAATAACTCCTACACCGCTGATATCACTGATGCCCGAGTCATTAAATTCAAAATTTATTGCCGGGTGTGTAGCATCGACCAGATAGCTTTTATCATCCACCAGGATCACCAGGTGCTTATAAGGTTGTTCTTCTTCAAAATCCCGGCGAGGTTTAATTGCCACATAGTGACCGCCAATATTTAGCTCAAAAGATTTAAAAAAACCGTTGGCAAACTCTGCAATGTATATTAAGCCTTCTTTATTGATTACCGCATTCAGGCGATAGTTGGGCGGCGGCTCATCAGTGCGAAGCTTGGCTTTACCAGCACTAAAAACGTGTGTATCAAATGTCTTTTGAAACGAAAAGCCAAATTTAAAGCTCTCGGTGCGGCCGCTGGGGTAGTTAATGCTGCCATCTCCGGGAGCCTCCCATTGCTGGGCTTTCAGGCTAAAGCTTGTGGCGAGTAAAATAAACGCCAGTGATGCCATTATCCACTGGCTGGTGTTTTTAATTGTCATGTACTTAACCGCTAACATTGGTAACGTCTACCTTTAAAGTCAATCGTTGACCTGGCTGTAAGTAGCGCTGCCGACTGATGTTATTCCATTGCTCTATTTCGCCGATGGAAACGTTAAATTTGCTGGCAATCCGGGCTAATGAATCGCCGTTACGAACCTGATAATTGACCGTGCGAATCAGGCTACTCTGACGCTTTACGGTTTGTTGATCCTGTGACCAGATTACCAGTTTTTGCCCGGGACGCAAGAAATCACCCGGCGCCATGCCGTTCCATTTGGCCAGCTCGCGCATACCCACCTGATAAGTCCGGCTTAAGTCCCATAAAGTGTCGCCGGACTGCACAATATGCTCGGCTTTATTGCCTTTACGTTGCTGCTGTTGTTTGGCCTGCAAACGTTGATCCTGAGACAGGCTGTAGTCACTTAATTCATTACTGGCAACGGGGATTAACAGATGATCACCGGAGCGGATAATGTGGCTGCTGATATCATTGACCCGCTGAATAGCAGCAACGGAGGTGTGATATTTTTTGGCAATCGTGATCAGGCTTTCACCGGACTGTATTTGATGGCGTTGCCAACTAAGCCACTGTTTTGGATCAGAGTTTTCTATGGCCGTTTGAAAAGTTTCTGCGTTAGGCTGCGGCAGCAGTAATCGATGCGGACCCTCAGGGGCGGTTGACCAGCGATTATAGGCCGAATTATAAAGGTGTAAGGTTTCTAGGGGTAAGTCAGCCATCTCGGCCGCTTTAGCCAAATCGATTTGGGCTGGCAGCTCGACCACCTGCAGTTGCGGCTGGTTAGCTATCGGGTGCCAAATAATGCCATAACGTTCGCTGTTGGTTAAAATATCTGAGAGGGCCAGAAGCTTAGGCACGTAAGCCCGGGTCTCGCGAGGCAAATCAAGAGACCAAAAATCGGTTGGCTTACCCACGCGTTTGTTTTTTCGAATCGCGGCACCAACCCGGCCCTGGCCGGAGTTATAAGCAGCAAGCGCATGCAGCCAGTCACCATCGAAATACTCATGCAGATAGTCAAGGTAATCTAAGGCGGCGTGAGTAGCCGCATAGACATCCCGCCGACCATCGTACCACCAGTTGATGTCCAGGCCGTAGTGGCGAGCTGTACCCGGGATAAATTGCCAGACGCCGGAAGCACTGCCATGGCTATAAGCAAAAGGGTCGAAAGCGCTCTCTACGATAGGCAACAATACTAAGTCCATTGGCATGTCGCGCTGTTCAATGGCTTCAACAATTAAATGTAAAAAAGGCTCGGCTCGTTTACCTACCCGCTTAAGGTATGTCGGGTGGCTCACATACCAATTGCGCTGTGCGCGAATGCGGGGGTTGTCAGGTGCTGTAAAGCGCAGCTGCTGACGGATTCGTTGCCATAAATCTGTTATTGGTGGCGGGCTGTCAACCGGCTCCCGGGCCAGAGATGCCGGGTTAATGCGGGTACCCGAGGCTAATTCAGGTATGGCCTGTAAGTCTGGCAAAGGGTTGGTTACAGGATCCCTAGCCGAATCCTGTTGGCCGACCGCGGCGCCAGGCTGTTTATCATTGCTCTGCTTGTCAGCCACTAGTCGATTATTGTCGGTTGTTTGACAGCCGGTTACAGAAAATGCTGCCAGCGCTATCAGACTACTGGTTAATACCTTTAATTTCATGCAGTACAAGCTTCTTTAATAAGTAAAATCCACTCGCAGTTTAAAGAATTATGCCGAGTCTTTCCACTGCCTTATGACTGCAAATACCTCGTTTTTGTCTGTCAGTTTCTGTCCGGCGTGCTGCTCGGCCGCGTCAATCACCGCTTGCTGGTCAAAACGTAAAAAAGGGTTAATGGCCAGTTCAAGCTGAAGACTGCTGGGCAGGGTGATTTCCTTTTGCTGGCGCATCAGCTTTACTTTTTCCAAATAGCCCAGCAACAGCGTATTAGCGGGTTCAACCAGAGTTGCAAAAGTCAGGTTGGCCTGAGTGTATTCGTGTGCGCAAAACACCCGGGTGTTACCAGGCAGCTGGCGTAACTTCGATAAAGAACGTACAAATTGCTCAGGCGTACCTTCAAACATCCGCCCGCAGCCTCCGGAAAATAGCGTATCACCACAAAATAAATAACCGGCGGTATAAAATGCAATGTGATCGAGAGTGTGTCCGGGAGTTTCAAAAATATCAAAAGTCAGCCCAAGCCGATTAACCTGATCGCCTTCGCTTAGCGGCTCTGAGACCCCCTCAATATCGCTATTGGCAGGGCCAAAGGCCGGCGCAGGGTGGTCTGCCAACAAGGGTTTTAAGCCATCGGTATGATCCCAGTGATGATGGGTTATAAAATAGCTGTCAACGGTCGCCTGGTGTTGCTCTAGCCACTCTTTTACGGGGGCTGCATCCCCGGGGTCGACAACAATGACTCGTTTTTCGGCTGTTGGCTGGATAATCCAAATGTAATTATCATCAAAAGCTTTTACCGCATGAGCTCGCATAGTAATCTCGTCAGGATTAGAGTAAGTTGATAAGTCTAAGCCTAGCATAAAGGAGCTGAGGGTGCTGCTAAAGCCAGCTTACAATGCCGCCCGGCTTCCGGGCCCCAACAGTTGGGATGATATTGCCTCTGGTGAATTTATCCGCGAACAGACGCAGTCTTTAATCAATGATTACGGACGTCGGTTGCGAGGTGGTACGACACTGTTAATGGGTCCATTATCGCAACAGCTTAATTGCCACCGATTTACTCTGCAAAAAGTGCTGCAGGTGAGTCCAGTTGTTGATTCTGTTGCCGGCGGGCATTGTCAGATTAAGGCACAACTGGAGTACTTACCGGTAAAAAACGCCAGTGTTGAGCAGGTGATCATGCCATTTGTACTCGAGTTTAGCCGTGATCCCCATCAGATCTTACGCGAAGCAAACCGCGTACTGGTAGACGACGGTTATCTGCTACTGACCGGGTTTAATCCCCTGAGTCCAGCGTTACTCAGCGGTTGGTTACCGGGTAAGAAAAAATCGCTCCCCTGGGCGGGCCGCTATTTTACCGCACTGAGAGTGAGAGATTGGCTATCCTTACTGGGGTATGAACTGGTTCAGTACGATTATTTTGTCGGTCGCTTTTTGTTTCTCGAGGCAACATCGGCCGCTGAACAACAAAAAACGGCATGGACCGAAAAGTTATGCCGCAAGTTAACACCACTTAGCGCTTGTTACGCGATTTTGGCACGCAAACGTGTGTATATCGAGCTACCAACAGCTAAGGTTAAAAGGATATCAGCGCTTACCGGCCAGCCGGTGGCGGTGACCAGACTATCATCAACACTAAAGCGAAACTGAGGAGTATCCTATGATTGATGCAATGAAACTTTGCCAAATGGCTAAAAATAATGTCAATGAAGTAACGACTGAACAGCTGCAGCAGGCCATCCGCGATGGTGCCCGGGTTATTGACGTGCGTGAGCCGGCAGAATACCAGCAAGGCCACATTCGTGAGGCGGTTAATATGCCCCGCGGCGTACTGGAAATGCAGTTAAACCAGCACCCGGATGTTGCCGGCTATGACGATGCGCTACAGCGTATCGCTGATAAACCCTTGTATCTGATTTGCGGTACCGGTGGCCGTTCGGCGCTGTCAGCAGAGAGCCTGGAACGGATGGGTTTTGACAAAATTTACAACGTTGCTGGCGGGATGAAAGCCTGGCAACAAGAAAAGCGTCCGGTGGTAATGGGCGACCCAACTGCTTAAGGCGCGCAATAGCCGACATCCTCTGCTTCTGGTGAACGGCTCGCTGCCTGGCGGGCCAGTTCATCACAGCGCTCGTTTTGAGGGTGGCCGGAGTGTCCTTTAACCCAGTCCCAACGCACTTTGTGCAACTGTATTTGTTGGTCAAGTTGTTGCCATAAATCCTGGTTTTTAACGGCCTTGCGGGCAGCGGTTTTCCAGCCGTTTCGCTTCCAGCCTGTCATCCACTGCTCGATACCATTTTTTACATACTGGCTATCGGTGGTGATAATGATCTCACAACTTCGCTTTAATACTTTCAGGCCCTCAATACAGGCCATCATTTCCATGCGGTTATTGGTGGTGCAACGAAAGCCCTGACTCAATTCTTTAACGTGGCCATTGTATTCGATAACGGCACCGTAACCGCCGGGACCAGGGTTGCCCAGACACGAGCCGTCAGTATAAAGATGAACTGTTTTTGTGTTGGTCATAAATATTGCTACTATTGGCGAACGAAAAATTGAGAGTATATCAGGAAGTTTACATGCGTCAGATTGTCTTGGATACCGAAACTACCGGTATCAATCCCGCCGATGGTCACCGAATCATCGAAATCGGTTGCGTTGAATTAATTGACCGCAAGCTTACCGGCAATCATTTTCATGTCTACATTAATCCCCAGCGGGTGGTCGAAGAGGAAGCGATCGCTGTGCATGGCATCACCAATGATTTTCTTGAAGATAAACCTGTATTTGCCCAGGTAGCGGATGACCTTATCGAGTTTATCCGGGGCGCACAACTGGTGATCCATAACGCTCCCTTTGATGTCGGTCATATGGACGCAGAGTTTGCCCGGTTACAGGCAGGTTATCAGCCTACCGAAACCTTTTGTGATGTGCTGGACTCGCTGAAGCTGGCGCGCGATATGCGCCCTGGTCAGCGCAACAGTCTGGATGCTCTGTGTAAGGCCTATGGAGTGGATAATTCTTCCCGGCAATTACACGGAGCGTTACTGGATGCCGAGATTCTGGCTGATGTCTATTTAATGATGACCGGCGGGCAGACAGCACTGAACCTGCATAATCGCCAGCGTGGCCAGCAGGGGGCCTCGGAGGTGCAGCATCAGGAAATAAAAAACCGTCCTGCGCTCAAGGTTTTAACTGCATCAGCCGATGAATTAGAACAACATCAACAACGTTTAGAGCTGGTTCAACAAGAGGGTGGTAAGTGCCTGTGGCTGGAATAACCGTGCGCCTTTTAATTGTTTGTCTATTGCTGTTCAGTAGCATGGGCCAGGCGCAGCAAGACAATGATAATCCGCAGCAAGCTGCCATGGAGCTACTGGATAGTCCCATGGATAATACGCTGCCAATAAAAGGGCAGCGTTTTCGGATCGATAACAATGTCGAAGAAATCACCCTGCTTTTCTTTCGTGAAGAAGGCAGCGACCCGCTGATTGTTATTCGCCCCGATGGCAGTAAATGGTACGACACTGACTACCCGGTAGAAAAAGTCAGCTGGTATACAGATCCCAGTTTCGACATGATTAAAATAAAAGAACCGCAGCCCGGACCCTGGCAAGTGGCCGGGCGGGTCGATGAAAAAAATAAGGCGGTGATTGTATCGGAGATCTATTTTCAGGCTGATCCACTGCCAGACCAAGTTTTTCAAAATGAACAGCTAAAAGTTGAAGGGGTTCTTTATAACGGTGACCAGCCGGTCGATACCTCGCGTTTTGGTGAAATGGTGCAGTTAAGTGTGCTTTTTGTCTCTTCCAATGACCCAGACGATGATAACTTTGGCGCAACTCCCACCCGGGTAGCTGAATTTCAGGACGATGGCAAAGGCTACGACGAGAAGCCCGGAGACGGAGTCTTCACCGGTCGCTTTAACCTGGATTTGGAATCCGGCAACTATCTACCGGTTTTTGAACTGTCAACGCCGTTGTATGAGCGCCGTCAGGAAGCTGATATGGTGATGGTGGAACCACAGCCGGTGCAGGTCAACTTTGTACTGGCCGAAGAGCGAGGGCGTGATAACCTTGTTGAAATAACGGTCGACGATAGCTTACTGAAACCGCAAAGCGTTGCTATCAATGGTTCAGTGCAATATCCCAACGGCGAAGAACGGCGTTTTTCGGTAACTCAGATAGAAAACTTTCCCTATCAAATACCGCTGGCGAATTTAGATTATGGCAAGCACCGGGTAAGTCTTGAGATATTTGCAACGTCACAGCAAGATCGGGAAATTAAATTGTTGCTGGACGACTTAACCTTTATTTCTGTAGAGCCGATTTCTGAGCCGACTGCTGAAGAACTTGCGCAACAAGCCCGCGAACAGGCGGCCAGAGAAGCAGAACAAGCCAGACAACAGCAGGCGGCTGAAGAGCGCCAGGCGATGATCAATGTGATTATCATTATTGCCGTCAATATTCTGTTAATTGTGGTAGCGATAGGTTTTGTTTGGTGGAAGCGCCGCAAAAAAGCGACAAAAACTGAAGAAACTGTTTAAAAAAACGCTGATATGCCTATTAATCGTTCAAACAGTCATAAGGTTTAAAAAATTATGAAAAAAAGGGTTGACTGTTTTGCCCCTCGCTCGTAATATTCACGCCGCGTTCAGGGCAGAGTCCTAAACGTCGGTTAAAGTGGAGCGGTAGTTCAGTTGGTTAGAATGCCGGCCTGTCACGCCGGAGGTCGCGGGTTCGAGTCCCGTCCGCTCCGCCACTTAACCACGGTCTTTAATATAGATTATGGACCACCACATCTTTGATGTGGAGCGGTAGTTCAGTTGGTTAGAATGCCGGCCTGTCACGCCGGAGGTCGCGGGTTCGAGTCCCGTCCGCTCCGCCATTAAAGAAAAACACGCTTCGGCGTGTTTTTTTGTTTCTGCCGCAAATTTTTTTATCCTTCCTATTCTAATTAACGGCCGCTTCGTTTACCGTTAATTTAAGCATTTTTGCCGTTTAGCTATTGAGCCTGAGCGGCAGCAAGTCTAGAGTATCAGTACGAAAATTTACTTCGCTTAATAAGAATTACAGTTACCGGGAGAAAAACCAATGCGTAAAACATTAGTTGCTGTTGCGATCGGCGCCGCAGTATCACTGAGTGCGTGTAGCGACAACACCGAACAAACTTCAACCAGTCAGGCCGAAGGGCAGGCATCAACTGAGCAGACCCAGCAGCAGGATGCGATGACGCAAAACCCCTTCTATCAGGCCAGTAGCCTGCAATACCAGGCTCCTGATTTTAACGCCATCGAGTTTAAACACTTTAAACCGGCCTTCGAAAAAGGTATGCAGGAACATATGGCGGAAGTTAACGAGATTGCCGAAAACCCGGCCATCCCAAATTTTCAGAACACCATTGTTGCAATGGAAAAAGCGGGGCAGTTGCTAAATCGGGTTAGCTCGGTTTTTTACAACCTGTCCTCATCGCACTCGGATGATCAGATTCGTGAACTGCAGGCCGAGCTAGCGCCTAAGATGGCCGCTCACCAGGATAATATTCGCCTGAACCCGGACCTATTTAAACGCATCAGCGACTTATACGAGCAGCGTGAAGTGCTGGAACTGGGTAATGAAGAACAACGTCTTATCGAAGAATATTACAAAGACTTTGTGCGTTCGGGAGCATTACTGTCGGATCAGGAAAAAGCTCAGATTCGTGATGTTAATGAGCAGTTATCAAGCCTGACCAACGACTTCCGCAGCGGCCTGATGGGGCTGACCCAGGAAACGGTTATTTTTGTCGAGGACAAAGAACAGCTAGCAGGCTTAAGCGAGAGCCGGATTAAAGGCCTGGCGAATGCAGCTGAAAGCCGTGATAAGTCAGGCCAGTATGCGATTGTACTGACCAACACCACCCGCCAGTCGATCTTAGCTGAACTTGAGAATCGCGAGTTGCGCGAGCGCGTCTGGAAAGCGTCGGCGGACCGGGGAACCGGTAACACTGCAACTGATCAACGTCCACTTGTTAAGCAGCTGGTCAGTTTGCGTGCGGAAAAAGCCAAGCTTTTAGGTTACGACAGCTGGGGCGATTACGTTCTGGAGACGAATATGGCCGGCAACCCCGGCGCGGCTAAGAAAATGTTAAGTGACCTTGTTCCGGCAGTGGTTTCGAACGTTGAGCGCGAAGCGGATGCTATTCAGCAGGTTATCGACAGCGAAGGTAATGATTTCGAATTACAGCCCTGGGACTGGTTTTACTATGCAGAAAAAGTTCGTGCTGAGAAATACGCTATAGATTCCGATGAAGTGAAAAAGTATTTCGAGTTCAACCGAGTGCTGGAAGATGGTGTCTTTTATGCGATGACTGAATTGTTTGGCATCACCTTTAAAGAAATTAATGACATCCCGGTCTATCAGGAAGATGTCAAAGTGTACGAAGTGTTTGATGTTGACGGCAGCAGCATGGGCTTATTCTATGCCGACTACTTTGCTCGTGACAGCAAGCGCGGCGGAGCCTGGATGAGCTCTTTCCGCTCACAGTCCGGATTGATGGATCAAAAGCCGGTGATTCTTAATAACATGAACATCACCAAAGCTCCGGACGGCGAGCCTACCTTATTGAGCTTTGACGAAGTTTCGACCATGTTTCACGAGATGGGGCATGCCTTGCACGGTATGTTCTCTGATGTTGAGTATCCTTCGCTGGCAGGCACCTCAGTGTCGCGCGACTACGTAGAATTCCCGTCGACTTTCCAGGAAGACTGGATGCTGAACGAGAAAGTTATTGCCAGTTTTGCCAAGCATTATGAAACCGGTGAACAGATTCCAGATGAGCTATTAGAAAAAGTTCTGGCAGCACGCAACTTTAACCAGGGCTTTGACACCCTCGAATATGTTGCTGCCGCTTTACTGGACCTGGAATACCACAGCATTGAAGCAGGTACCGAAATAGATGATGTAGTGGCTTTCGAAAAAGAAGCTCTGGAGCGCAATGGTGTTAATGTTGTGGCTGTACCGCCGCGTTACCGCTCAACCTATTTTGCCCATGTTTTCGCTGGCGGATACTCAGCAGGCTACTATGCTTACATGTGGAGCGAAGTGTTGGCTGCAGATGCCTTTAAACACATGAACAATAACGGCGGTTTAACGCTGGAAAACGGACAGGCTTTCCGCAAAGAGATTCTGTCACAAGGCAACAGCAAAGATCCCATGCAGCAGTATATCGACTGGCGTGGGCAAGAGCCAACTGTAGAAGCTCTGTTAGAACGTCGGGGTTTAACGGATCCGTCAATTAACTAAGGTTAATTTGTCAATTCGGACACGTTACCAAAGCCACTGGCGTTAATAATGCCGGTGGCTTTTTTGTTTCTATTGAAAACAGGGAGCGGTATGACCGAACGTATTGTAATTGTTGGAGGGGGCGCCGGCGGGCTGGAACTCGCCTCCCAGCTGGGTAAAAACCTGGGTAAAACGGATAAAGCAGAAATATTATTGATCGACAGGGACAGCACACATGTCTGGAAGCCGCTATTTCACGAAGTGGCGTCTGGAGCCCTTGATTCGAGTTTAGCCGAACTGGATTATCGTGGTCAGGGAGCCCGTAGCGGCTTTGAATTTGTGCTGGGTACGCTGGATTCCATCGATCGGGAAAATAAACGGGTGTGTCTTGCCCCAATAACTGACGATGGCGAGCAAATTTTAGCTGAGCGTCACCTATCTTACGATAAGCTCGTTATTGCCGTTGGTAGTGTGACTAATGATTTGGGTATTGAGGGTATTGCTGAACACTGCTTTTACCTTGACTCCACTACTCAGGCTGACCATTTTCACCAGGAATTATTAAACGAATTTTTACGCGTTAACCAAGCCATTAAAAACGGTGATGAACAAAGCCTGGATATCACTATTTCCGGTGGTGGCGCCACCGGTGTTGAATTGGCCGCCGAGCTGGTTCATTCCGTGTCATTGCTGAATGTTTATGGTCTGGATCAATTAGATCCGGAACACCTTAACGTCACACTTGTAGAAGCTACACCGCGCCTTTTACCTGGTTTGCAAAAATCGCTGGCTGAGCGCGTCCACAAAAAACTAGAGTCGCTGGGAGTTACCGTGATAACCGACAACCCGGTGGTTAAAGCCAATGACAAGGGCCTGGTATTAAAAGATGAGACTCAGTTGTCGGCTAATCTTACTGTCTGGGCTGCGGGAGTCAGGGCGCCGGAATTTCTGTCGGAGCTTGGTCTGGAAACCAGAAAAAACCATCAAATACTGGTTAATGAGTATTTACAGTCCACGGTTGACTCATCGATATACGCACTAGGGGACTGTGCCGCCTGTCCACTTGATGATGAAAATTTTGTACCGCCCAGAGCCCAGGCAGCTCATCAGATGGCCGACGCATTGCAACGTAACTTTATTCGTCAGCACAAAGGCAAAGAAGCTAAAGCGTTTGAGTACAATGATCGGGGCTCCTTAATTTCCCTTAGTCGTTATACCGCAGTCGGTAAATTGATGCGCAGTAAAAGTCTTTCACTGTCGGTTGAGGGTAAGCTGGCGCAATATGCTTATGCCAGCCTTTACCGGATGCATCAGCAAGCACTGTTTGGCTGGTGGAAAACGCTATTAGTAATCGCTGTTGATAAACTCAATCATGCCGTCAAGCCGCGTTTAAAACTGCATTAAGCAAAACGCTCAAGCGTATACTTGAACGCTGGCTTAAGGCACAATACGGGCAACCACGATAACAACAACAGTGTTGCACATGACTAGCGAAACTCAATTTGTTCACTTGCGCATCCACAGTGATTTTTCAATGGTGGACGGTCTGTCAAAGGTCGCGCCTATTTGTGAAGCGGTTGCCGCTAATGGTATGCCGGCATTAGCTGTAACCGACCAAATGAACTTTTGTGGGCTGGTGCAATATTATGGCGCGGCACACCAGCATGGCCTTAAACCGCTGATCGGCGCTGACTTATGGGTGCGGGCTGATTATCCAGTCGATGAAACCTTTCGTTTGACGGCGCTTGCCTTAAATAACGCCGGCTATCAGCAACTCATCCAGTTAATCTCCAGAGCCTACTTGCGCGGTCATGTTGGCGGTAAACCCGTTATTGATAAGGATTGGCTGGCTGAGCATAACGAAGGTATTCTGCTGTTATCTGGCGCCCGCGAGGGTGATGTCGGTCGTGCCTTATTAAAACAACACGAAAAACAGCTGCACCAGTGCCTTGAATTTTATCAGCACTATTTTCCTGACCGTTATTACCTTGAGTTGATTCGCAGTGGCCGGGCCGACGAAGAGGATTATCTGCATAAAGCCGTTGCCCTGGCGGGTGAACAACAGTTGCCGGTGGTAGCCACTAATGAAGTGGTTTTTCTTAATGAAGAAGACTTTGAGGCCCACGAAATTCGCGTGGCGATCCATGACGGCTATCAGCTGGGTGATAAACGCCGGCCAAAAAAGTACTCGGCGCAACAATATCTGCGCACTGCTGCCGAAATGCAGGAGCTCTTTGCTGATATCCCCGAAGCATTACAAAATACGGTAGAAATCGCAAAACGCTGTAATGTTACCGTGCGGCTGGGTGAATATTTTCTACCGAAGTTTCCCACTGGCGATCTCACAACAGAGCAGTATTTGGTTAAAAGATCGGAACAAGGACTGGAACAGCGGTTAGAATTCTTGTTCCCTGACCCGGAACAACGGCAGCAACATCGCAAAGCCTATGATGAGCGACTGCAAATTGAGCTTAGCGTTATTAATAATATGGGCTTTCCCGGTTACTTCCTTATTGTTATGGAGTTTATTCAGTGGAGTAAAGACAACAATATTCCGGTAGGACCCGGACGAGGCTCCGGCGCGGGTTCACTCGTCGCTTACGCGCTAAAAATTACCGATCTCGACCCACTTGCTTTTGATCTGCTTTTCGAGCGTTTTTTGAATCCGGAACGGGTTTCGATGCCGGATTTTGATGTTGATTTTTGTATGGATCGTCGCGATGAGGTCATTGATCACGTAGCGGATTTGTATGGCCGGGATGCGGTATCGCAAATCATCACCTTTGGTACCATGGCGGCTAAAGCCTCAATTCGTGATGTGGGGCGCGTGCTGGGGCACCCATACGGTTTTGTTGACAGTATTTCCAAGCTGATACCCGGCGACCCGGGCATGACGCTGAAAAAAGCGTTTCAGCAGGTACCCGAGCTGCAGGAGCGTTTTGATCAGGACGAAGAAGTCGAAGAACTGATTAAATTTGCCCGCATTCTCGAGGGTGTTACCCGCAACGCCGGCAAACACGCTGGCGGGGTAGTTATCTCGCCAACCAAAATCACCGATTTTTCGGCGCTTTATTGTGATGATGAGGGCAAAAACCCGGTCACTCAATTCGATAAAAATGATGTTGAGTCGGCGGGCCTGGTCAAGTTTGACTTTTTGGGGTTACGAACGCTGACTATTATCCAGTGGGCACTGGATATGGTTAATCGCCGTCATCGCCAGGAAGGCAAAGAGCTGATTGATATTAATGCGATTCCGCTGAATGACGCTAAATGTTTTAAAATATTAAAGCGCGCTGAGACGACGGCGGTTTTTCAGCTGGAATCGGCTGGCATGAAAAAGTTAATCCTGCGTCTGTTACCGGATAGTTTTGAAGACATTATTGCTTTAGTTGCGCTTTTTCGTCCGGGCCCATTGGAATCGGGCATGGTGGACAACTTTATTGACCGTAAGCACGGCCGTGAAGAAGTGTCTTACCCGGATGCAACATATCAACATGAATGTTTAAAACCCATTCTGGAGCCGACCTATGGCGTTATCCTGTACCAGGAGCAGGTTATGCAGGTTGCTCAGGTGATGGCCGGCTATTCGCTGGGAGCGGCGGACTTGCTGCGTCGCGCTATGGGTAAGAAAAAGCCCGAAGAAATGGCCAAGCAACGGGACATTTTCCGGCAGGGGGCGGCTAAAAATAACATCGACCCTGAATTAGCCATGAAAATTTTTGACCTGGTGGAAAAATTTGCAGGCTATGGTTTTAACAAATCGCACTCTGCGGCTTATGCTTTGGTTTCCTACCAAACCTTGTGGATGAAAACTCATTATCCTGCCGAATTTATGGCCGCAGTTATGTCGGCCGATATGGATAATACCGATAAAATTGTGACTCTGGCAGACGAATGTGAACGCATGGGTCTGCAACTACTGCCGCCGGATGTTAACAAAGGAATTTATAAGTTTACGGTCGATGAACAGGGCCGGGTAGTCTATGGCATCGGTGCGATTAAAGGCGTGGGTGAAGCACCGATCGAAACCATCGTCGAAGCGCGCAATGAAGGCGGGCAGTTTACTGATTTATTTGATTTTTGTTGTCGAGTCGATCTCAAACGCCTGAATAAACGGGTAATGGAACGGCTTATTCGTGGCGGAGCACTGGATGCTTTAGGACCACACCGGGCAGCGTTAATGGCATCGCTGGAAAAAGCAATGCGCCAGGCAGAGCAGCATCGACAGGCGGAGAGTATTGGTCAGGAGGACATGTTTGGCGTATTAACCACCGACACTGACACTATCGAGAATGAGTTTGTTCAGGTGCGTCCATGGTCAGAAGCTGTGTGGCTGGAAGGAGAGCGGGAAACGCTGGGCTTGTACTTAACCGGCCACCCAATTAACCGTTACCGGCAGGAATTGCGTCATTATGTAGCCGGTTTTCTGGCAGATATTAACGAAACCCGAAAAAATGAACTGGTGGCAATTGCCGGTTTAGTGATTGACGTGCGAGTAATCGTTAACAAACGGGGCCAGCGGTTCGCAGTGGTCACTCTGGACGATAAAAGCGCACGAATGGATGTAATGCTCTATAGTAACGAATACGACAATTACCAGCATTTGCTCGAAAAAGATCGAATTTTGTGGGCAAAAGGGGAGGTACGATTTGATAACTTCTCTGGTGGTAATAGAATGGTGGCTCGTGAGGTGATGAGCATCGAGCAGGCGCGTGAAGGTTTTCTGCGTCATATCTCGATTACGTTAACCGGTGAGCAGCTGCAAAACGGCATAGCCGAAAAGCTTCAGCAGGAGCTGCAGCCATACGCCGAAGGAACCTGCCCACTGATACTTCACTATCGTGGCGATAAAGCGAATGCAACCTTAACCGTTGGATCGCAATGGTATGTCAGACCGTCTGACGAATTGATACATCACTTACAGGACCTGCTGGGCGAACAGTGGGTTGCTCTGGAGTTTTAAAGGAACGGGTAGCGAATGAGTCTTAAATTTTTAGATTTCGAACAACCAATCGCCGAACTGGAAGCACAAATCGAAGAACTAAAAAGCGTTGGCGAGCGTGGTGAGCTGGATATTAATATCGAAGAAGAAATCCAGCGTTTAACCACGAAAAGCCGCGAGCTAACTGAAAAAATATTTTCAGAATTAGGTGCATGGCAATCAGCGCAGCTGGCACGGCATCCTTTGCGCCCTTACACGCTGGATTATATTCCACGAATTTTTACCGAATTCGATGAGCTAGCCGGTGACCGTACCTATGCTAACGACGAAGCTATTGTCGGTGGTATAGGGCGTTTGGATGATCAACCGGTGATGATCATCGGGCAGCAGAAAGGGCGCGAAACGAAAGATAAGATTCGCCGCAATTTTGGTATGCCCAAACCTGAAGGTTACCGTAAAGCCTTGCGCCTTATGGAAATGGCAGAACGGTTTAAAATGCCTATCGTAACCTTTATTGATACGCCCGGAGCTTACCCCGGTATTGGTGCCGAAGAGCGCGGCCAGAGCGAAGCTATCGCGCGCAACTTAAAAGTGATGTCGCGCTTGAATGTGCCAGTAGTCTGCACCGTAATTGGTGAGGGCGGTTCGGGCGGCGCGCTGGCGATAGGCGTTGGTGACCGGGTCAATATGCTGCAATACAGCACCTATTCTGTTATTTCACCCGAAGGCTGCGCTTCTATTCTATGGAAAAGTGCCAGCAAAGCTCCGTTGGCAGCAGAGGCGATGGGAGTAACGGCACAACGCAGTAAAGAGCTGAAGTTAATTGATACGGTGATTGAAGAGCCTTTGGGCGGAGCGCACCGGGATATTGACGCAATGGCAAAGGACCTGAAACAGCGCCTGATAACAGATTTAAACGAACTGAAAGGCCTGGGTCGTGATGAATTGCTGGATCAGCGCTATCAAAAGCTGATGTCTTTTGGTTATTGTTAAGTTTTAACGATGAGCGACTTGTTGTATCAACGTTTTCGGTCGGTGCTGCAAAGCTTATCACTAAAACCGCAACAGCAAATTGTTATTGCTTTGGGCGGCGGTGCTGACTCGCAGACGATACTTGACTGCGCCATGCGCTATCGTCAGCAGCATCCCGGCCACCGCTACCTGGCTGTGCATTTAGATCATAGTTTTCACCCGGATTCTGCTGCCTGGTCGCAAACTATAGAAAAAGCCGCTCAGGTCTATGGCATCGAGACCTTATTTGAACCTTTAGCGGTGGCAACTGAAGGTCAGTCAAAAGAGGCGGCGGGCCGTGAAAGGCGCTATCAACGGCTACAACAGCTCAGCGATGATGATGCGGTCATTTTATTAGGCCAGCATCGTAATGATCAAATTGAAACCTTTTTGTTACAGCTGAATCGTGGCAGCGGCCCGAAAGGGTTATCAGCGATGGCTGAAGTGCGCGACTGGCATCAGCAAAGGCGCCTGGTCAGGCCTTTGCTATCAATCAGTAAAGACGACATTTATCGTTATGCAGAGCAACATCAATTGGTTTGGATTGAAGATGAAACCAATTATGACACCCGCATCGAGCGAAACTTTTTACGGCACGAGGTCGTTCCTTTGTTAGAACAGCGCTGGCCTCAGTTTGGCGATAGTGTTCTGCGCTCGGCGCGGCTATGTGCGGAACAACAGCAGGTACTCGAGCAACTGCTGGATCGGCAACTGCAACAACAACTGATTGAGCACCCGCTGCTGGGTAATGGGTTGTCCGTGGACAGCCTGAGATATCAGGATGAGATGCTGCAAAGAGTCTCGCTACGGCGCTGGCTTGAGCAAAGTATGACCCCTGGTGATCGTCTGCCAAGCTATCAGCAGCTTGAACAAATTCGTTTACAGGCTTTACAAAGTCGGGCTGACAGTCAGGCCACCATTGACTGCACTAATTACCAGGTGCGGCTTTACCAGATGGCGTTATGGCGCACCCAGCCGGAGCAACCGCTGCAAAATCCATTAAAGCCTACTGCGGCCGGCTGGTTTACCTTACCGGCGCCATGGGGCAAGGTTTATTTAAATGAGGCCCTGATTGCAGGTCACCCGGTTGAGATTAGCTCTGAATCGCCGCCGGGTCGCCTGCAGCATATCAAACGGCAGGGCCGAAAAACGATTTTAGACTGGTTAAAGCAGGCCGGGGTACCGGCCTGGTTAAGACGTTCGGCACCTATGGTTAAAGTGGGCGACGAACTGCTCTGGCTGCCGATCGTTGGCTGGCTGCATGTATCTGCCCAAGCGCCAGTTTCACTGGCTGCTCTGCAGCCCGTCGAGCCTTTATGGTCAGGCGCTGTCGATTGAGTCGCAAAGCCGGTTTTTGCCTTTTTTCTTGGCTTGATAAAGTCGCTGATCCGCGTCCTGCATAATTTGTTCGGCAGGAGCAAAACCGTTTAGCTTTGCGGTGCCGGCACTGGTGGTTAACCGATACATTTGCAGTTCAGAACAGGCCTCTAATGCCAGCTGTATGCGTCGATAGACCGTTTGCGCCTGGTATAAATCGGTATCTTCCATGACAATAACAAATTCATCTCCGCCAAAACGAAAAACCTGGTCGCTGTCGCGCACGGCATGTTGCAGCAAATTAGCAAAGATACACAGGATATCATCACCCTGTTGGTGGCCGTATTCGTCGTTTACGGCTTTAAAGCCATCCAAATCCAGCATCATGACACAATGTGACCGATCCGCATCGCGTTGTTGCTTAACATGTAAATGGGTCAGGATCTCATCCAACAGAGCGCGGTTACCCAAGCCGGTCAAATGGTCACGAACAGCCTGACGATGCAAACGGGAAAAGTCCATGGCATTGCGCAGTGGAAAGGTCAGCTCGCGGTGATATTGTTCAAGGCGAAGCTTATGGGGCAAAGTGAGGGGACGCTTGAGACTATAAATCAGCTGCCCAAGATAACTTTTGTCTGCATAAAGCATGACCACATGCTGATAATCATTATCCTGGTAATTGCCAAATAAATTAAAAATTTGATCTCCCGAGATAAACTGAAGTGCTTCAATCGGGATACGGTTTTGAACAAACCCGGCATAAATGGATAATAACTTATTGCTGTCTAACGTTGTCTGCAGCGCATCGGCCAAATTAGCGGATTGAGCGAGGTCATCACTTGAGGTCAGCTGGCTGACCTGAGACTGAGAACGGAAAGGATGATCAGTCTTAATCACAGGGGCCGATTTGTTTTTTCCGAAAGCGACTTTTGCAAGCATTTTTGGATCCTGCCGATAGCAAATAATTAATTTGCTTAAAAGCATTACAAAAACCGTGCCATAAAAATAAATCGCAATTTAAACAGCAACTTAATAAATAAATGTTATCTTAACTTTGCCGGTGTTATTATTTTGACGGTAGATATTTGCCGCTTTCGGAAAACAGGGAGAGAATGATGTACGGTACCTTTACCAACTTGCTTTTACTGCTCGGTGTGGCGGTAATCCTAGTTTGGGCTTTCCGTCGCATTAAGTTGCCGGCCATACTGGCTTATTTGTGTGCCGGGATCATAGCTGGCCCTCACGTGATGGGCTGGATTGCCGAACCTGATGACTATCACCTGATAGCCGAGTTGGGTATTGTTTTGCTGTTGTTCTCCCTCGGTCTTGAATTTTCATTGCCTAAAATGATCGCAATGCGGCGCTGGGTATTCGGGTTGGGTGCAGCTCAGGTCCTCGGTTCATTACTGGTATTTTTGATCGCTGCTTTCTTGATCCTCGGCAACTGGGCGGCTGCGTTAGCTGTGGCAGGCGCGTTAGCCTTATCCAGCACAGCGGTTGTGATAAAGCAGCTAACCGAAAGTTCACAGACGGGTACCCGGCGCGGTCAAATGACTGTTGCCGTGCTGTTGTTCCAGGATATTGCAGTGGTGCCGCTGTTGATCGTAATTCCGCTGCTGGCCGGCGGAGGCGACGGCAATATTGCTTACAGTTTGCTAATGGCACTGGTGAAAGGTGCCGCAGTAGTCGCCGTGTTGATGGCAGTCGGTAAATGGATATTGCCCTTTATGTTTGGTGAAATCGCCAAGCAGCGTACCGATGAATTATTTGTTCTGGCCACGCTGATGGTGGCACTAGTCGCAGGCGGTTTGACCCATCTGTTTGGCTTATCAATGGCGCTGGGTGCATTTTTAGCCGGCATGATGCTGGGTGAGAGTAAATACAAACATCAGCTTGAAGCTGATATCCGGCCTTTTCGCGACATTCTGATGGGCTTGTTTTTTACCACCGTTGGTATGCAGTTAGCGCTAAATTCCTTTGTTCAGTCATTGCATTGGGTGCTACTGATTATTATCGCGATGGCCGCGACCAAGCTGGTGATTATTCGCTATGTAGCAAAGCTGATGAGAGAACGCGACAGGGATGCCTGGGGCAGTTCCATTTCACTATTTCAGATGGGTGAGTTTGGCTTTGTTATTGTCGCGCTGGCGGGAAGTTACAACTTATTAAGCCCGGAAGTTGCCTCAGTTTTGGTTGGTGTTGGTGTATTCAGTATGGCGCTGACACCACTGGTAATTCAAAAATTACAGCCGCTGGTATCGTTTGTGGTCCGCGAGCCGGATTCTTCCGGTGATATTGAACAGCATTTGCAGCAGCAGGGATCCGCTGACGATGATAACCCGGTGTTAATTTGCGGGTTTGGCCGTGTCGGTCAGACCATAAGCCGCTTTCTGGACGCCGAAGGCATTCGTCACCGGGCCATTGACAATGATCCATTGCGGGTAAAAGAAGCCACTGCTGGTGGCGCGCCGGTATTTTTTGGTGACAGTGCTAAGCGCGATATTCTGCGGGCAGTGGGCGCCGGACGGGCGCCGCTTATAATTATCAGCTTTGCTGACGATTTGCGCGCGGCGGAGGTGCTGCGACAAATTCGCGAGATGAATTCCGACGCTTACGTTATTGTGCGTAGCCGCGATGATTTAAACCTTGACGTATTGCACAACGCCGGCGCATCTCAGGTTGTCCCGGATACACTGGAGGCCAGCCTCATGTTGATTTCTCACGTGATGAGCCGAAGTGGTATTCCGCTACGCCGTATTTTGGCCCGTCTGGATCAGGAGCGGCGCGATCATTACGGCGCTATGCACGGCTTTTACCCGGGGTCGAGCACTACCTTAGCCGCCGAAAATGCGGATAAACTGGAGTTGCTACATGCGGTTAATCTGCCCGAGCGGGCCTGGGCCGTGGGTAAAACCTTAGATCAGCTCAACTGGGAGCATTTCCATGTCAAGCTTAAGGCGCTGCGGCGTGATGATGTGGAAATTTCCGAGCCCACCAGTGATATTGAACTGCGCCCCGGAGATGTTCTGCTGTTAAGCGGCAAGCCACGCCACGTTGAAGCTACCGAGTCCTGGTTGCTCAGAGGATAACGGTTTTGTAATAGTCGGTTACAACTTAGTCGGCAAAAATCACAGTTCGCAACAGTTAAGGTCTAACAATTTACATAAGTTCCGTAGATAATGGTCACTATTGAAAATCGTACGACTTTGAGCGAACTGTGATGAAAATAAAAAAACGTGCTTTTATACCTCCCGTTATCATTATTGTTGCTATAGGACTGGCCGTATTGGCCAGCATGAGTGCAAAACCTCCGACAACCCGCCAGCAGGAAAAGCTTGCGGTCATGGTTGAAGTACAGGAAGTGACGCCCCGCGACATGACATTTTTAGTCGACTCGCAGGGCACCGTTCGACCGCGGCACTCGACCACTTTATTAGCCGAAGTCAGTGGTCAAATTATCGAAGTCTCCGATAAATACAATGCCGGTGGTTTTTTCGAGAAGGGTGAGATGCTTTTGCAAATCGACCCTTCAGATTATGAAGTTGCAGTGCAACAATCCCGTTCACAACTGCTGCAGGCACAGGCGGCATTGGCTGAAGAGAAAGCACGCGCCAAAGTTGCCGAAGAAGAATGGGCTGAATTTACCGACGGCGATGCCCCGGCACTGGGTTTACGCAAACCCCAGTTAGCCAGTGCACTGGCGGCACTAGAATCAGCCGAAGCAAACCTTGCTATGGCTAAACGAAATCTTCAACGCACGACAATTAAAGCTCCCTATGACAGTTTACTGCGCAGTAAACAGGCGGATCTGGGTCAATTCGTTGGCGCAGGTGCACAAATTGCGACACTGTTCGGCACCGAGCTTGGAGAGGTAAGGCTGCCGCTCAGCGACCTGGACGTGACTTATCTTAATTTACCTGAGGAGGGAAGCAGTCAGCCAAGAGCCTTGCTTAAATCACAGGTATCAGGCATGGACGAGCAATGGAGCGGACGCTTGGTTCGCACCGAAGGGGTACTGGATGATGCCAGCCGTGTAATTTACGGAGTCGTAGAAATCCCGGATCCTTATAATTTAGAACAACAAACGCACCCTGAACCGCTGCGCTTTGGCCGTTTTGTACAAGCACAAATCGAAGGGCAGAGCGTTACTGATGTGATGGAAGTACCAACTTACGCAATCAATAACGATAACAGTGTCTGGGTTGTTGATGAAACGCGCGAGTTACAGAGAAAGCCTATCGAGGTGATTCGGACCCAGCAGAATACCAGCATCGTCAGCGGCGGTCTGGAAGCGGGCGACCAAGTTGTGTTGACGCAATTAAAGAATCCGCTTAACGGGATGAAAGTCCGGTTGCAGGGCGACCCTCTTCCTGAGCAAATGGAAACCGCGGCCAAAACCGATGACAATAACGCGCAGAGCGAGTAGCAACTATGTCCAATGAAAAGCAAAAAGGAATCATAGCCTGGTTTGCCAATAATCCGGTAGCGGCCAACTTGTTGATGATCGTTATTCTGGTAGCGGGCGCGATGTCAGTATTTTCGGTGCGCAAACAAATGTTCCCGGAAATCGAAATGAACGTCATCAGCATTCAGGTTCCGTTTCCAGGAGCAGCTCCGCAAGAAGTAGAGCAAGGCGTCATAATGCTGATTGAAGATGCCATCGAGGATGTTGACGGAATTGAGGAAATGACGTCAAGGTCCCGGGAAGGTGCCGGCAGCGTAAGCCTTGAAGTGGAGCCAGACTACGACGTTCAGGTGGTAATGGACGAAGTTAAAATGCTGGTTGATGCGATTCCAAATTTCCCTCAGCAAATTGAAAAGCCGAACATTTACAGAGTGCGGCCAAACCGTGATGTGATCTGGATTTCGGTATTCGGGGATGCAAATGAACGGACCCGCAAAGAGTTGGCAAAAACTGTCCGCGATGAATTAAAGACTGTCGGCGGTATTACCAAAGTTGAAGTCGTCGGTGATCGTGATTATGAAATTGCCATTGAGATTTCGCAACAGGATTTAGAGCGTTATGGCTTAACTTTCCAGCAGATTGTTAATGCGGTGCGTGGCACTTCCATTGACGTGGCCGGGGGCTCTATAAAAACCCCGAACGGCGATATCTTGTTACGGGCGAATAATCAGGCGTACCAGGGTAGCGAGTTTGAAAAAATCGTGTTGATTAGTCGTCCCGATGGTACGCGTCTGACGCTGGGTGACATAGCGACCGTTGAAGATGGTTTTGTTGAGACTGAAGCTTTTACCCGCTTTGACGGAAAACCAGCGACTTTTGTCCGCGTCAATTCTGTTGGTGATCAGAACGATTTAAAAATCGCAGAGTACGTAAAGAATTACGTGCAGCGTAAGCAGGAAGAACTGCCTGACCAGGTGCAGCTGGCTTCCTGGGGCGACTCTTCCTATTATCTGCAGGGGCGTCTGGACCTTATGCTGAATAATATGTGGATTGGCGGTTTGCTGGTGTTTTTAATGCTATCGCTGTTTTTACAGTTACGGCTGGCGTTTTGGGTGATGCTGGGTATCCCGGTTTGTTTCCTCGGTACTATAGCTATGATGCCCTTACCCATGTTCGACATTTCCATTAATATGATTTCCTTGTTTGGTTTCATACTGGTGCTGGGGATAGTGGTGGATGACGCCATTGTTATTGGTGAAAGTGCCTATACGGAAATCGAGGAAAAGGGTCAGAGTGTTGATAATGTAGTGGCCGGCGCCAAGCGGGTAGCGATACCGGCAACCTTTGGCGTGCTAACCACTATGGTTGCTTTTCTGCCCATGCTGATGGTGGAAGGGGGGATGGGAGCCATCTGGGAATCCATTGCTTATGTGGTGATACTGGCGCTGGCGTTCTCCCTGGTTGAATCTAAATGGATTTTACCGGCTCATATTGCACAAATGAAATACTCAAAGGCGGAAGGCGAAAAAGCTAACGCGTTCCAGCGGTTCCGTAACCGTATCTCCAGCGGCATTCAGCGCTTTGTAGAAAACTACTACCGGCCGTTTTTGAAAAAATGCCTGCATTACCGGTACACCACCTTAGCCAGTTTCGTGGCCTTAATGATACTTATGATTGGCTTATTAAGCGGGGGTATTGTGCGATGGGTGTTCTTTCCTGATATCCCCAGTGACTTTATCCAGGCGCGGGTCGAAATGCAGCCGGGTACCTCAGAGGAACGCACTATTGAAGTGCTAAGCAGTGTTGCCGGAGCTTTGAACAGTGTCGATAATAACGTCAAAGAAGAGCAGGGTCGTGGTGTCGTGCGGCACACCAACATCTGGATGAATGGTACCGAAAGCGGCACCGTATTTGCCGAGTTGGAAAAAGGTGAAGACCGCAATATCGATGGCTATGAAATTGTCAACCAGTGGCGTGAAGCGGTTCCGGAGCTTGCCGGTGTGCGCAGTGTTAATTTCCAGGGAGGAATTGGCGGTGGCGGCGGCTTTGATCTCGAATTTCAGTTAGTTGGCGATGATTTAACCGATTTAAAAGCGGTTGCTGATCAGTTGAAAGCCGTGCTGGGCGAATATGACGGCGTATTTGATATTGAAGATACCTTTGGCGACGGCAAAGATGAAATCTTGCTACAGACCAAGCCGCTGGCTGAAGCCATGGGAATTAATCTGGCAGAACTGGCAACTCAGGTTCGCTACGCATTTTATGGCGCTGAGGCGCAACGGATCCAACGCGGCGACGAAGAAATAAAGGTCATGGTTCGCTACCCCGAAGAACAACGGCAATCAGTCGGTAATTTGCAGGATATGAAATTACGCACAGCGGATGGGGCAGAAATTCCATTTACTGAATTAGCCGATATTGAATTTGCCGAGGGCTACTCAACCATTACGCGTATCGATCGTGAGCGTTCGGTTAACGTGCGCGCTCGTGTCGACAAGGATAAGGTAGAACCTTTTCGGGTGGTCAAAGAAGTCCGCGAGGATAAAATCAAACCGCTGCTTGACCAGTACCCTTCGGTTGATTTTAAGCTACAGGGAGCAACCCAGGACGAAGCGGAGGCAACTAATTCACTGGCACTCGGTGGGTTGCTGGCGATGCTGGCTGTTTATGCGTTAATGGCAATACCGTTGAAGTCCTATAGCCAGCCGCTGATCATCATGTCGGTCATTCCTTTTGGTATGATTGGTGCCGTACTTGGGCACTGGTTGCTCGGCATGCCGGTCAGTATTCTCAGCTTGTTTGGCATTATTGCGTTATCGGGCGTGGTGGTGAACGACAGCCTGGTAATGGTTGACTATGTCAATAAAGCGCGAGCTGTCGGTACCGACTTACGTCACGCAGTATTAGATGCCGGTTGCCGGCGCTTCCGGGCGATTACTCTAACCTCGTTGACGACCTTTTTTGGTCTGCTACCCATTGTGCTGGAAAAAAGTCTCCAGGCGCAGCTGGTGATCCCTATGGCGATTTCGCTGGCATTTGGCATTATCTTTGCGACAGTCATTACCCTGTTGCTGATTCCTTGCCTGTATTTAATCTTGTCCGATAGCAAGCGTGGCGTAAGAACATTACTGTCCTGGTATGGCTTGATGAAACCGCCGGCGCCAAAAGACATGACCACAGAAGAAGCATTAAAGAACTATTAAACTGTGAGTAGTGAAAAGCCGCACATCGTGCGGCTTTTTTACTTTTCAGCCCGATAATTTGTTAAGATACGGTCATTAATCTGATAAAAACCGTTAAGGAAACAGCGTAATGCTGCTCTCATTGTTCGATTTTATCGCCCTGATATTCTTCTTTTTTACCTGGATTGGCTACTCTTTATTTGCTCGAAAACGCGCCAGAACAACTCATTCGTTGTCGAGTATTTTATGTACTTTGCGGATTGACTGGATGCAGACCGTCATGCGCAAAGAGCACCAAATTGCCGATGCCGCGCTGATTGGTAATGTTGAACGCACCGTTACTTTTTTCGCGTCGTCGACCGTGCTAGTACTGGCGGGTGTTATTACGGTTTTAGCTCACGCCGAAGAAGTGGTCCAGGTTCTGGCAAAATTGCCGCTGGCACCGGCTTCCAGTGTCATCATGGTACAGTTTCAGCTGGCCATTCTGGCGCTCATTTTCATTTACGCATTTTTTAAGTTTACCTGGTCTATCCGGCAGTTTGGGTTTGTATCGGTACTGCTGGGCGCCTCGGTAAAATATCAACAGCAGGGGCTTAGTCGCGAAGAGAGCGACCGCTTTGCGCATCACGCTGCCAAAGTGCTTGATCAGTCCGGACACGAGTATAACAAAGGCCTAAGGACGTACTACTTTGCGCTGGCCTATCTTGCTTGGTTTTTGCACCCGCTGATGTTAATTATTGCCAGCAGCATTGTGGTTTTTATTCTGTACCGGCGTGAATACAAATCACGTGTACTGCGTGATCTTTTAGCGACTCATGGCTTTGTACCCGGCAAAAAATAAGAGGAGCGAATTTTGAATAACGTATTTGATGATTTTCTCAACTGGACCTGTCAAAACCCCTGGGGGGTGGAGCAACAGTTTAGTCGGCAACTGAGTAACGATACGCAGCTGACAATCTGGGACAGTGGTATCTTACTGGCAGAGCCTGAGCAAGCCGGCAACAAAGACATCATTATTTCTTGCGCTGTACATGGCAACGAGACCGCTCCAATCGAAATATGCCGTGATATTATTCAGGATATTATTGCCGAGCAGCAGCCGGTCAAGCATCGCACGCTGTTTATTATTGCCAACCCGGCTTCAATTAATGCTGACCGTCGCTTTATTGATGAGAATATGAATCGACTGTTTAGCGGAGCGCACAGCAAAGGTGACAACACCAGCCCCGAAGGTCAGCGCGCGGCAAAAATAGAATCTTATGTAGAGCGTTTTTATACTCAGGCGCCGGCCGGTAAACGGCAGCGCTTTCATTACGATTTACACACGGCCATCAGAGATTCAAAGCGCGAAAAATTCGCCGTTTATCCTTATACTCACGGCAAACCACACAGTCAGGAGCAGTTGCAGTTTCTGTTAGCCTGCGGTGTCGATACGGTGCTACTGAATCAAGCGCCGACCACCACTTTTTCGTATTTTAGTGCTCATCAGTTTGATGCCCACGCCTTTACTGTCGAGCTGGGTAAAGTTCGTCCTTTTGGTGAAAACAGACGAGAGGATTTTGCGGCGGCAGAAAAGGCACTACGCGAGCTTATCGGCCAGGCCGACCCGACGTTAGCGCCTTTTAAACCGGAACAGCACCAGATTTTTGCCGAAGCACAGACGATTAATCGTGAACACCAAGATTTTGAGCTTAATTTTGCTGACCAAACCGCAAACTTCACAGCTTTTAATAAAGGTGACGTGCTCGCCTTTGATGGCGGCAATGAAGTAAGGGCGTTACATGATAATGAGCACATTATTTTTCCTAATGCCCGGGTTGCGCTGGGTCATCGAGCACTGCTTACGGTTGTGCGCGTACCGACTGAGTCGCTGGAACTGATCTAAGCGGGCCAGATAAACTGTTAAAACTGTGCGTTTCTATTTACACTTAGCGCACTGATTAAAGAGCAGTGTGCTATTTGCATAGCACTTTACGTAAAGGTAAAGTAGCGGCAATTTTCCACCCTGCTGACAACCGAAAGAGAAGGTTATGGCCAAGGATAAAAAACACAATACAGAGATTGTGACCAAGCCAAAGTGGTTTGATAAAGATTCTGTCACAATTCCGATGCTGCAAATCTTAAAAGAAGATGGCAGCTTTCATAAAGATGCCGATATGCCGGATTATGATAAAGAGCTGATTGTGAAGATTCACGATACCATGCAATTTATTCGTATTCTGGATGAGCGCATGATAGCCGCACAACGCCAGGGGCGTATCAGCTTTTACCTGGCATCGCGTGGCGAGGAGGCTGAAAGTGTGGCCTCAGCCGCCGCTCTTGATGCCGGCGACATGATTATGGGTCAATACCGTGAGCAAGGTGCACTGGCGTACCGGGGCTTTACCGTTGAGCAGTTTATGAATCAACTGTTCTCTAATGAAAAAGACTTAGGTAAAGGTCGTCAGATGCCGGTTCACTATGGCTGCGCTGAGCTAAACTTTATGACCATTTCGTCGCCTTTGGGGACTCAGATTCCGCAAGCGACCGGTTATGCCTTTGGTCAAAAAATGGATAAAACCGGTAAGTGTACCATTTGTTACTTTGGTGAGGGCGCGGCTTCAGAAGGCGACTTCCATGCTGCGCTGAATATGGCATCGGTTTATAAAGTGCCGGTTATCTTTTTCTGCCGTAACAACGGCTATGCCATTTCTACACCAGCGCAAGGCGAGCAGTACGGCGGTGATGGTATCGCCCCACGCGGTATTGGCTATGGTATGAAAACCATCCGTATCGACGGCAATGACGTGTTTGCTGTGCTAAAAGCAACACAGGAAGCGCGCCGCCTGGCCGTAGAAGAAAACGAACCTGTGCTGATTGAGGCAATGTCTTATCGTATGTCAGGACACTCAACCTCGGATGATCCAACCGGCTACCGTACCCGTGAGGAAGAATCTGACTGGCAGGCCAAAGATCCGCTTGATCGTTTACAAAAATGGATGATGAACGAGGGCTGGCTGGACAAAGACCACGTAGAAGAACATCACGCAGAAGTTAAAGCCAAGGTTCTGGCAGCCTTAAAAGAATCAGAAAAAGTGCCGGTTCCGCATATTGATGAACTCATCAATGATGTATATGACCAGCCGACGGAGCTGTTGAAAGAGCAGTTAGACGAGCTAAAAGAACATATTCGTAAGTATCCGGATGCCTACAGCAAAACGTCAGGGAGAATGGACTAATGGCTAAAATGAATTTACTACAAGCCATCAACAGCGCATTAGACCTGGCGATGGCCAAGCATGACAATGTGTATAGCTTTGGTGAAGACACCGGTGGTTTTGGTGGTGTGTTCCGTGCAACTTCGGGTCTTACCGAAAAATACGGTAAGCACCGCAACTTCAATACACCATTGGTTGAGCAGGGCATTATTGGATTCGCGAACGGCCTAGCGTCTCAAGGCAGCTACGCCATCGCCGAAATTCAATTCGGCGATTATATCTTTCCTGCGTTTGACCAAATAGTGAACGAAACAGCCAAGTTCCGTTATCGTTCAGGTAATGAATTTAACGTGGGTGGGTTAACCATTCGTACGCCATACGGCGGTGGTATCGCAGGCGGTCACTATCATTCACAGTCACCAGAAGCCTATTTTGCCCATACTCCAGGAATTAAAATTGTCACGCCGCGTAATCCTTATGAAGCAAAAGGGCTATTGCTAAGCGCTATTTTTGACAAAAACCCGGTGTTGTTCATGGAACCGAAGCGTCTGTACCGTGCGTCGACTGGCGAAGTTCCGGAAGAAGAATACACCATTCCATTGGGTAAAGCCGAAGTGGTCAAAGAAGGTAATGACATCACCGTTCTGGGTTGGGGCGCGCAGATGGAAATGACGGAAAAAGCGGTTGAACAAGCTGAGAAAGACGGCGTTTCCTGTGAAGTCATTGACCTGCGTACGATATCCCCATGGGACGTTGAAACCGTAACTCAATCGGTATTAAAAACCGGTCGTTTAGTGATTACCCAGGAAGCACCTATTACCGGCGGCTTTGCCAGTGAAATTGCGGCCACGGTTCAGGATAAGTGTTTCTTATATCTTGAGTCACCGATTGCCCGTGTCTGTGGCATCGACGTGCCGTATCCGCTGTGTCATGAAAAAGAATATATGGCGGATCATTTAAAAATTTATGAAGCGATTAAACGCTCAATGAATTACTAAGGACCCATCGACATGAGTAAAGACTTTATTCTGCCCGATATCGGCGAAGGGATCGTAGAGTGCGAAATCGTTGAATGGCTGGTTGCCGAGGGTGACGAGGTAAAAGAAGACCAACCCGTGGTTGAAGTCATGACGGATAAAGCCATGGTGGAAATTCCTGCTAAAGACGACGGCGTGGTTGAAAAGCTGTATTACCAAAAAGGCGATATTGCTAAAGTACACGAGCCCTTGTTTGCGATTAAGCCCGCTGACGGATCTTCTGATGAGACTCCTGCTAAAGAAAGCGAGCCGACTAAAAAAGAAGAACCGAAAGCTGAGGAAAAACAACCCTCAACCGGTGGCGATACAACAGACTTTATTTTGCCGGACATTGGTGAAGGTATTGTTGAATGCGAAATCGTTGAATGGCTGGTTTCTGAAGGTGATGAAGTAAAAGAAGATCAGCCGGTAGTCGAAGTAATGACGGACAAAGCGACGGTTGAGATTCCGGCGAAAGACGACGGCACAGTGGTTAAGCTGTATCACAAAAAAGGCGATATTGCCGAAGTCCACAAACCGTTGTTTGCATTACAGCCTGCGGGCGGCACAGCGTCAGCAGCAGAGCAGAGCAGCGCTTCCGCCTCCGATGACACTGGCTCTGATGACGTAGCTCCCGTCCCTGACGCGAGTAACAAAGCTGAACCGCCAAAAAAAGCCCGCCAGGGCAAAGCGGTTGCCAGCCCGGCAGTGCGTCGTTTAGCGCGGGAAAATGACATCAACATCGCAGATGTTGAAGGCTCAGGTAAAAAAGGCCGGGTATTAAAGCAAGATATCAAAGACTTTGTGTCTGGCAGCCCTGCAGAAAAATCAGAAACAGCAGCAGCTCCTGCCGCCGCTCAGACAACAGGTGGCACTCGCACCGAAGCAATTCGTGGCGTGAAAGCGGCAATGGCGAAGCAGATGATGAAGTCGGTCAGTACGATTCCGCACTTTACTTATGCGGATGAGTTCGACGTTACCGACTTGATCGCATTGCGTGAAAAGCTGAAAGAGCAATATAAAGAAAAGGGTATTCGCTTAACGGTTATGCCGTTCTTTATCAAAGCTCTGTCGCTGGCGCTCAAAGAGTTCCCGGTAATGAATGCGCAGGTTAATGAAGACTGCACTGAAATTACGTACTTTGATGATCACAATATTGGCATGGCGGTCGATACTAAGATTGGCTTGTTAGTACCTAACGTTAAACAGGTGCAGAACAAGAGCATCATTGACGTGGCCAACGAAGTAACGCGTCTGACCCAGGCGTCGCGCGAAGGTAAGTTGCCACAGGCGGATATGAAGCAGGGCACTATCAGTATCTCCAATATTGGGGTTATTGGCGGCACTGTGGCAACGCCGATTATCAATAAACCGGAAGCCGCAATCGTCGCCTTAGGCAAAGTGCAGGAACTGCCTCGCTTTGATGCTAATGGTAATGTGGTTGCGCGGAAGATTATGACGGTAAGCTGGTCAGGCGATCACCGAATTATTGATGGTGGTACCATCGCCCGCTTTAACAAACGCTGGCAGGAATTTTTAGAAGACCCGACCAGCATGTTAGTTAATATGGTGTAGGTTGCGTTTTTGACGCGACCTTTTCTTTGATGGCAGGGTGTTGCATTGTTGGATGGCGATGCCCTGTTTTTACTTGCGTCGGAGTTTTACTTGCGTCAGGACGCAAGCTACGACGTCAGGACGCAAGCTACGAAGTCGGGGCGAAAGCTACTGGCGTAAGCGCTGGAAGATTAGGCCGCTGACGATGAGCACCAGGCCTGCGATAGTGCTTAGGTGGATTGTTTCACCAATGATTTGATTTAACAGTAACAGCGAGATAAATGGCGATAGAAAAATTAAATTGCTGATCAACGAGGTGTTACTGGCGGTTTTCATGGCAGTCATCCAGAGCAAAAAAGTCACTCCCATTTCGAATAATCCAACATAGCTAACTGCTAACCAGCCCTGCCAGGGAACTGTACCCCAGTCAGTAGTGATCAAACTTAACACGATTAAAAAAGGCAGTGCCAGGCCAAAAGCCAGCACCAGCTGCACGATCGATTCGGCATTTCGCTTGGTATTAATGATCCAGTAACTGGCCCACAAAAAGGTGGATAACAGCGCCCAGAAAACGCCCCACGGATTAGAGAAACTTAACCCCAGAACATCGCCGCGCGTGGCGATGACCAGTACACCTAAATAACCAAACGCACTGGCTATCCAGTCCCGTTTGCGGATCTTCTGTTTTAGGAAAACCGCCGCCATAAAGGTTAGGGCAATAGCCCATGTATAATTCAGTGGCTGCGCCTCTGAGGCCGGCAACAAATGGTAAGCCTGAAACAGCACCAAATAATATAGGGTGGGGTTGAGCAGCCCGATTAATAAGTAATACAGTGGCATTCGGCGCAGTTCCAACAGCAATAGTTGTTGTTTACCACGTACCAGGGCAATGGCCAGCAAAATAAGAAACGATACGGTGCTGGCGCCGGTAACCATTTGCAGCGGGGTTAGGTAGTTAAGGGTTATTTTAAAAGCGGTGGCGACTGTCGACCATAGCAGGACCGCAGCCAGTGCAAATATCATTGCCCGTTTATCGTTTGCACTTAACGCCACCTGGCCTCCGGACTACTATCTCTGCTGATTTATCGCGAGAATAGCGTAAATTACGGCTTAATGTGTATTTAAAATCGTTATACTGTGGATACTGAAACAAGGAGTGGATATGCAACCAATTATCTCGGTGATTACTTTAGCAGTTGACGACTTGGTGCAAGCGACAAAGTTTTATCATCAGGGTCTTGGGTTACCGACAAAAGGTGTTGTTGGTGAGCCTGAGCAGGATACTCAGGTAGCGTTTTTTAAACTGAATAATAACCTCAAGCTGGCGCTTTGGCCGCGTGAAAGCCTGCAGCGTCAAACGAGTTGTGCGGTAACCGGG
The DNA here is from genome assembly GCF_044797955.1 of Idiomarina seosinensis. Taxonomy (GTDB): domain Bacteria; phylum Pseudomonadota; class Gammaproteobacteria; order Enterobacterales; family Alteromonadaceae; genus Idiomarina; species Idiomarina seosinensis_A. Next base: position 1,585,665 of record NZ_CP085211.1, on the reverse strand, counting down.
CATGGGGTTTTAATCAGTCATAATGTGGTCAGCCGGGAGGCAGCAGAGCAGCTGTTAAGAAAAGCAGCCGCGGCCGGCGCGGTAGTTAATAAAGCCGCCCATGAACAGCCCTGGGGCTGTTTTGGCGGCTACTTCACCGATCCTGAAGGCTATCTCTGGGAAGTAACCTTCAATCCCGACTTGGTAAGCAAGGATTAAACTTTCCGCTTGGCGGTAATTCGTCTCACCAAAGCAGGAAAAAAGCGTTGCAAGCGCGGTGCCATAGCGCTTAACCCTTGGCCGATAATGGCTTCGGCTTTGTTAGCTTCGATGGCTTTAATAATACCGGCTGCACAAGCCTCGGCGCTAATTCCCGACTCGATCTCCGGGTCGTTGTGACCTTGCTGATTACCATCGGCCTGCAATGCGTTAATCGCAATTTGAGTGTTTACAAAGCCCGGTAAAATACTGGTTACCTGTACATTGTGCTCGGCCATTTCTGCTCGTAAACAGTCCATGTATCCCACTACCGCGAATTTAGCACCTGAGTAGCCACTGCGCAGTTTACTGCCAACTTTACCGGCAACACTGGCAACAGCAACAATATGACCCTGTTGACGCTCGGTCATTTGCGGCAGCACCACCTGGTTTAGCGCGACGACACCAAAGTAATCAATTTCCATCAATTGGCGGTACACCGACAGATCGGTTTGCAAAGCGCTACTGCGCTGCGAAATACCCGCGTTATTAATCAGCACGTCAATGGTCTGATCGGCTAACGCCTGCTGGGCCTCGGATTTTGCCTGCTCGGGTGCCGATAGATCCAGCGCCAACACCTGATGGGAGTCGGGGTTGGGCAGCGACTGGCGTAGTTGTTCTAATTGTGCAGACCGGCGTGAGGTTAATATTAGCCGGGCGCCACAGGCCGCTAACTGGTGGGCCAGGGCTAAACCAATGCCCGAGGAGGCACCGGTCAGCCAAATGGTCTTTTGCTTAATCGCGGTCATGTTAACCTGCCGGGTAAGTGTAGTTAGCCTGGAAACCCAGAGGGATACCAAGTGTCCAGTAGAGGATCAAGAACGCCGACCATAATACCAACAACGATACTGTAAAGGGTAACATCATAGCGACCAGTGAGCCGATACCGGTACCTTTAACGTAGCGTTGGCAATACAAAACAACCAGCGGGAAGTAAGGTAGTAATGGCGTAATGATGTTACTACTTGAATCACCAACACGATAGGCCGCCTGGGTTAAATCAGGCGAATAACCCAGTTGCATCAGCATTGGCACAAAAATAGGCGATATTAACGCCCATTTAGCCGAAGCAGAGCCAACAAATAAGTTGATAAAAGCCACCAGGAATATCATGCCGACCATAGTTACACCGCCGGATAACTCGAGGCTGGCAAGGAAATTAGCGCCTTTCACCGATAGTAGAGTACCAAGCTGAGAATCGCCAAAGGCTTTAATGAACATGGCACAGAAAAACGCCATAACCATGTAATAGGCCATTCCTTCCATCGATTTAGTCATCGCGCCGATAACGTCCTGGGAGTTGGTAAAATTACCCGAAACGAACCCGTGGACGATACCCGGAATAATGAACAATAAGAAAATCAACGGGACAATCATCCCCATTAGCGGCGCTGCAAAGGAAGCCAGCTCACCAGTTACCGGATCGGCTAAAGGTGAATTTTCCATAGTGGCTGAAAAATATAACAGTAAAAGGCCGATAACCATGGTCAGTGAGGCTAAGTAAAAAGCGGTGCGGTCACGTGGGGTAACGTCATCCAGAGCTGGCATTTGTTCTTGCTCGCCATCCAGTTCGGTACCCCGCAGTCGCGGTTCAACCACTTTGTCGGTAAGGAACCAGCCAACGCCAATAACCAAAATTGAAGAGGCTGCAGTAAAAAAGTAGTTATTTAGCGGGTTTAATTGCATATCCGCATCAATAAGCTGGGCAGCCGACTGGGTGAAGCCCTGCAATAAGGGGTCAATAGCAGAAGGCACGAAATTAGCACTAAAACCGCCGGATACGCCGGCAAAAGCCGCTGCAATACCAGCCAGTGGATGCCTTCCTGCAGCATAAAAAATAACGCCGCCAAGGGGGATTACCAGAACATAACCAGCGTCGACGGCTGTATGGCTGACAATGGCCACCAGAATTAATACCGGCGTCAGCAACATTTTTGGGGTGACATTAAGCATTAACTTAATGGCAACATTAATATAGCCCGAGCGCTCTGCAACCCCAACACCTAACATCGCCACTAACACCACTCCCAGTGGCGCAAAGCCCATAAAAGTGTCGACCATGGTAGCAAGAAAAGCAGCCATTTCGGTGCCACTAAGCAAGTTGGTCACATTGATGGCTTCGCCGGTTAAGGGGTGTCTTTCATCGAAGGATACGCCGGAAAAAAGCCACGACATGACCCAGACAATCAGTAACAATCCAAAAAACATAACCGCCGGATCAGGCAATTTATTGCCAACGTATTCAACTTTGTCCAGCATACGGTTTAACAGGCCGCGGGGCTTTTCCATCTGTTCGCGGTCTGGTTGTGGATTTTCAGCCATGAGAACCTCAGGTTAATATATAATGACGTAATAAAGCGCTATCATAACCATTATTTAATAGACTAACCAAGTGAGATTGTATGATTTGTGGAACCGATGAGGCCGGTCGTGGACCCATTGCCGGGCCAGTGGTTGCGGCAGCTGTAATTCTGGATCCGGAAAATCCGATTATTGGTCTGAATGATTCAAAAAAACTAACCGAAAAAAAACGTAACGCGCTTAACGAAGAAATTAAAGCGAAAGCGTTGTACTGGGCTATTGCGCAAGCTGAAGTGGATGAAATTGATTTGATCAATATCCTCTGGGCTTCGATGAATGCGATGACACGGGCGGTTGATGCGTTGCCGGTTAGCCCTGTCAAAGTGCTGGTGGATGGCAACCGGGTTCCGCAACTCAGAGTTCCTGCCGAAGCCATCGTTGGCGGTGACGCCAGCGAACCTTGTATAGCAGCCGCCTCGATTTTGGCAAAAGTTGAACGTGACAGGCAAATGCTGGAGTGGCACCAGCAATACCCACAGTACGAATTTGACCGACATAAAGCGTATGGCACCGCCAAACACCTTGAACTACTGAGATTGCATGGCCCTTGTCCAATTCATCGCAAGAGTTTCCGGCCGGTCAGAGACCTGCTCGCCAACTTGTGAAAAAACCGCAATCGGCCTAAAATACGCGTCTATTTTTCTTAAAAAACTACCAACTAATGGACAATCCCATGCAGTCTGCTTCTCATTCTATCCCTCACGTTGATATGCGTCGTTACAACGAAAACTTTGATGCATTTACCCAGGAAGTGGGGAATGGCTATGACCAATATGGTTTTATTGCGTTAACTCATCATGGTATCGACACCGCGCTGATCGAGCGGGCACTGGATACTTGCCGCGAGCTATTTGCGCTGCCTGAAGAGGTTAAAATGCAGTACCACCGCCCCGGTGAAGGCGGAGCGCGCGGTTACACACCCTTTGGTACTGAAATTGCTAAAGACGCTAAACACGTCGACCTGAAAGAATTTTGGCATGTAGGCCGCGAAGTCGACGGCGAGCCAAAATATCCACAGTTACTGCCCAATGTCTGGCCAAAGGAGCTGCCGAAGTTTGAACAGGATATGACCGCGATTTATCGCGAGCTGGACAAACTGGGCAACAAAGTCCTGGATGCCCTGGCGGTATTTTTAGGGCAGCCAAAGGATTTTTTTCGCGATAAAGTTAATAACGGAAATTCTATTTTACGGCCGTTGCACTACCCACCGATTATCGACCAGGGGACGCCTTCTGTGCGGGCCGGGGCTCACGAAGATATCAATGTGCTGACCCTGCTGGTGGGATCACGCGAACCCGGCCTTGAAGTACTGGCAAAAGACGGTAGCTGGGTGCCGGTAACGATTATTGAAGGGGCAATCATTTGTAATGTGGGCGATATGCTGCAGCGCCTGACAAATCATGTATTACCCTCAACGACACATCGCGTAGTCAATCCGCCTGCGCCTTACAGCGCGAAATCACGCTATTCGATTCCTTTTTTCCTGCACTTTAATCCTGATGTCATGATAACACCGCTACCCTCGTGCATCAGCGATGAGAACCCGCAGCGTGATCCGGCAATTACTGCAGACGATTACCTGATGGAACGTTTACGTGAAATCGGTCTGATTAAAGATTAAAACTAACCCGGGGAACTGCTATGAGCTTATTGAGACTGCCGGTTTTACTGCTTGCGTCAGCATTGCTCGGCGGTTGCGCTGCTCAATCGACTGAAGCGCCGCAAGAGCTTAATTTGACGGTGCTTCACGTCAATGATCACCATTCTAATTTACTGCCCAAACAGCGAACTCTCAGTTGGGGAGGCCAGCAGTGGCAGGTCAATAGTGGCGGTTTTGCCCGGGTTGCAAAGCAAATCGAGTTACTGCGTAAACAGCATGATAATGTGCTGACGTTGCACGCCGGTGATGCCATCACCGGCAGCCTCTTTTTTACCTTGTTCGGCAACGAGGTTGACGCTCAGGTCATGAATAAGGTCTGCTTTGATGCCTTTACGATCGGCAATCATGAGTTTGATAAAGGCGATGCCGGGTTAAAAGAGTTTTTGGACAAGCTGGGAACACCGGCATGCCCGACCGCAAAATTGTCGGCTAACGTTAAGCCGGCATTGGGTGTGTCGCCGTTAACACCAGCCAGCATGAGCGACTCTTTTTCGCCGTACGCTGTGTTTCAGCGCGGCGGTCACTCCGTTGGGGTGGTGGGTCTGACCATTGCAAAGAAAACTAAGAAATCGTCGCAACCCGATGCAACCACCGAGTTTGAAGACGAACTTTCGGCCGCTCGCAGGGCAATTACTGAACTGCAGTCAAAGGGTATCGAGAAAATCGTGTTACTGAGCCATATCCAGTATGCCCGCGATCTGGAGCTGGTAACCCAGTTGTCGGCGGTAGATGTGGTTATTGGCGGCGACTCTCATACTCTGCTGGGCGATTTTTCTGAGTTTGGCATGGAAGCTGCTGGCCCTTACCCCACAGTCATTAATAATGCCGATGGCGAAACCGTCTGCTTAGCCCATGCTTATCAATACAGTCAAGTGGTCGGCGAATTGCAGGTGCAGTTTAACGGTGATCAAGTAGCCAGCTGCGGCGGTCGGCCGCACTTTCTGCTGGGGCAAGAGATCCAGCCGACAGAAGGGTCAGTTACTACCCTTGAACCAATTAAAGCCGCGCTAAAGCAAAGCGGTGTGTTTAGCTTTGTTAAGCCAGATAGCCAAGTTCAGGGTTTGTTAAATGATTATCAGGAAAAAGTGCAAGATTTTTCCGGTGAAGTGCTGGCCAGGGTTCCTGAAACCATTTGCAGTCAGGAAATAGACCGGCCACGGCGTTCAGGTTGTGCTGATGTGATCAGTTCCGGCGCACATCGGATAACCGCTGAAGCCTTCCTTCACGCCGTACCGGAAGCTGATTTTGCTTTGCAAAATGGTGGTGGGGTGCGTGGTGACATCAAAGCCGGCGAGTTCACCATAGGTGATGCGTTTAGCATATTACCTTTTGCCAATACCCTGGTTTCAATTGAGATTACCGGGTCGCAGCTTAAGCAGGTACTGGAAGAAGCGCTTGCCTATTCAGTTTCTGATGGCGGCTCAACGCGGGCTTATCCTTATGGTGCAGGCATCCGTTACTCGGTTGATTTAACCCAGAGTTATGGCGATCGAGTGTCAGACATTCAGATCTGGGATAAAGAAAGTGATCGTTGGCAATCAATGCAGTTACAAGAAAGCTATACGGCGGTGACTAACAGCTTTGTTGCTGGCGGCCAGGACGGTTACCAAACATTTTATGAGCTGACCGAACAGGGGCGCGCTAACAATACCGGTATTGATTATGCTAAAGCGCTGGCGGAGTTTGCCCGCGAGCAGGGTACCCTGGAGCGTCCGGACGAATTTGCCACGCAAGCTTACCGGGGCAGGGATTAATGGCTCGTGCTGACAAGCCATTAATCCTGATCAAGTCAGCTTTGCTTTAACCGCTGTAATAGGTTGGTGTGCTGGGGCCAACCGGTAAGCCAAAGACAAACACCCAGATAAAGAACAAAATAGTCCAGCCAACAAAGAAAATCATCGAGTAAGGCAGCATCATCGCAATTAGAGTGCCAATACCCAGATCTTTCTTGTAGCGCGCTGCTACCGCCAGAATAAGCCCAAAGTAACTCATCATTGGTGTGATTACATTAGTTACTGAGTCACCAATACGGTAAGCCGCCTGAATGACCTCGGGGGCATAGCCGACCAGCATCAGCATGGGTACAAAAATAGGTGCAGTAATAGCCCACTGAGCGGAAGCAGAGCCTAGCATCAGGTTGACGAAACCGCAGATCATAATAAAAAATACGAACAATAAGGGTCCTGTTAACCCCATGCTGGTCAAAAATTCGGCGCCATTAATTGCAAAAATAGTACCGAAGTTAGTCCATTTAAAGAAGTTAACGAACTGAGCCGCAAAAAATACCAAGACAATATACATGCCCATGGTACTCATGCTGTGCGACATAGCATCGATAACATCGCGATCGTTTTTCATGGTTTCCACTGTGCGACCATAGACAAACCCGGGGATAGCAAAGGCAAAGAAGATATAAACAACCACACCTTTTAAGAAGGGAGAGCCTTTTACATCGCCGGTTTCCGGATGGCGCAAAATACCCCATTCAGGAACCACCGTCAGTGCCAGAATGGCGGCAATCACCACAATGCTCAAACCGGCATATAATAGTCCCCGTTTTTCCTGAACCGTTAGTGGCTCCATCGAGGACTGGTCGCTCAGGTCCATGGCGGCCTCTTCACTGTTATATTTGCCCAGCTTAGGCTCAACGATTTTATCAGTAATCAGTGCCCCCAATATGGCGATCATAAAGGTGCTCACCATCATGAAGTACCAGTTGGCTTCAGCACCAACCGTATACTCAGGGTCAATAATGCGGGCGGCCTCGGCGGTAATGCCCGACAGCAATGGATCAACAGTGCCGATTAGCAAGTTGGCGCTGTAGCCGGCGGATACACCAGCAAAAGCCGCTGCCAGACCGGCCAGAGGATGGCGGCCAAGGCCATAAAAAATCATTGCGGCCAACGGCACCAATACCACGTAACCCAGTTCTGAAGCGGTATTAGAAATAACGCCGGCAAATACAACGGTTACCGTAATGAGCTGAGGCGGAGCCTTCATTACCAGGCCGCGCATTGCCGCCGATATAAGCCCGGAACGTTCGGCAACACCGACCCCCAGCAAAGCAACCAGGACCGTCCCCAGTGGCGTAAAGCCAGTAAAGTTAGTTACCAGATTGGTAACCATACGTTGTACGCCTTCAGCAGTCATTAAGCTGACAGCAGGAATGACGGTTTCGCCATCGCGCGGATCAATAGCGCTGACGTCAAAAAACGCAGCAATACCACTGGCGACGATGATGAAAAGGCAGAAGATTGCAAACAGGGTAATGGGGTGGGGCAACAAGTTGCCGAGCCACTCAACACTATCAAGAAAACGGGTAAACCAGCCGCGCTTGCTGGTAGCATCATAGCTATTATTCGAAGACTGCATAAAGAAAACTCGTTTTATAATTTTAATCTCGGCGTATCTTACCCAAATTTCACCCATAAAAAAACGGCTCTCCAGCAGGAGAGCCGTTTTATCGGCTGATAGTTAACCGTTACGTTCAGGCGGCCTTATCATCGGCTAAATTTTTTAATGCGTAATCAAAAGCTGCTTTGCCGGCCAGCAGATCAGCCGGGTCAAAGTCATCTACGTTGATAGTTCGCAAGCGACCAGTTTCAGCCCGGCGCATTAAGTCGGCTTCATCGTCACTAATAACGCCAAGTTCAAGCCCTTTGTCGGCCAACGCATCCAGTTGAGTAAAGCTAAAGCGTTCACCCGCAGCCTTACAGATTTTCGCATGCAGCGTTTCACAGGCGATCATATCCTGTAAGGTTTGCTCCAATAGTCCGAAGTGACCTTCGGGATCTAAGAATTGCCCTTCACCTAAGCGGCTTCGGGTAACACTCGGCTCCATCAGCAGACGCGCAACTTTGTGGTCAGTTTTATCACTCGGGCGTTTAACAAACCGACCCAGAGGGAACATAATGCCGCGCATCACTGTGCCTACAGCACCAAAGTTTTCCAGCAGTGCCAGTTGAGCTTCCTGTAGTTTGAACAGGGTATCCTGCATTGCCCAATGCAACAGCGGCTTATCATCTTCAAGGTGACCCTGATCATGAAAGCGTTTCACCGTAGCCGAGGCAATGTAAAGATAGCTGAGCATGTCGCCAAGGCGCGCAGATACTCGCTCTTTACGCTTAAGGCTACCGCCTAATACACCCATCGCAACATCCGACAACAGAGCCAGGTTGGCACTGAAACGGTTCATTTGCTGGTAGTAAGCTTTAGTGGCGTTGGTGCCCGGTGCATCACTCAGACGGTGACCACCAAAGCCGTAAAATAATGAACGGACAAAGTTACTGGCAGCAAACCCGATATGTCCGAAAATGGCTTTATCGAATTCCTTAAGAGCAGCAGAGCCTTCTTTTGCCGACGCGGTCATTTCTTTAAGCACGAACGGATGGCAGCGGATAGCACCCTGACCATAAATCATCATGCTGCGAGTCAGGATATTAGCGCCTTCCACCGTAATGGCAACAGGCACACCCTGATAACCACGGCCGAGGTAGTTGTTTGGACCCAGACAAATGCCTTTACCGCCGTGTACATCCATAGCATCATCCATGCATGACCGCAGCTTTTCGGTCATATGATATTTCGCAATGGCTGAGATAACCGAAGGCTTTTCACCCAGGTCGATGGCAGCCGTTGATAAGGTGGTAACCGCGTCCATCAAATAAGCATTGCCGCCAATGCGTGCCATGGGCTCTTCAACGCCTTCCATCTTACCAATAGGCAGTTTGAATTGGCGACGGATGCGCGAGTAGGCACCGGTTGCAAGAGCCATTTGTTTTATCCCACCGGCGCTGTTTGATGGCAGTGTGATTGCACGGCCAACCGACAAGCACTCGACCAGCATCCGCCAGCCTTTACCAGCCATCTTTTCGCCACCAATGATGTAATCCAGCGGCACAAACACATCATTACCGCGCACCGGGCCATTCTGAAACGGCACATTTAACGGAAAGTGACGGCGACCAGTCTCCATCCCCGGGGTGTCTTGAGGAATAAGCGCACAGGTAATACCCAGTTCTTCTTTCTCGCCTAACAGACCCTCTGGGTCATACATTTTAAAGGCCAGCCCAATGACCGTAGCAACAGGTGCCAGGGTAATGTAACGCTTATTAAAATTAAGTTTTAGACCAACAATTTCTTCGCCGTTCCACTGGCCTTTGCAGACCACGCCGGAATCCGGAATTGCTCCTGCATCTGAACCGGCCTCAGGACTGGTTAATGCAAAACAGGGAATTTCATCGCCGTTAGCAAGGCGTGGCAAATAATGGTCCTGCTGTTCCTTTGTTCCATAATGTTGCAGAAGTTCTCCAGGACCGAGCGAATTAGGGACGCCAACGGTTGAGGCCAGTACTGTACTGACACCGGCTAGCTTTTGCAGCACCCGCGACTGAGCATAAGCAGAAAACTCTAGACCACCGTATTCTTTTTTGATGATCATCGCGAAGAATTTATTGTCCTTAAGGTATTGCCAGACGTCCTGCGGCATGTCCGTCAGCTCATGAGTGACTTCCCAGTCATCCAGCATCTTGCAGACTTCCTCACAAGGGCCGTCTAAGAAGGCCTGCTCTTCAGCGCTCAGTTCCGACTTAGGTACGTCCAGCAACTTTTTCCAGTCGGGATCACCGGCGAAAAGCTCGCCTTCCCACCAGACAGTTCCTGCTTCCAGCGCATCACGCTCAGTATCTGACATTTCTGGCATGACTTTGCGGTAAGCTGTTAATATCGGCTTAGTGAGGAAGTTTTCGCGCAAGCTGGTAACATTAACTGGTACCAATACAATAGCCAGTAAAATCCATAATACCGGACCGACAATGTTGAACATGCCACCAATGGCGAACATGGCAACCAGTCCCAGACTAAAGCCCAGCAAGCTTGCTCGTTTATAAGTTAATACACCGGCAACGACTAAGGTTGCGATGATCCACAGTGCGACACTCATAGTTATGCTCCAAATTAGAGGTCTGACCAGTAATATTAGGGCCAAACTAAAGCATGTCGCACTTATTTTCAAGAAAAAATTGAACATGCGTTTGAAAAATTAGTCTGAATAACTTAAAGCATTACTCTGGCGCTGTTCTGCAGCCCGGGGTGTATGGAAAAATTAAGAGGTCCAGCAATGAAAAAAGCATTAGCTTTGCTACTGTTTTGCACGTCGTTAGCCGCTGTTGCGGAGCCAGTAACATTGAAGCCTTACGAAGCGGAGTATCTCATTACTCGTGGTGGCAGCGAATACGGCGAAGGTTATCGGAAACTTGAGGTTTCGCCGGAAGGTGAGTGGCAGCTGAGGGGCAAAACCGATATTTCCTGGTTTATCCTGTCGGATGTGCGCGAAACGCGCTCGGTTTTTAAATACGACCGACAAAGCCAGAGCTTTGAGCCGATGGAGTTTTTGTACATGCGTTCAGGTACCGGCTCTGATAAATCGTTCCATGCCACTTTTGACGCCGATAGCAAAGAAATTCGTAACGTTGACAGTGGGCGGCTGATTGATATTCAGTGGCAGGATGAGCTGTATGATGAGGCCAGCGTGATAGAAAAGTTGCGGCTGGATGTCGCTAATAAAGCTGAACCGCTGGAGTACCCCATTATTGATGAAAAAGGCCGGGCCGATAACTATCGCTATGAGATCCTGAAGGAGGAGAAATTAACGACACCTTACGGCGAGCTCAACGCAGTTAAAGTGCAACGGGTGCGAGACACTGACCGCCGACAGACCTTTTTTTGGTTCGCTCCAGAATTAAATTATTTATTAGTGCAGACCCGGCAATTTAAAGAAGGTGAGGAGCAGGCCACCATGTCGCTGCAGAAACTGCAGCGACATGAAAAGGAAAAAAACTAGTCGGCCGCGTACCCCTGTTCGCCAAGTGGTTTGCCGTCAAATAAAGCACGACCCCCTTGCAGAGTAAGCCGGTCCTGACAAAACCAGTTTACAGCAAGGGGATATATCCGGTGTTCCTGCTCGTGTACCCGAGCTTGTAAATCGGCACTGGAGTCACCTTCAAAGATCGGTACTTTGGCCTGTAAAACGACCGGGCCCCCGTCCAGCTCTTCAGTGACAAAATGCACACTAACACCATGTTCCTGATCACCTGCATCCAGAGCCCGCTGATGAGTGTTAACTCCTTTGTACTTGGGCAGCAATGAGGGGTGAATATTAAGCATGCGACCCTCATAGTGACGTGTAAAAGTGCCGGTCAGGATACGCATAAAACCTGCCAGGACAACGAGATCCGGCTGATATTGATCAATAAGCGTCATCAGTTGGGCGTCATAATCTTCACGGCTGGCAAACTCTTTGTGTGATAACACTTCGGTGGCAATGCCTTTATCGGCTGCTTTGCTGAGGCCTCTGGCTGTTGCTTTATTGGATATGACGGCCACCACCTGACCAGCAACCTGGCCACGCTCACAGGCCTCTTGAATAGCCTGCATATTTGAACCAGTGCCCGAAATCAGTACTACTATGCGCTTCATCATTAAGCCTTAGCGAGTTTCGTCGGCTAAAATATCGACTTGCTCTTCGCCTTCTTCAGCTTTGCTGATAAACCCAATTTTCCAGGCGTTTTCGCCGGCATCACTCAGCAACTGCACCGCTTGCTCAGCTTTTTCCTGCGGTACCACTATGACCATACCGACGCCACAGTTAAAGGTGCGGTACATCTCTTTCATATTGACGTTGCCGTTGTCTTTTAACCAGTCAAAAATCACCGGCCAGTCCCAGCTGTTACCGTCAATTACTGCTTTTGAGCCGGCTGGCAGAACACGTGGGATATTCTCCCAAAAACCACCTCCGGTAATGTGTGAAAGGGCATGAACAGGAAGCTGTTTAATGAGATCAAGTACCGGTTTGACGTAAATTCTGGTCGGCTCCAGCAAATGCTCTGCCAGCGAACGGCCGTGTAAGTGAGATTCCAGATCAACTTCGCTGACTTCAATGATTTTACGAATTAGCGAGTACCCATTTGAATGCGGGCCACTTGAGCCTAAGGCAATCAATGCATCGCCCTCGGCAACTTTACTACCGTCGATGATGTCATCTTTTTCGACCACTCCGACGCAAAAGCCGGCTAAATCGTAGTCACCGTGTTCATACATGCCCGGCATTTCAGCGGTTTCACCGCCGATAAGTGCGCAGCCGGACAGTTCACAACCATCGCCGATACCGCTGACCACATCAGCCGCCACATCGATGTCGAGTTTACCGGTCGCATAATAATCCAAAAAGAACAGCGGCTCGGCACCCTGTACGATTAAATCGTTAACGCACATAGCCACCAAATCGATACCCACGCCACGGTGCTGTTTTAAGTCGATTGCCAGTCGCAATTTGGTGCCGACTCCGTCAGTACCTGATACCAGAACGGGTTTTTTGTAACCCGTCGGTAACTCACACAAGGCACCAAAACCACCAATGTTACCCATAACCTCGGGCCGAGTCGTGCGTTTGGTAACGCCTTTAATTCGATCAACCAGGGCGTTGCCTGCGTCGATGTCCACGCCTGCGTCTTTGTAGCTAAGAGATGGTTTATTGGTACTCACGGGAAATCCTCGACAGGGTCAAAATTTGCGCGCAAGTTTATCACGAAAGCCCATGCAAACGGTACTCCCAAAAGCACTAACAAGCTGAGTTTTGCCGGGTAGCGGGGTTGAATTTGTCCTAATCCAGCACAATGACTATGCTTAACAGCGTTTAGATGTGGTTACAAAATAAGGATTTGAGCATGAGTTCAGCGTTTGATAGTCACGAAGTAAAAGGACACAAACTTAAAAATCGATTGGTGGTTGCCCCAATGACACGCATCAGTGCGGATAAAAAAGGCAAGCCAACCGAATTGATGGGCGATTATTACGAACGCTTTGCCAAAGGCGGCTGGGGTATGATTATCAGCGAAGGTGTTTACACTGATCAGCAAGCCAGTCAGGGGTATAGTCATCAACCGGGCATCAGTGATGCACCACAAACGGATGCCTGGCGCACGATCGTTGAACGGGTTAAGCAGCATAACTGTCAGTTTATTTTACAGCTAATGCATGCCGGTGCTCAGTGTCAGCATAATGAATATACCGATACGGCGATAGCACCCAGCGCTGTTCAGCCCAAAGGTGAGCCGCTGGGCTGGTATGGTGACGCCGACGGCTGGCCGGAAGTAAAAGCTATGGATGAGCGGGATTTTGATGCGGTGATGCAAGGATTTGTCGGGGCCGTTAACCGAGCCCGGGAAGCAGGTTTTGATGGTGTTGAGCTGCATGCAGCCAATGGCTATCTGCTGAACGAGTTTTTGAGTGATTATTTTAACCGCCGCAACGATCAATGGTCCGGTGATATTGGGCATCGGCTGACCTATGTCGCTATGGTTGTTAAAGCAGCCAAAGCAGCGGCGAAAGGGAATTTTATTGTCGGTATCCGCTTGAGTCAGATCACAATAACCGATCCCGACTATCAGTGGCCCGAAGGCGAAGAAGCAATGATTAAGCTGGTTAAGGCATTAAAAGAGGCCGGCATAGATTACATCCATACAACAGACAGTGACGTTAACCGCAAGCCTTTTAAAGGCGGCAGTAATAAGTCCCTGGCCGAAATCGTGCAGGAGTTCAGCGATATTCAGTTGATTGTTAACGGCGGCATTGACGAAAACAACTATCAACATGTCGCATCTCATTATCCCAGCGCATTACTGGCGGTAGGTAAAAAAGGGCTGGCTAATCCGGATTTGCCGTTACGATTAAAATCGGGCGAATCAGTGGACGAGCTGGACTTTGCTATGCTTCAGCCCAGTGCCACCTTAGAAAACGAATGGCAGTGGCGTAAACAAAATGACAAAGAAATAGAACTTGACTAACAAACAACCGAACGCGAGGTTTGTGATGAAAAAAGTAGCTGTTTTACTATCAGGCGCCGGTTTTTACGATGGTGCTGAAATTAACGAAGCGGTGCTGACACTGCTGCATATCAGCAAGCAAGGGGCAGGCTACCAGTGTTTCGCTCCGGATATCGCCCAAGCAGACACCATTAACCATGTAAAAAATGAAGATACCGGCGAGAAACGTAACGTGCTGGTTGAATCAGCACGAATAGCACGCGGTGACGTGCAACCTTTAAGCCAATTAAAGGTCGAAGATTTTGATGCGCTGATATTGCCGGGTGGTTTCGGTGTTGCCAAGAACTTTTGCGACTTCGCAAATAAGGGCGCCGACATGTCCGTTAATGATGAAGTGCTGGCCATTGGTCGTGGTTTTAAAGAAGCTAATAAACCAGCCGGGTACATGTGCATTGCGCCGGTTTTATTACCTCATATTTATGGCGAGGGCGTTAAGCTGACCGTTGGTAACGATAAAGACGTCGCCGGCGCAATAAGCAGCATGGGCGGACAGCACATTGACTGTGGTGTGCGGGATATTGTCGTAGATGACAAATATCAACTGGTAACGACACCTGCCTATATGCTGGCCGAAACACCGGCTGATGCTGATGCGGGTATTGGAGAGCTAGTAGAAAAAGTGCTCTACATGGCTTAATTACTCCGAAATGCTCAGTAAATAATCGCTCAGCAACGGAACTTATAGCACTTAGACGCGGTCTGAGTTATAGTATTCGCGTTAAATCAGTAAGACTTTGGGGCTGATTTGGATTCGACGGGATACACGAAACCCAAGGTGCATGCCGAGGTGAGGCAGGCCTCGTAAAAAGCCTCAACCTTATAGTTGCAAACGACGACAACTACGCTCTAGCGGCTTAATAACCCGCTAAGCCCATCCCCCGGCGCTTTGTCTGCGAGACCGGACCAGGATGGCTCAAACCAAAGCAGACTCGCGTGGATGCTTCGTCCGGAGCTGAAGCGTTAAAACCAATCGGACTCGTCAGTTGTGAAGCCTGTCAGTCGGCGTCACACTGATTAATTAAAAGACTGACTAAGCATGTAGTACCGAGGATGTAGGTATCGCGGACGCGGGTTCAACTCCCGCCAGCTCCACCAATTCCATATAAAAAGCCGCTCAATCGAGCGGCTTTTTTATTGCCTTGCCTTTTCTAAACGCCCACAGTTAATTGCTGTCACCGGGGTTGTTAATCGCCGTCAAAAAACGATTTAGTTGCTCTTCCGGCATCGGTCTGGCGATGTAGAAGCCCTGAATACGGTCACAGCCTAACTCGATAAGTTTATTTAAAGTTTGCTGGTCTTCGACTCCTTCGGCTACTGTTTTTAGGCCCAGGTCACGGGCCAGGGTGATGGTTGATTCAACAATGGTCAAACTTCTGCGGCTGTTACAGATAGCTCTAACAAATACCTGGTCCAGTTTAATTTCTTCCACTGATAGTTCATTCAAATAATACAGTGACGAGTAGCCAGTACCAAAATCATCAACGGCGCAACCAATGCCCATCGAGGCAAGGCTAAAGATGACTTCTTTGGCATAAGAAGACTCTTCGATCAAGCCGCTTTCCGTAATCTCGAACAGTAACTGAGATGGATTGATATCGGTGATCGCATTGCGGACAAACGGCAGAAATTGGTCATCCAGCAAATCGTGACAACTGATGTTCACGCTCAGTGTTAGCGATTTTTGCGCATCCCCCATGGCGTCCTGCTGTATTTTTTTAACGGCTTGCTCAATAACCCAGCAAGTTAACTGTTTAATGCCTCCGGACTGTTCCAGTAGAGGAATGAATTTATTAGGGGGGACAAGCCCCAGTGTGGGGTGCTGCCAACGAATCAGGGCTTCGGCGTGTGAAATCTGTTGCCGGGTAATATCAAACTGGGGCTGGAAGTGCAGCAGAAATTGCTGGCAACCAAACCTGTGAAAATCATTCAGCAGCTGCAAATTTTGTATATCGGGCTCATCAGTATCACTGTAGATGCAATACTGGACTTTTCTTTTTTGCGCTGCGGTTAAGGCGGTGATAGCACGACGCACCAGTTCGGCGCCATCGATGTTTTCTACAGAGCAGTGAGATTGAGCGATGCCAAAGGCAAGCTGTGGTTCAATTTCTCCGGCGGCAGAAAATAAGGGTTCACGTAACGTGTCAATCACATCATCAAGCTGCGACTCCTCTTGCAGAGTTAAGGCGAACAGGCCTGAACCAAAGTGGGCGCAGGTATACTGGTCCATTGCTTTAAGGCGCTCACCAAATTTTGTAACGGTGCTATAAGCCGTTTCATAACCAAACACTGTGATTATGGGCTCAATATTAGTAATTTGTATGGTGACCAGAGTGACGGCTTCTGTTTCACCGTCAGCGCACGGCTGCAGACGAGTATCTAACTTGCCAAAAAAGGCAGTCCGGGTGTATAGGCCGGTGATGTTGTCATGCGCTGCGTTAAATTCAAGCTGTCGCTGCAAGGCTTTATTCTGCTGCAACTCGGTGCGCAATGCGGCCGTCTTCTGGCGGACTTTGTAACGTAGCGTTACGGACCAGTAAAGTGCGACAAGCGCCAGTAGGATCAGTGGAGCGATAAACCAAAGCGCATTGAGTAGGGTGTTCCGGATGCCGTGGGTGTCAGGTTCAAGTAAGTGTTCCCAGCGTTTATAGATGGTTTCGTACTGCCCGTTAACAATAATAGTGGCCAGTTTATTATTCAGTTGATTAAGTAAGGCGTCGTTGCCTTTTTTTACGCCAAAAGCATAGGGTTGAGGCCAAAATTGTATTCCCGCAGAAGTGACGGCTAAATCGTATCGGTTGATGAGTTGGTCCGAGGTGATATTGACTTCGATGCAGGCATCAGCTGCGTGGTTGTCGACTTTACGCAGGCAGTCAAGCTCGTCAGATGCGATAAGCAGGGTTAGATCAAGGTTCAGTGAGCGCAACTTACTTTCGGCGAAAGCCCGCTCAGCGACCGCGACGGTTTGCCCGGTAAGTTGTGACAACTGGGTGTATTCTGGGCCGTCGACGTGCGAAAAAATGCCATGGCTGACATAGTGTATAGGCTGTGTAAAGCTAAAAGAGTCACTTCGGTCATCCGATGGAATTAAGGCAACCGCATCGGCTTTGCCATCGAGAACAGCATCGAGGGCAGCTCTCCAGGTGGACAGCTGAAACTCGATATTCGTGTTATCGGTTTTAGCCATGGCACGCTGCAAATCGCTAATAAAGCCCTGTACCTTGCCTTTTTCATCCAGCCATTCAAACGGCGGGTAATATTCCGACCCCGCATACAAGATAGTATTGTCCTGCAGGGTAGGCTCTGAGTCCGACCGAGTGCTCGCTGAGTCCGGCACAAACGCCACCGCTGTCACAACGATAAGACCAACTGCATACGAGAGCGATCTCATCTTTAAATACCTACTTGTTAAAAAGTTGTTTCGCTACCAAGCTTCGTAGTATTTCCTCTGTTCGTCAAGGTAACCGAAAACGCTGCTTCCGGCGCAGGCAGTCTTTTTGTGTCCGGAGGTTACTGTCTGAGGTTAACAATAATGTACGTATAATTACGTAATTTAGCGACTGAAAATGACCACTCTCTAGTCTTTTATTTACTCTGCAGGCCCCGTATACCTTGAGAACTACGACTCTTAGCAAACAAAAACAACGCTAAATTTACCGATTGCTCCTAAAAACCGTTGTGGGTATAAGTATTCAAACGGTCAACCCCATTATATGCATCAGCACACCTGCAAGGGCGTGTTTCATTTTAGCCGGCTTTGCTCGGGTTTATTTAAGGAAAAAATCAGTGAGTCACCTTTTAAATCGTCTGACGATGCGAATGCGCATTATTTTGGGCTCTGCGGCGCTGTTTGTTGTTACATTAATACTGGCAGTTATCGCTATATTTGCGCTTAACGAAGTTATCGATCGCACCGATAAAGCTGATGACGCAAATCGAATTGTGAAATATGTCCTTGAATTGCGCGGTGAAGAACAAGATTACTTATCTAGTGGCAAGGCCTCAGATGCCGAGAAAGTGCTCAATCTAATCGAGACAATTAGCGGTCAAATCGAGGAAACAAGTCAACAATTTGAAAATGCTCAAAATGAGGCGTTGTTAACCAGCCTTTCTCGAGACCTAACTGCCTATCAAAAAAACTTTGGCCGCTACCTGCAGCTTGATCAACAGGCAGCAGAGCAGCAGTTGTTAATGGAACAGGCAGCCCGAGTTTCAGACGAGGTTCTGGAAGATTTCCGCGAACAGCAAAAGCAGCAAGTTCGGGTTTTGCTTAATAACGGTGCAGCGGCTGCTGATGTTCTTGAAGAGCTGCGTGAGGCAGATGCGGCCAATCGCTTAATTAAATATTTACTGGAAGCGCGCCGTTATGAAAAGGATGTTCAGCTTAAACCGGAAAGTTCAGCTGTTAAACAAGTCCGGGACGAGCTGGAGGCCGCTCTGATACTGGTAGCCGATATGGCTGCGCAAGCAGAGCGAGAGTCCAGCAAACAGATAGCCTCTGAGGTAAGACAAGAATTTTCCGACTATCGCGATGCTTTCCTCCAATTTGTCGAGGCTCAAGCTGAGCAAAAGGATTTGCACGAGCTGTTACTGCAGCAGGTTCGTGAACTTGAAAATGAAGCCGAGAACCTTCGTGCAGACCAGAAAAAAGAACTGCTTGCTACTACCGACAGGGCGAACCTGATTATCTTCGGATTTTTGCTTATTTCGGCAATTTTAGCGGCGTTTATTTCGTGGATGCTGGTGCGCGCTGTAATAGCGCCTCTGCGGGAGGCGACGCTTGCGATGCAGGATATCGCCGAGGGGGAGGGCGATCTTACCCGTCGGCTTCCTGTAAAAGGCAATCATGAAATTGCCGATTTGGGGCGCGCTTTTAACGCATTTGCAGAACGTATGCGCCGCTCAATAGCGACTGTAGCCAGCAGCGCTGCCAATCTTTCTGCCGCCAGTGAAGAATTGTCAGCTACAGCAGAGCAATCAAGTTCAGCGATAACCGAACAGCGACAACAAACTGATTCACTGGCAACCGCCATGAATGAAATGAGTGCGACAACCCAAGATGTGTCGGCAAATATCAGCAGTACCAGTGAAGCGGCTGATCAGGCCAAGGCCCAGGCCGACAGTGGAGCACAGGTTGTGTCGCGGACTGTAGAACAAATTCACGGAGTCGCCGCTAAAATTGAGCAAGCCGGAATTACCATTGATGAACTTGCTCAGCGTGCCGAGGGTGTCACCGCAGTACTTGATGTTATCAGTGGTATTGCTGATCAAACCAACCTGTTGGCTCTCAACGCAGCGATTGAGGCGGCCCGCGCCGGGCAGGAAGGTCGTGGTTTTGCTGTGGTTGCCGATGAGGTTCGAACTCTGGCCGGGCGAACTCAGACATCGGCTCAAGAAATCGCTACGATAATCGAGCAATTACAGGCGAGCGCCCGCCAATCAGTTGAGGTGATGAACCTGTGCCGCAAAGATACCGAGCAGGCGACTAAGCTGGGTAATGAGTCGGGCCGGGCGCTGTCTTCAATCACATCGTCGGTTGCTACTATCCTTGAGCTAAGTACACAAATTGCCAGTGCCGCAGAACAACAAAGTATGACCAGCGAAGAAATGAATGCTAATACCCAGTCTATTCATGACATGTCGAGTCAGAATGCCACGGCTATTGAACAGACTTCAGAAACAACCAGGGAGCTGGCTCGGATGGCCTCTGAACTGCAGTCAATGGTAGAAACATTTAAAGTGTAAGAATGTCAGTAGCCGTTAAAAAAGCATAATAACTTCGCAATTAGTAGCGAGAATGATACCAGGCCCGTTTAATGGATTGGCGGGTCATGGCTAACCCGCTTTAATTCCAATCTCCATGGCAATGCGTTCACTTTCTCCTGGCTTGGCTTCTACAGGTTCACTAATTTCTATCCGTTGCGCTGACACGCCGCTTGCCGCATCTTTGTTGGCCAGTGCGTCACGAACCGCTTCAGCGCGATCGTTGGCAACGGCTTTAAGTTCTGCGATGGAAACGGTTTGCGCGGCTATAATTTGTTCCGCCAGGTAGTTACGATAAGAGAGTGCATCCAGTTCGTCTTCATCAGTTGACTCTGGAGCCTTCTTGGTGAAGTAATCTTTTAAATCAGTCAGGCTCTTATCCGGATAATACGTAGTGAACATTGTCTCAATAATATCCTGATTTTGCTCTGCCGTTAGGCTTGGCTCCTCAACCTGGCGTTCCTCTGCGGTAAGTTTTTTCTGCAGTGCCTGAGTCGCTTTTTTGCGCTTAAGTCGCGGTTTATCGAAGTCGGGATTATAAGGTCCGGCAAGCTCAAGTTGCAGTTGCGGACGTTGGTTAAGTGCTTCTTTCAGCTTGTTAATACGTTCGCGTTGTGGAGGGAGCAAATCACTGCGTCCGGCCAAAAATTCAATTTTGCCGAGATCCTCTGACTCTGCACCGACAAGGCTTGCAAGAAAACTGAAGGGCGCTGTAACGACGGAAGAAATAGCGTTGCCTATGGCCTGCTGAATAACTTGGCTCAGGTCAAATTGCGGATTACCCACATTACCGGTTACCGGCACAGTTAAATCAATCACCCCGTCACTGTCCTGTAGCAGAGCTATCGCAAGATCCAATGGCAAGTCCATGGCATCGCTGGAAGCCATTTTTTCCCCCAGCTTTAAATCATGCAGCAAAAGGTTGTTCTGGCCGTCAAGCTGGTTATCGTCGATGGCGTAGTCCAAATCAAGATCCATGCTGCCGCCGGCGATTTTGCGACCGGCAAAGTTTACGGTATAAGGCGAGTAATCGGGTATTTTTAGGTTACGAAACCTTAGCTGGATTTTGGTTTGCCGGGTTGGATGCCAGGCATTGACGACCCCCTCTGCTGTCGCCAGGCCGTAATCCGCAACATCACCTTCCAGCGTTACCCGTGCCGGCTCCGCGGAGGCTGAGCTTAAGGTCGACACCTCGCCGTTTAGTTTGTGAATACGAGTTGAAAATGGCAAGGGTAGCGAGTTGTCGGTAAACTGCACAGTTCCGTCGCTTAGTGTAATGCGCTCAACTGCGATTTTAAAAGGCGCGTCCTGGTCGTCACCCGACCGCTTGTTGTTGTTTGTTTTTTCATCTTTTGCATCGGTACGCGGCTGCACCATCAGTTTACCAAAGTTGGTGGTCTTGTCGGCCAGTATAATGACTTCCCCGGCCAAGCCTTCTATTTGGACCGGGTCAACTTCAAGCCGCTTATCCGCCAGGTTCAGTTCGATGGCGTCGGTCTGGAGGCGTTTCCAGCCGATAAGTGCCTCGTCTTCAGAGCCTTCTGTAATGCTCAGGGTTTCAATGCGGCCGGCGCCCCGGAACTGGAAGGGTTGGTTAGTATTGGTACTTATCTGACCGTTTACACTGAGTGCGCCACTGTCTATCTGCACCTTTGCGAACTGCTGCAAATAGGGTTCTGCCTGCTGTAAGACAAGATCACTGATGCTGGTACTGGCCTTAAGAGAAAGCGAGGGCAAAATTCGCGCTTCGCCCTCAAGCGTTAAGTTACCGCCTTGGGCTAATTGTCCATTAAACTTAAGGGGAAAGAATTTTTCCTCAGGCAGCAGAAAATTTTCCACTGATAAGCGGATATTTTCGAGCACCAGCGAGGTTTGCTCAGGGTTATCAGAGGCATCTGAGCTGGTCAGGTTGTCAGTGAAGCGCAGTTTAGCATTATCTACCAGCAGTTGATTGATACGCACAGCTGGTAACGCTGCAGATTTACTGGAGCCGGCATCTGTCGGCGAGCTGGATTCAGCGATGATTTTGGATAGGCGGGTTTCGCCGGAAACAAAGCGCTCTTCGTGAATGAGTGGGTTGTCAAGCCGGATCGTTTTAAAGGTCCAGGCCTGATTAGTGATGCTTGACCAGGCAAAATCTACGAACAGACGCTCCCAGCTCAGTAATGGCTGCCCATCGGTATCTTTAAGTTCGAATCCGTCGATACGCAGTGTCAGTGTGAAAGGGTTGGCCTGCACTGACTTTATGCTGAGCTCGCGGTCAAAATCTTTCTCAGCGGTATCTTCTGCCACGTACTGAACAGCCCATGGCAGGCCGAAAAAGCCCAGCAGGGTGTAAAGGATAACCAACACTACCAGCCAGAACCGGATCCTGCGTGGAGACACCCATTTTGTTCGTAAGTAATGACCTAACGAGTTAAGTGACGCACTGTGCATAGACCGGCCTTTATTCGAGTGGACATTACTGCATAGTGTAGACGCAAATTGAAGTGGCTGCTATGAGGCTTAAAACAGTGCTAAACTGCAACCCAGGATTAACGACAGAGAGCCCCTTATGAGTGAACAAGAAGTTATTCAAAGTAAACATACGCAGCAATACAGTGCCGGCGGAAAAACCGTGGACATCGACATTTATCGTACCGAAGACAGTGGCTGGATCTTAGAAATTGTTGATGAAAATAATAATTCAACTCTTTGGGAAGATTATTTTGAAAAAGAAGAAGAGGCACTGGCTGAAGCCCTGGATGCCTTAAAAGAAGAAGGAATCGACAGTTTTATCGGACCTGCCGAGTAATATGATTAAAGTGTCACAACGGGTTGAAATTGCCGAATCGGAAATAGAGTGGCAGTTTATTCGCTCCAGTGGCGCCGGTGGCCAGAATGTCAATAAAGTGGCTACCGCGGCGCAACTGATTTTTGATATTAACGCTTCTTCGCTGCCGGATTTTTATAAACAGCGGTTGCTGAAAAAAGCCGACCACCGGATTACGCAAAGTGGCAAAGTGATCATTAAATCTCAGGAAACTCGCAGTCAGGTGCGTAACCGAGAGTTGGCTCTGGAGCAGCTGATTGATCTTATCCGCAGTGTCGGCCAGGTACAAAAAAAGCGGATTCCAACCAAACCAAGCCGTTCGGCTAAAGAAAAGCGACTGACCGGCAAAAAACAGTTGGGGCAGAAAAAAGCGCTACGGAAAAAAGACTTTTAAGGGTTTTTAACGAAAATCCTTGTCAAAAATACAATGCTAGTTTCTTTGTTGGTAAAATGTTAATTTTTGTAAAACCATCGAATCCAACAAGGAGTTAGGTTTGCGCGTTATTTTTGGAGCTTTGTTACTTTTCCTGACCGTTTCCAGCCGCGCTGGTGTTACTGAATGGATACCGTTTGAATTAGATAGCGGTCACGTCAAAATAACGGTTAGCGTTAACGGTGTTAAAGGCCGGGCAATTATTGACTCCGGCTCCCAGCTCAATGTTATTAACGAAGTATTTTTAAAAAAACATGAGTTGGATTATGACATTTCAACTTTCATGAACGTCAAAGGTGTCCATCAAAAATCGCGGCGACCCGTTTATGAGGGTATTCCGGTTAAGCTCTTTGACTCGGATATGACACTCGATTTGGTTGGCGCGAGCTTCAGCAACTCCAGTAATGCCTTAATTATTGGCGCTCCACTGCTGCGTAATTTTATTGTTCAATTCGATTACCCTAATAAACAGCTGCGACTTGCAACGCGAGATGCTCTTAACCTTGATGATGTGGCGAACCTTCCGATGCGGGCGCAGAAGGGCTCAGGCACACCGCTGATTCAGGTTACCCTTAATGACGAAAAAGATGTCTGGATGATTCTTGATACCGGCAATAGCGGTGGTGTTTACATTAAGCGAGGTTTGGCAGCTCGTCAGGGCTGGCTTGATGATTATGCTCTTACTCAGACCTGGTCACGGGGCGTTAACGGCTTTGCCAATACCGACAGCTTTAAGCTGCCATCGGTTATTTTTGGACCTTTTAAGGTAAAAGATATCAGCACTGCGGTTCCTATGGACGGCGCCGAAGCCGATTTTGGTGAGCGCTATAAAATTAAGCACAGCCGGATCCGTGGGGTTGAGGTCGAAGGCTTACTGGGCTATGGCGTACTTAAACATTTTGTTGTTACGCTGGATTATCGAAGCGGTAAAGGCCACGCAGAATTACCGCAGTAAAATTTCTGCTAAACTTAATGTTGTAGCTCACACTGACAAGGAGTAATTGGATGCGAGTTGAGACTATTGAAGATGTACTTAAGTGGACAGCTTTATTTCATCAAAACTTAAAAAACCGCCTGAACAAGGCATCAGAACAAAATGATCAGGAGCGGGCGCGGATGTTTCTGGACTATCTGGCCGACCACGAAAGTACTTTAGAATGTCAGATAAGAGAGTTTATCAAGCGCTCTGATGAAAAAGCTCTTAGTACGCTGGTCTACGACTACCTCGATAACCACTCGATTTTAGAACACGGCCACTCGGACTCCCCTTTTAAAGAGCAGAGTCTGGAGTATATCACCGGCGAAACAGTTGATCTTCACGAACAAGTACTTGAACTTTACTCGCATTTGTATGGTCGGGTGGATACTGATTCTGCAGAGGAGCTACTGACGGAAGTCAGAGACCTTGAAGAAAACGAGATAAAAAGGATGGTTCAGACAGGCAATCGCGCTTCAGACCTATAATAACAGTCACCGGCAGAGGACGTTAACGCTGTGCATGACTCTGATAATAACAGTAGCCAACAGTCGCAGTTGCAGCGCTCAATAGGTTTTGGGCTGCTGGTTTTTTATGGCATGGGGACTATGGTAGGAGCCGGCTTTTATGCGCTTTCAGGTAAAGTTGCCGGTATCGCTGGCTTATATGCACCGATAGCATTTTTATTAGCTGGCTTGTTAGCCTTGTTCAGTGCTCTGGCTTTTGCCGAACTTTCGTCACGTTTGCCTTTCGCCGGTGGCTCTGCCCGTTATGTGGAAAAAGCGTTCGGGCGCCGCTGGTTATCAGCTTTAGTAGGGTGGTTAATCATTGCCACGGGGCTGATTTCGTCGGCAACTCTGATGGTCGCCACTGTTGACTTTCTGAGCGATTTTTGGGAATTGCCGACAAAGCTCGCAACTCTGGGGGTAACCTTACTGGTTGGAGCAATTGCGGCCTGGGGTGTAAAGCAAGCCGTTGGCACAGTTGTTCTGATAAGCCTGATCCAAATTGGAACGCTGATTTACATCATTGTAGCCAGTCTTAGCATGCCAGAAACCCCGTCTTATGAGTGGGGGCAGTTTATTCCGGCAATGGAAACCAGTGTCTGGTTAAGTATTTTGACCGCATCAGTACTGGCTTTTTATGCTTTCATTGGTTTCGAGGATATGGTCAACATGGCTGAAGAAGTCCATGATGTGCGCCGTACCATGCCAAAAGCCTTAATTGCCAGTCTACTGTTAACCGCTTTACTTTATGTGGCCGTTAGCACAGCACTGGTTTTGGCAATTCCTCCGGACACCCTGGCGGATGCCAATACGCCTTTGGCTGAGCCTGTGCGGCACCACGGTGAATGGGCGGTCGGTCTAATCAGCGTGGTAAGTATTTTGTCGGTCATCAACAGCGCCCTGGTGCAAGTTGTTATGGCTGCCCGGGTTGCATATGGTATGGCTAACAGAGGCTATGCACCAACCATTTTAGGTCGGGTCAGTAGTGTAACAAAAACCCCCTGGGTGGGGACTTTACTTTCAACGGCTGTGGTGGCTTTGTTAGCGGTTTCGTTTCAACTGACCGAACTGGCTAATGCGACCAGCGTCGTGTTGCTGTCAGTTTTTGCGTTCGTTAATTTCAGTTTATGGTGGTTAAAGGGTAATCCTGATGAAAGTGAGCCTCAGGGTCACTTTATACTGCCGCGCTGGGTACCATTAGTGGGGGCTTTTGTATCAATTGGAACCCTGATATTTAAAGCAGCACAAAGTTTTTCCTGACAAGGTAATGCAATGACCACGGTTGATTTTTCGGTATTTTATCAGCGGGCGTGCGAGCGCAAAGGCGGCGAGTCGGCGATGTTAGCACTCATGCCCAGGGTGGCATCTGATGAGGAGCTGGCACAAATACCTGATGATCGGGTGCTGTCACTGTTTACGCGCTGCGTTTTTCGGGCAGGATTTGTCTGGCAGATTATTGACCGCAAGTGGCCTTCATTTGAAGAAGCTTTTAAGGGCTTTGTTCCTTTTTACTGGCAACAGGTGCCGCCGGAGGTTTTGGAAGACTTAGCTCAAGACCCTCGTATTGTGCGTAACTTTCAAAAAATAATGACGGTGCCGGTCAACGCCAGAATGATCGTAGAAGTAGCTGACGAGTATGGCAGTTTTGGCCGGTTTCTTGCCCAGTGGCCTGGCAGCCAACAAGCAGATTTGCTTATTTATTTAAAGAAGCATGGGGCGCGGCTTGGTGGTAATACCTCGCAGTATGCTCTGCGGGCGCTGGGTTGGGATGGCTTTGTATTATCCAGCGATGTCATTACTGCACTGACAAATTATAAGCTCTTGGATGCATCAGTCACCAGTAAAAAAGGACTGAATCAGGTGCAGGCAGCCATTAATCACTGGCATCAACAGACGGGCTTACCTCGTAGCCATATTTCCAGGATTCTTTCTTATAGCGTGGGATAGTTTTTCCGTTGTTTGCTAAAGCACAGCACTGATATCCACATCCAGTTTTATCGTGGCGAGGTCATCGGCGCGTGTTTTACCGCGGGTCAGCAGGGCGATCGGCTGGCCTTTTGCGTGCGCCTGGCGAGCAAAGCGATAGCCGGAAAAGACCATCAATGAAGAACCGATAACCAACAAGCCACTGCTGCTGTCCAGTGCTTGTTTAGCTTCGGCCACTCGAGTCTTGGGTACGGTATCGCCAAAATAAACAACATCAGGCTTTAAAATACCACCACAGTTTAAGCAATCAGCAATAACAAACTGGTCAAAGTCAGCTTCAATATCAGCATCGCCATCGGGAAGAGGAGCCGCGGCCATGTCGGCAAATTGGGGATTGAGTGCCAGGCAACGCTCGTGCATATCCAGTCGCGGCGACTTTGCACCGCAGCTCATACAGATCATTTCATTGGCATAACCGTGCAGATTGATAACGTCAGTGGCGCCTGCTTTTTGGTGCAAGCCGTCAACATTCTGAGTAATGATGGTACCGATTTCGCCAGCGCCTTGCATTTGTGCCAGCGCATAATGTGCTTTATTAGGCTGTGCATGATAAAGCACTGGCCAACCGTGCAGTGCACGAGCCCAGTAACGCTTGCGTAGCTGCTCATCTTGCATAAAATCACGGTGCTGAACGGGAGGAGAAATTTTCCAGTTACCCTGACTGTCACGGTAGTCGGGAATGCCCGAGGCGGTGCTTAGGCCCGCCCCGGTGAGTACTGTTACAGGATGGTTTTGTTTAAGAAATTGGCGGAGCTGTTGTTGCTCCTGCACGATACTGCTAGCGCTAATGAGGCACTCCTGTTGGCTTTCTTACAAGCGTTTCCAGCGTGAAAAGGCAATGAAATACAGTAGCACAATATTGGCAATTGGTACCAGAATTAGTAAGCCCAGGGGACCCGGATAGCCGATTCGCTGACAGATTCGCCAAGTGGGAATGACCAGCAATAAGCCAATGAACAACATCCATAGAAAGCCCATGCCGGCAAACATTTCGTGACCCATCATAATAAGCTCCTTATTTAATGTGGCTAGGTTATAAGGTAGACACGCCAGTTTAAAGTTGCAAATTTTGGCGTCAGTTGTGCCGTTAGCCTGGTCACCTAATCAGGTGCCACTGTGTCTGTCTACCCGCTGCATAAATAACCTCACTGCCGTCAAAGTATGCGGTTTGTTCCAACATGATCTGTACTGTTTGGTTATCCCACTCGGGCAGTACCTGTTTAATGTTGCCTTCAATGGCGTAGGCGGTGTCCGGGTATAACAGCCAGTCTCCTTTAATCTTTGTCGACCCCTGGTTATCCCACATACCGATGGTTGGTCCCGGAGCATGCCCAAAAAAACCAATGGGATGAGTGTAAGTACTGCTGTCAATATTGGCTTGCTGGCTGGCGCTTCGCGTGGCGGCCAGAATTTCATTACCACTGCGGCCGGTAATAAACTCCTGAGTCAACAAATCCTGCCATTTATTGCCTGTTCGTAAGGCATTTTTTAAGCCATCAGGAGCACTTTGTTCGTTAAGCTTTAACACGTAAGCCATTTCTTGCGTATCGGTACACTGGCTCAGATAACAAATACCCACGTCCGTGTGTAAAACATCACCACGTTTTATCAGGCCTTTACCTGCACTGCAAAACGGCATGTCCTCAGTGCATTGGTTGCCGGCGCGTTGAAAGGTTACGTAGGGCATAAACCAGGCATCTAATCCGAGCTCCTCAAAACGTTGGCGTATATACCAGGCAACATCATCAGTGGTTGTTGCATCGGGGGTAATAGTGCTGGCACTAAAAGCTTCAGCAATAACGCCACGGGCCAGCGACACCGCGGTGCTTAAAATGCTTAACTCGCTTTGGGTCCGGGTTTCCAGCCAGCGCACCACGAGTTGCTCTGCCGGCTGTAAACGCTCGACATAGCGATCAGGTAATGCAGCGGTTAGCCGATCGTACAGGCCCTTTGTCAGACCGTCAGCCTCGGGCCAGTGGGTTGATTGGTTAATACCAATGGTGTCAGGCTTTTTTTCTTCGATCAGCTGAGCCAATGCCTGCCACTGGGCGTCAATGTCTCCGCCAGACCAATAAGACTGATACGGATCGCCAAACGGGTATGTATTAACCGACAGCTTTTCCACGCTTCCATCCTCAAGGCGATTAAATACCAGCATGGTTGTGCGACGGGCAGCAAAGGTGGGTTGTGGTACCAAGGAAAAGTAAACTGGATCTTCTGCGTATTCGCGGTTAATGACCAGCCACATATCCAGCTTTGCCTGCTGCATAAGATCGGGTAGCAAATGTTCTAATCGTTCATTTAAAAGCCGGTTCTGAGGAGCAACCCGCTGACGGTGAGGCAACACCTGAAACTGACTGGCCGATTTAATGCGGGA